>CACWVN010000085.1 GCA_902764285.1 uncultured Eubacteriales bacterium
CGGACCGACCGCTTCAGCGGCGTGGCGGCGGTTTCCCCGTCGGTCTGGTACCCGGGCTGGCTGGATTTCGCCCGCCGCAATCCGACGCGGGCCGGGCGGGTTTACCTCTCCCTGGGCGACCGGGAGGAAAAGGCGCGGAACCCGGTGATGGCCCGGGTGGGCGACGCCGTTCGCGAGCAATACGCGCTGTTGAAGGGCGGACCGGCGTGCGTGCTGGAATGGAACCCGGGCAACCACTTTGCCGATCCGGAGGGCCGCACGGCGAAGGGATTCGCCTGGCTGCTGGGATAAAAAAAGGGCCGGCGCAAAACCGGCTCCCCAGCGATCGGCATCAGCGCAGAGGATCGCACATCTTCCGTTCGGGCGCTGCGCGTTCACCGTTGAGATGAAGCGACCCGACGGCGAAAAGCCATCCTATACTCCTCACGCCTCACTTCCCCACTCCTCATTTATTTCCTGGCCTCCGTCCGTCTTCCCCGCTCCCCCAGCAGCAACCGTTCCGCCTCGCCGCTCCACAGCCCGTTGTGGCGGGCGGTGATCTCCGCCAGCCGGGCGAACAGCGGGTCGGTCTCGCCCAGCTTTTCAAAATCGGCGATGGCGGTCAGCGGCATGTCGATATGGGTGTAGATTAGCTTTTTGCCGCCCCCGATGTTCGGCAGATCCAGCGTGGTCGCCGCCGCGGCGTCCAGTCCGCCGACGTGGGTGATCATCGCGGCGGGGTTGATCTTCCCGGCGGTCATCAGGGCGATGGCTTCGCGCATGTCCCCGGCGCTGCCGCCGGAGGTGCCGATCGCGTGGGTGTACTGATAGTGGACGTTGTACAGGTTCAGTTCCGCGCTGAACGCGCGGTCGGTGGGCCCGGCGAAGAAGTTCAGGCAGCCGCCGAAGGCCAGCAGCGCGTCCGCCTGTTCCACCAGGGATTTCACGGGCGCGAAGCACATCACGTCGTCGTATCCCCGGCCGCCGGTCAGGCCGCGCAGGCCCGCGGTATCGTTGCCGGGCAGGGCGGTGTTCACGTAGCGCAGATCGACGCCCAGATCCCGGGCGTGCGCCACGGAATAGATGCGCCCGGCCCGTTCCAGCCGCGCGCCGTCGATGTCGGTCACCACCAGCATGCCGGGCCGGCGCCCGCCGTGCAGCGCCAAATCGATGGCGCCCAGGCCCATCGGTCCGGCAGCGCCCAGCAGCGCCATATTGCCGCCCTCCACGATGCCCATTTCGTGTTCGTACCGGCCGGGCCGCACGTGGTACATGGCGTGGAACGCGCCGATGATGCAGCTCATCGGTTCGGCCAGCGAGCCCTGGAAGAAGGTGTCCGCGTCGTAGTCCAGCAGGCAGTCCGCCAGCAGCGTCTCCATGGGGATCATGCAGTATTCCGCGTCGCCGCCGCAATACGGATAGGAATAGCCCGGCGTCATCTGGCTGCCCTTGTAGAAGTGGGCGGGCTGGATGGCGCAGCCCCGGCCTTCCCTGTACCGGTGCCGCCAGTTTTCGCCCACGGCGTCGATCACGCCGCAGAATTCGTGGCCCGCGATGGTGGGATGCTCGGCCACGTCGTCGGGAACGCGCTTGTGCGCCGCGCCCTGCGCCGCCGCCTTATAGGTGCTCATGCAGATCGAATCGCACACGACCTTCACCCGCACGTCGTCCGGGCCCACCTCCGGCAGCTCGATCTCCTCCAGCCGCAGGTCCATCTTGCCGTGGATGCGCACCGCCCTGGTCTTCATTTGCGCCAGCTCCTTTGCCGGGATTTGCCGAAGTGATTGTATCACGGCCCTCGCGGCGGTGTCAATCGCCGGGATGAAAACCCCCGCGTCATCGAAAAACCCAACGCATTTTACACGCGCATCCATTGACAGTCCGCCGCAATAATAATATGATGGTATTATCTGTTACAATGCATGGGCGGCCGCGGTGCCGCCGGGAGGAACACGACATGGCAAAGCGAATCCTGGCATTGCTGACGCTGCTGGCGATGATGGCCGCGGCGCCGTTCGCGGCCGCGGAACCGGCGGCGCGGCCGCTGCTGGCCGAAGGCGCAAAGGGCGCAGGCGTTTCCCGCCTGCAGGAGGATCTGAAGCAGCTGGGCTACTTCGAAGGGGAACCCGACGGCATCTACGGCTCCGGCACTTCGGTGGCCGTTACCGCCTACGCCGGCGACCGGGGGCTCTCCGCCGCCGACGGCGTGACCGTTGAAATCGTCCGGTCGCTGTACGCGGATCTGAACATGGGCACGCTGGACGAGGGCAGCAAGGGCATGGCGGTCTACGCGGTGCAGCGGATGCTGGTCACGGCGGGCTTCCTGGACGGGACGCCGGACGGCGTGTTCGGCAAGAACACCAAGAAGTGCGTGCGGGCGTATATGGAATTTGCCGCGCCGAACGCCGTGGATTTCATGCAGGACCGCCAGAACGAGCGCGAAGCGGCCTTCGCGGCCATCGATTTCGCGGGCGATATGCCCGCGGTCATGGACGTGCCGGTGATTTCCACCGAGACGATCCTCACAGACGGCTCCGTGAACGAGGATTGGTTCGCCTTCATGCTGGGCGCTTCGGCGATTTACGGCCCCACGGTGCGCCAGGGCGATACCGGTCGCGACGCGCGACGCGTGCAGAAGCGGCTGAAGGCGCTGAAATACCTGGCTTCGGGCGTCGACGGCGCGTTCGGATCGAACACCGCCCTGGCCCTGAAATACTTCCAGCGCCGCAACGGCCTGGAGGAGACCGGCGAATGCGATCCCGACACGCAGCGGGTGCTGTTTTCCGATCTCGCCCTGGAATCCGACCAGTACGTATCGCCCTACATCGCCTACGTCTCCACGAAGATGAACAAGGTGCGCATCATGGCCTGGACCGGCGACGGGTACAACGAAGATGTGAAGCTGTTCAAGTGCACCACCGGCGCGAAGGCCACGCCCACGCTGAAGGGCACCTATCAGGCCGTCGGCCCGATCAGCGACTGGTATTACATGGCCGATTCCAGCATCTGGGTGCGCTACGCTTTCCAGATCAAGGATAATTACTTCTTCCATTCGGTGCTGTTCAAGAACAAGGGCGACAAGAATCCCACCCGCGCTTCGGTGAATAACCTGGGCCGCAACGCCTCCCACGGCTGCGTGCGCCTGGCCGTGGAGGACGCCCGCTGGATCTATGAAAACTGCGCCGCGGGCATGACGGTGATCATCCAGTAACAGGCTGAGCCTGCGCGAGCGCGGTGCGCTCGACCCCAATTACTGCCGCGACATAAGACACGATTCCCCGCGCCATTGATTCCAGCGCGGGGAATCTTTCGTTTTATCGAGTTCGGGGCGGGCGCCCATTGGGCGCCCCTACGGGGAAACGGCGATTCCTCCGTAGAGGTTACCGAACTCCGGGCGGGCGCCCGGAAGGTGCCGCGCGGAGCGAGGCGGAAGAGGTCCGGTTTCGCATCGGCGGCCAACCTCATCTCCACCCCTGAACGCGCCACGCTCCGATCTCCGGGACGCGGCCTCTTATTTCTTCCGCACCGGAATCCACAGCTCGCAGAACAGGCCGGGCCTGCCGTTCTCGTAATAGAGCTCGTAATCCGTCTCTTCCTCCGCTTCATAGCCCATCTGAGGCAGAAATTCCTGATAGAACTTCGCCCAGGTCTGGCTGATGCAGTCCCCGTTCTCGCCAATGCAGTCGAACACGACGTACGTGCCCGGCTTCACGTCCCAGATGCTGAACCCGGCCTTCTCCAGTTTCGCCGGATCAAACGCCGCCGTGTCCCCGTCGATCGGCATGCCTATGCCGTAGTCAAACGTGTCGGCTCCTTCCCTCGTGGGCGAACACAGCCCGTAAAGATCCCGCTTCCCGTCCGGCCTGAGCATCCAAATGGGTCCCAGAAGCTGGTTCCGGTTGCACTCGTCCCAAAAATCGGCGATCTCGTGGTTTTCTTCGTCGTTGATGATCTCGTTTCGGAAGCTCCGCACCAGCGCGATGAACTTCAATGCCTTCGTCTGTACGATCCTGTAATCCATGCTTTTGCCACCTTCCACCGTAATCTTGATTGCCAGGGGGTTGAAGAGCGCGAGCTTCGCGGCCGTCTCCCGGGCGGCCCTGGGCGCGACGCCGTGGAACCGCGTGAAGGCCTTGGTGAAGCTCTCCGGCGTTTCATACCCGTATTTCAGCGCGATGTCCGTGATCCTGGCATCGGTTTCCACGATTTCCCTGCCCGCCATGGACAATCTGCGATTGCGGATATAGGCGTTGGCGGTCATGCCCGTCAGGAAGCTGAACGCCCTGTGAAACTCGTAACTCGAGGTGTGCACGTGCTTTGCCACGTCCTCGTAGTTGATGTCCTCCATCAGGTGCGCTTCCATATAGGCGATCGCCCGCTGCATCGCCGCGATCCACTCCATGTCCTTCACCCCCTGTCGAGGTCTATTATAGAGGCCGCCCGTACGGCCCGCATTTCCCCGCTTGCGGAGTTTTGGCAGGTGACAAAAGGGCTGTCCCGATTTGGGACAGCCCTTCATCCTTCGTTCAGTTGCCGAACAGCGCGCGCACGGTGGCTTCATCCACCACAGAGGTGGGATCCATGGGATCGATGACCACCAGCCCCGCGCCGTAGGTCTCGTTCATGCGGGTCTGGAAATCGGCCACGGCCTGCAGCGTCTTCTGGTCCAGCACGCCGGGCTGCAGCCCGTCGGTGGAAAGCAGGCCCAGGCTGTACAGCTTCATCTGCAGCTGCTGCACGGTATCCGCGTCGGAGCTGCCGGAAATCGGCCCTTCGACACGCACCTGGACGGCCGGGGCCTCGGTGGGCGGCGGCGGTTCGGGCGTGGGCGCCTGGGTGGGAATTTCCGTGGGCAGCGGCGTGGGCGCGGGAATACCGAAGCGATAGCTGCTCCACTGCATATCGTCCTCATCGCCGTTCACCGGCAGCGCGCCCACGTAGATCGTGTACAGCCCGGCGGGCAGGCTCTGCGCGTTCACGGTGCGGCTGGTATCGGTGGTAGTGCCCAGGTTCTGGCGTTCGCCCGCCTGGTTTTCCACGAAGATGGTATAGCTCTGCACATCGCCGTCGGCGTTCCAGCTGACGATGATGCTGTTGTCGGTCAGGTAGGGAATGCCGTCCTGCTGATACGCTGACCCACCCACGTTAATCACTGGCTGGCCAACTCTGGCGGCCGTGGGCGCTGGGGTGGGCGCCTCAGTAGGGTCCGGCGTAGGCACCTCCGTCGGTTCTGGCGTGGGTTCCTCCGTGGGCGCTTCCGTGGGCAGCGGCAGCATGAACGTCGCGCGGCTGATCATCACGTCCTCCTGGGTGCCGTTCACCGGCAGCGCGCCCACGGTGATCGTGTAGGTCATGCCCGGCTGCATGGCCGAGGCTTTCACGGACAGCCCCGTCTGCGTCGTGCTCTGGAAGGGCACGGTCTCGCGGCCGTCGGAATCGGTGATGCGCACGTAGTAGGTTTCCACGTCGCCCTCCGAAGCCCAGCTGATCTGGAAGGAATCCTGTTCGATGACGATGGTGCTGCTGCCCGCCGCCACGCCGGCGATGCTGATGCCGGGCGCGGAAACCGCGCCGACGGTGGGCGCCGGTTCGGGCGTGGCCTTCTCCGGCGTGGTGAAGCGCGCCGTGCGCCACACGATGTCGTCCTGGCCGCCGTTCACCGGCAGCGCGCCCACGCGCAGCGTGTAGATCTCGCCGGGCCTCATCTGGCTGGTGTTCACGGGGAAGCTGGTATCGGTCACGGCCTCGCGCGCGATGATGCCTGCGCCGCTGCCGTCCTCCACGTAGATGTAGAAGGCGGCCACATCGCCATCGGCGCGCCAGCGGATTTCAAACTGCCCTTCGGACACCGTGATCACGTCGCCGCCGGCGATGCTGCTGCCGATGGCGATATCCACGCTGTTCACCTGGCCGACGCGCGGCGGCTCGGTGGGCGATTCCGCGGGCGGCTCGGTGGGCACTTCTGCGGGCGGCTCGGTCGGCTGGGCCGAGCCCTCGTACCGCATGCCGTGGTCATAGGCGTATTCCAGCGCCTGGCGGGTCCTGTCGTCCACCTGGCCGGTGACGGGCAGCACCTCGTGACCCTGCACGTCGTTCACCCACTGCTGGAACCGGCGCACCGCGTCGACGGTGCCTCCGCCGTACACGCCGTCCACGCCGCTTTCGTTCATCAGGCCCACTTCGGCCAGCATCTGCTGCACGAAGCGGATGGAATCCGGGTCGGAATCCGCGCCGACGGAGATCTCCTGGTTCTCGTTCGGCTCGTCCGGCTCGGCGGGCGCCTGGGTGGGCGCCTCGGTGGGCGCGGCGGTAGGCGCTTCGGTCGGCGTCTCGGTAGGCGCCTGGGTGGGCGCTTCGGTGGGCTGGTCGGGCGTTTCATACTTCAGCCCGTGGTCATAGGCGTATTCCAGCGCCAGGCGGGTATTGTTGTCCACCTGGCCGGTGACGGGCAGTATGCCCGATCCCTGGGTGCGGTTCACCCATTCCTGGAACCGGCGCACGGCTTCGGTGGTGCCCCTGCCGTACACGCCGTCCACGCCGTTTTCGCTCATCAGGCCCACTTCGGCCAGCATCTGCTGGACATAGCGGATGGAATCCGGGTCGGAATCCGCATCGACCGTGATCTCGCCGTTCTCATCCGGCTCGTCCGGCTCGGCGGGCGCGTCCGTGGGCGCGGGCGCCTCGGTGGGCGCGGCGGTGGCCGTGGGCGCGGGCGTGCCGCCCGGCATCAGATTGTGCTCCACGCAGTATTGCAGATAGGCCAGCGTCAGCTCGTCCACCTCGCCGTTGACCTTCAGCGTCTGTTCGTCGCGCTGGTTGTTCACCCACTGCTGGAAATTGGCCACGGCGGAAATGGTTGCGCTGCCGTAAATACCGTCGTCGCCGCCGGCGGGCAGCATGCCCAGCTGCACCAGCAGCCGCTGCACGCCGCGCACGGCTTCCTTGGAAGCGTTGGCGTCGATTACGCCGCTCTCGGGCGTGGGCACCGGCGCGGGCGTGGCCGTAGGCGCCGGAGAGGCCGTGGGCACCTCGGTGGGCTCCGCCGTCGCGCTGCGCAGGCGCTCCCACTCCTTGGCGTAGTAATTCAGGAAGGCCAGGCTCTGCGGATCCATCCGGCCAGTGACCTCCAGGGCCTCGTAGCCCTGCAGCTGGTTCACGCGCTTCTGGAACTGCTTGACCGCCGTGGCCGTCGCCGCGCCGTAGCGGCCGTCGTCGCTGCCCTCCGGCAGCAGGCCCAGCGTCATCAGCTTCTGCTGGACGGCGCGGACATCCTCGGCGGAAGCGCGGTCGTCCACGGTGACGGAAGAACCCGGTTCGGCGGTCACCTGGGGCTGGGGCGTGGGCGTGGGCTTGACGGCGTTGGTTTCGTACAGCCACTGCAGCGTCTTGGGCCCCGCGATGCCGTCCACCTTCAGCTTCGCGCCGGGATCGTAATGCTCGTTGACGAAGCTCTGGAAATCGCGCACCGCCTGCCGGGTGGCGTCGTCGTAGGTTCCGGACAGGTTCTGGCTGCTCAGCCATCCCAGCGCGGCCAGCTTTTCCTGCAGCCGGCGCACATCCGTCTGGCTGGAGTTGTTGTTCACGATATTGTAATCGGAGCTGTCGCCGGTGACGGCGGGCTTGGGCGTGGCCGTGGCCCGCTGGGCCCGCTGGTAATCCGCCTCCACGTCGCCGTCATAGGTGTAATCCATCCAGGAAAGATCCGGATCCACCAGCGCGGCGAAGGTGGGCGCCACATAGGGCGTGGCCGTGGGCGATTCCGCGGGGATCCACACCTGGTTGGGGTCCAGCGTGGCGCTCTGCGTCACATCGCGGTTGGTGTTCAGCGCACCGTTGAACAGCGAAATCAGCGCGACCGCCGCCAGCACCAGCACCGCCACGGCGATGCCCACGAACAGCAGTATCCGTCCGCGGCCGCCTTCCTCTTCCTCCTCCGCCTCCTCGGCGGCCTCTGCCGCGGCGGCCGCGGCGGCGGTTTTGCGCTGAGCGATGTACGCCGTGCCGTTTTCTTCAAAGAAGAAATGGCGCTTGCGCGGGTCTTCCACGCTCTCCACGCTGGCGCGCAGCTTCTTGATGCCGGCCTCAAATTCATCCTCTTTACCCGCCACGGGCACCACGGCGCCGTCGTTCAGGCGCTCGGCGCAGTCCCGGGGCAGGTATTCGCGGATGCGCAGCTTGTTTTCCCGCTTGGTATCATAGGCGGCATACACGATGCCGGAAGCGTCCTGGCCCAGCGCGCGGCCGACCAGGAAGCGGTCATGATACACCAGCGATCCCGGCAGCATTTGAATCTGCGGCACCGCGGTACGGGAATCCCTGCCGCAATGAGGGCATGTGGTCTGCCCTTCCATATCCTGGAAGCAGTACATGCAGAGATTTTCGTATGCCATAATTTACACCCCTTTATAGATGCGGAAGTGTGCGTTTTATTCGTTTCCGGCGTCACAGCCGCGCTTCTACGGCCGCACTGACGCTTTCGAACACCGCTTCGATGGGCCGCCCGGCATCGACGCGCACGATGCGCTCCGGCTCGGCTTCGGCCAGCGCCTCGTAGCCCGCCTGGACCCGCGAAAAGAAATCTTCCTTTTCGATCTCCAGCCGGTCCAGCGGCGCGCCCTTGGCCAGCCGCCTGCGGGCATCCGAACGGTTCAATTCCAGCAGCAGCGTCAGGTCCGGGAAGACCCGGCGAACCGCAGGTTCGTTTATTTGACGTATAAAGCCCTCGCCAAGTTCACGCCCGTAGGCCTGATAGGCGATGCTGGAATCCAAAAAGCGATCACAAATAACAATTTTGCCGCATTTCAGCGCCGGCTCGATCACCTCGCGCACGTGCTCCACCCGGGAAGCGGCGTACAGCAGCGCCTCGCATTCATCGGACATGCCCTTGGAATCCAGGCTGAGGATCACCTCGCGGATGCGCTCGGAGATCGGGCAGCCGCCGGGTTCGCGCGTCAGCACGGTCTCGTAGCCGCGCTTTTCCAGCCATTCCTTCAATAGGGCGATCTGCGTGGACTTGCCGCAGCCGTCGCTGCCCTCCAGCGATATGAACAGACCGCGGGGCGCTTTGCCCTCCAGCAGCCATTCGCGCATCGCCGCCACATCGTCGAACACCACGTCCGCGCCGGCGCCGGCCAGCTCGCCCGGCAGGCTGTACCCGTAATCCGCGCCCACGGCGCACAGGCCCAGCGCCTTGGCGGCCTCGATATCAAAGCACCGGTCGCCCACCATGCAGGCGCGTTCGGGCGCCGTGCCCGCGGGCAGCGCCCGCAGGATCAGATCGCGCTTGTCGGCGGAATGGCGCTCCGCTCCGATGCCCACGATGACGTCCAGGTACCGGTCGATGCCGTAATGCGCGGCCAGCCGCTCCAGCATGAACTGAGGCTTGGCAGACGCGACGGCCACGTGCGCGCCGCTCTGGTGCAGCGCCTTCAGCAGCGCCGCGACGCCGGGATAGATATAGGATTCGTACAGCCCGATATCCACGTACCGCTCGCGGTAAAGCGCGATGGCGCGGTCAGCCTCGTCGTCCGATAGGCCGCACAGGTTCATAAAGCTGTCGTGCAGCGGCGGACCGATGAACCGGTCCAACACCGCTTTCTCCGGCACGGGCCGCCCCATTCTCTCCAGGGCGTATGCCGCGCTTTTGCGGATGCCTTCGCCGGTCTCGGCGACGGTGCCGTCAAAATCAAACAGATAGGCGTCGAATTTCAAAAAACCACCTGCTTATAGCAATTCTACTATATTCTATCAGAGGAATATGACTTTCTGTGTGCAACGGTTATAAGCCGGTATGACAAATGCGGCCGCGGCCGCCCGCGCCCCTTTGTATCTTTACATTCGTGTGGTATATTGGCTCTGCTTCAAAATTCGGAATCCGATGGAGGAAAACCATGATCAACGCGCTGCTTTTCCACGCCCCGATGATCGCGGCGGCCGGTTTCGTGTGGCAGGACCACATCCGCGAAATCGCCCTGACCGCGTTTTTGAGCATGGTGCCCATGTTTGAAGGGCGCTACGCCATACTGACCACCGTGAAGATGGGCATGCCCTCGCTGTTCGTGTACCTGCTGGCCTTCTTCTTTTCCAGCCTGCCGATGCCGTTCATCCTGCTGCTGCTGCGCAAGGCGCTGGACTGGTTCTATACGCTGCCGATCAAGCCGGTGCGCAGGTTTGCCGCCTGGCTGGAGCGCCGCGCGGCCCGCAAGCACGAATCCATGAAGCAGGACGGGCTGAAGGGGAAGATCTCGCGCCGGTTCAACGCCGAAATGGCCGAGCTGGCGGCGCTGTATCTGTTCGTGGCAGTGCCCGCGCCGGGCACCGGCGTGTGGATGGGCAGCGCCATCGCCACGCTGTTCGAATTGCCCCGGGGCAAATCCGCCGTGGCCATCCTGCTGGGCAACGCCACCGCCTGCCTGATCACCACGCTGATGCGCACCGGCGCCGTGGCCGTGCTGTGACGGGCACAAAAAAAGAACCGCTTTACGCGGTTCTTTTTTACACATAGCCCTGTTTGCCGCCCACGGTGACATAGGCCCAGTTGCCGGTGATCTTTTCGATCTTCACCCAGGTCCCCTTCTTCAGCGTGCCCAGGATCTTGGTGGAGGTGCTGGGGCCCTTGCGCAGGTTCAGCCACTTGGCCGTGGTCTTCAGCGTGGCCGTCGGCGCGGCGTAGTTCTTGGAAATCCAGCCGACCTTGCCCTTCAGCGTCCGGATGCGATACCAGTTGCCGTATTCAGACAGCACGAAAAACGCCGTGCCCCGGGACAGCTTGCCGCACTTCTTGTACTTGGTGCCGGGGCCCTTGCGCATGTTCAGCGCGGATGCGGTGGTGCGGAACACGTCCAGCGCGTCGGCCGGCGGCGCTTCGGGCGCATCCGGCGAAATGACTACGGTGGGCCCGATATAGCTCAGCGGGATCCAGCCGGTCTTGCCGGTGGTCATGTTGGTGACCATGGCCCATCCGTCTTCGGTGTACAGCACCTTCACGTTGTCGTCCGCGCCGCAGTAGCCCACCTTCTTGTACTTGGTGCCGGCCTTCTTGCGCATCTTGATGGTCTGGGAGCCCGTAAGGTTCAGGCTCTTGTAGCCGGTGCCCAGGTCCAGCGTGGTGCCGTCGATGTACATGGTCTTGATCCAGCCCGTCTTCGAGCCGATCGTGACCTTGCTCCATTCGCCGGAGACTTCGCCGGTGAGCGTCACGGTGGCGTTATGCTTGACATAGCCGACCACCTTGTAACCCTTGCCGGGGCCCTTGCGCAGGTTCAACGTGCCTTTGCCGGTCGAGCTGACATAGACCTTCGCGGTGGGTTCCGCCATCGCCGAAACCGGCAGCATGGCGACGCACAGCGTCAGCAGCAAAAGGATGGAAAGAATCCGCTTCATACTATCCCCTCTTTCTCTGTTCCCGAATGAATCCACTGGAAAAACCTGGCGGTTTATTATATTGGACGCGGCTTCCGCGCCATCGGTTGCCTTCATTATAATACACTTTTTGTACTAAAAATATTACAATTTTATCACAATTCGACGGGCAACGCGCTCCGCGCATGGCCGCGGCGCCGGATTGACGGGCGCGGATCAGGTCGGATCGTCCAGCTTCATCCGCTCCAGCGTTTCGTCGCCGCGCATCGGCGGGAAGCGCCGCGCGCGGCGCGCGTCCATGCGCTCGTCGAACAGGCAGGCGCCGCGCCAGTCGCAGTACTGGCACGGGTTCTTCTGGCGAAGCTGGGCGGGCGCGATGTCCGCCATGCCGCCGCGGATGCCGTCCAGATGCTCGCCGGCCTTCTTCAGCGCCCGGTCCATCAGCGCGCGGAACCCGTTCGCATCCGTCGCCAGCGCGCCCTTGTACAGCGCGCCGGTCGTCGTGACGCGCAGGTTCAGCACCTCCGGGAAATTGGGCGACTGGGCCTTCAACAGCTCGGGATCGTCGGGCGCGAGGCCGCTGAGCCGGAACCCGCCGCGGCGCTTTTTTTCGATCTCGCCCGGATCCGTGGACTGGCTGTCCAGGATGCCCTCGTCCATGCGGAAATAATAGACGCCCGCGCTCTGTTCGCCGCGCTTTTTCATCGCCGCGGCCAGGTACACCGGCAGCTGCAGGCTCAGCCCGTGCCAGATCTCGTCCAGCGCCAGATCCTTCCCGCCGCGCTTGTAATCGATCACCCGCAAAAAACCGCCTTCGGCCCATTCGTCCACGCGATCGATGCGGCCCTCCAGCGCGCATTCGCCGGTGGCGGCGTTCACCGTCAGCCGCGCCGCGCCGTCCTCGGGGCCGAAATCGCTCTCCAGCGCCGCCGGCGCGAACCGGCTGCCCCGCAGGTGCTCCGCCAGCACGCCCGCGCAATTCCGCGCGGTGGCCTTCAGCCGGCGCCGCTCCGCCAGCGTCACGGCGCTTTCGCCCAGCGGTCCCTGGGCCGCCAGCGCGTCCAGCAGCCGGTCGGCCACGGCGTCCATGCGCCGGTGCGCCTCGGCCTCGTCCATGCCGGCCAGGTCGTCCTTCGATTCCAGCAGAAATTCGCGCACCGCCTCGTGGTAGAACCCGCCCTCGTCCCGCGGGTTCAGCCGGAAGGGCTCCACGCGCTCCGGCCGCAGCCCGTACTGGGTGAAGTAGGCGAACGGACACTGGGCGAATTTCTCCAGCCGCGTCACGCTCTGGCGGCGCAGCTCGCCGTACAGCGCCCGCGCCGTATCCGGGTTCAGCCGCTCGGCGCTCTCGCCGCGGTTCAGCGCCGCGCGCACGCGCTCCAGCGCCCGCGCCAGCGCCGCGTCCTTTCCGGCCATCCGCTTCAGCCCCGCCAGCGCGGCGGCATCGAAGGCGGGCAGCGGCGCGCCTTCCGCCTGGGCGGACAGCGCCCGGGCGGCGTATTCCGCCGCGGCCCGGGGCGACGCGCGCAGCATCCACTGGATGCTGTCGTCATCGGTGATGCCGCCGCGCAGCTTCAGCGCCGGGAACACGCCCCGCGCCAGGCCGATCAGCGCGCCGGGATGCTGGGCGCCGCCGTCGGTGCCGCTCATGGGGCAGGTGACGCACAGGTAATCCGTCGCCATCGCCAGCGCCGATTTCAGATAGAAGCGGCGCATGCGGGAAAGCTCCGCGTCGTCCGGGCCCAGGTAGGCCTTCGAGATGCGGGCAAACGTCCGCATCTGGGCGGCGTTCAGCAATCCGTCGGTATCGGCGGCCATGCGGTCGGCTTCGCCCAGGATCAAAAGCGCCCGGGCCCGCTGGGCGGTGATGCGGTCGGTAGTCTGGGCGTACACCGCGTCGCCCGACTGGGGCAGCGGCTTGATGACGGCGGCGTCCAGCGATTCGCACAGCGTCTGGCGCAGCTGCCGCGCGGGCAGCGCCGCCTCGCCCAGCAATTCCGCCATCTGGTCCAGCGCGCCCACCAGCCGGTTCCACACCTGGGCCTCCTCGCCCGCCTGCTGGCGCAGACCGGCTTCGGACAGGGCGTCGATCCGCGCCTGCAGCTTCGCCGGGGCGTCGATGTCCGTCAGGAACCCGAACAGCGCCACCAGCTGATCCTTCAGCGCGCCGGCGTGCTTCAGCCGCTTTTTCAGACCGTTCACCGGATCGGCGAACCGCGCGCGCAGCGGCTCCAACGCCTGCTTTTCCGCCTCGGTGCCCCGCCGCAGCGGCCGCAGCAGCGCGTTCGGGCGCAGACCGTACCGGGCGGCGAAGTTCGCCAGGCGATCGGCTTCGTCCGCGTCCAGGGGCATCAGCCCCGTGCGCAGCAGCGCCAGCGCGTCCTCCACGCGGGGATTGTCCTCGGCCATGCGCAGCGCGGAGACCAGACATTCCGCCAGCGGGTGCCGGGACGCCGCGCGGCTGGAGGACAGGAAGATGGGCACGCCGTAGGCCCGGAAGGCCTCCAGCAGCGGCTGGCGGTAGCCCTCGATGTCCCGGCACAGGATCTGCATGTCGCTCCAGCGCCAGCCGTTCTTCATCGCCAGGCGCCGGCACAGCGCCGCGGCGAACCGGCATTCCTCCAGCGGGTCGCGCAGCAGCGCCAGCTGGATGCAGCCGGGCGCCTTTTCGCCGGGATCGGACCGCACGGGGAACGCGAACAGCTCTTCGGACAGCCGCCGCAATTCCGGCCGCTGTTCGGGCGCCGGTACGACCGCGCGGCTCTCGCCGGACGCGCCGCCGTCCTCCACATATACGCGCCGAACGTCCACGTCCGCCCGCCGGGCCGCGGCGCACAGCCGGAAAAAGCAGGCCTCCATCGGCGCGAAGACGTCGAAATCCCGCGCGTCGGAATCGTTGGCCAGCGGCAGGAACACGCGGGTATCCGGGCAGGCGGCGGCCACGGCGGCCATCAGCGCGTGCAGCGTGGGCGGCGTCAGGTCGAAGCCGTAGAAGGTCACGTCCGCCGATTTCAAAAAATCCGCGTCCTGCGCCCGGGCGGCGGCCTCGGCGAACTCGCTCTCGCCGTCCTGGTACCGGCCCGCCAGCAGCGCTTCGTAGGCCTCCTGGATCACGGCCAGGTCCGCCAGCTTCATGGCCAGCAGGCCGTCGGTTTCCTCCGCGCAGGCCAGCAGCGCCCCCGGCGTCAGGCCCGCCTGGCGGATCAGCTCCAGCTGCCTGGCGCAGCGTTCGGCAAAGCCCCGCCGGTCCTCCGCGCCGCGGTACAGCCGCAGCCGCGCGTCCACCTCCCGCACGGCGGCGCGCACCAGCATCACGCGGCCGCGCTCGTCCACGCGCACGCCCGCGGGCTGGCCGGCCGATTCGAAGATGCGTCCGCACAGGCGCTCGGGGCTGAGCACCTGCAGCTGGAACGAACCGCGCAGGTTCAGCGCCGACAGCAGCATGCGCTCGGTCTGCAGCGTCAATTGCTTCGGCACCACGACGAAATGCGCCTGGACGTCGCCGTCCATGGCGCCGCGCAGCGCTTCCAGCATCGCTGCCTCCAGCAGCTGGCTGCGTCCGGTGTAAATGCGCATGGCAAACCTCCGATGGTCATCGAAAATGATAGGGACGAACCCCTCAGTCAGCCTTCGGTTGACAGCTCCCCTTAAAAGGGGAGCCGGGAAGCAGCGGATATCCCCTACTTCCTACTCCCTACTCCCTACTCCCTACTCCCTACTCCCTACTCCCTACTCCCTACTCCCTCATTATGCCCCATTCCCCGCATATTTGCAATAGCCAAACGCCGGAACCTATGTTATAATGGTGCCGGAAAACCCAATCCAACCTCAGGAGGGATATCATGAAGGCATTGTTCATCGGCGGAACGGGCACCATCAGCGCCGCCATCGTGCGCCGGCTGGCCCGTGACCCGCAGTGGGAAGTGTGGCTGCTGAACCGCGGCACACGGCCGGAAGCCGTGCCCGAGGGCGTGAAGCAGATCATCGCGGACATCAACGACGAGGCAGCGGTCACGCGGGCGATCGAGGGCATGACGTTCGACGCCGTGTGCGAATTCATCGGCTTCACGCCGGACCAGGTGGAGCGGGACTACCGGCTGTTCCGCGGCAAAACCCGCCAGTACATCTATACCAGCTCGGCCTCGGCCTACCATAAGCCGCCGGCCGCCGCCGTCATCACCGAGGGCACGACCCTGGCCAATCCCCACTGGGAATACTCCCGCAACAAGATCGCCTGCGAGGAATTCCTGATGCGCAAGTACCGGGAAGAGGGCTTCCCTGTCACCATCGTGCGGCCCAGCCACACCTATGACGAGCGCAGCGTGCCCGTGGGCGTGCACGGCGATAACGGCCCCTGGCAGGTCATCCAGCGCATGCGCCAGGGCAAGCCGGTGATCATCCCCGGCGACGGCACCAGCCTGTGGACGGTGACGTTCAACCGGGATTTCGCCGTCGGCTACACCGCGCTGATGGGCAACCGCCACGCCATCGGCGAGGCCTTCCACATCACCGGCGACGAGGTGCTGACCTGGAACCAGATCCACCAGACCATCGCCGACGCGCTGGGCGTGGAGCTGAAGGCATACCACGTGGCCAGCGACTACCTGGCCGCCGCGGGCGAAAAGTACGGCTATGATTTCGAAGGCAGCCTGACCGGCGACAAGGCCTGCTGCGCGGTTTTCGATCTGACGAAGCTGCGGCGGCTGGCGCCGGACATGCGCACCACGGTGCCCTTCCACGCCGGCGCGCGGATCGCGCTGGATTACATGCTCAGCCACCCGGAATGCCAGCGGCCGGACCCGGAGTTCGACGCCTGGTGCGACCGGGTCATCGCCGCGCTGGAAGCCTCGAAACAGAACGTCTGACGGGGATAGCGCCATGCTGAAACGGTTTTTGATCGACGGCGCGCGGACCATGGGCATCGATATGTCGCCGGAGCAGGTCGAGCGCTTCGAGCGCTACCACGCGCTGCTGGCCGAGGCCAACGCCCGCATGAACCTGACGCGGGTGCCCGACGACCCCCGGGAGGCCGCCGACCGCAACTACCTGGACTGCATCGCCGTGCTGGCCGGGGATTTCCCCGCGGCGGAGACCGCCATCGACGTGGGCTCCGGCGCGGGGTTCCCGGGCGTCCCGCTGGCCATCATGCGGCCGGACATCCGCTTCACGCTGCTGGACAGTCTGGGCAAGCGGGTGGAGTTTTTGCAGTCGGTGATCGACGAACTGTCGCTGAACGCCGACGCCGTCCACCTGCGGGCTGAGGACGCCGCCCGGAAAGCGGAGCTGCGGGAGCGCTTCGATCTCTCCATGGCCCGGGCCGTGGCGCCGATGAACGTGCTGTGCGAATACCTGCTGCCCTTCGCGCGCGTGGGCGGGCGGATGCTGGCGCTGAAGGGGCCCACGCTGGACGCCGAGCTGGGCGATGCCCGGGCCGCGCTGGCGGCGCTGGGCGGGCAGGTCGAGCGCGTGCAGCCCGCGTCCGTGCCGGGCCGCGACTGGGACCACCGCGCCGCGTGGATCCTGAAGGCCGCGCCCACGCCGGAGAAATATCCCCGGCGGGCGGGCCTGCCGGAAAAGCGGCCCATCGGCGGGTAGGCGCGGGGCGGCTGCGTTTTTTTCGCGGGGCGGGTATTTTTTCCCCGGGAGGTGAATATCATAATGTTCGTAACCCGAAATCACCTTCAGGAGGAAAAACCCATGAAAAAAGCCCTTGTGCTGATGTTGACGCTTGCGCTGCTGGCGCTGGCCCTGGCTGCCTGCGACGGCAAGTCCCCCACCACGACCACCACCACCGCCACGGAAGCGCCCGTCGCCACCGAGATCCCCGCGGCTACGGAAACGCCCGCGCCCACCGACGCGCCCGCCGAAGCCGAACCCGCCGCCGAACCGGCAGCGTAAGGAGATCGCGCGCAAAACAGCCGCCTCGTCTGAGGCGGCTGTTCGTTTGAACCGTGTTCTTCCGCGCCTGCGCCGGACCGCAGGGGCGATCCGGGTGCGGCTGCTTCCCTTTTGCTGTCCGTCACCGCCGAACGCCCGCTTTTTGAGCTTGAATCAGCGGCTCAAAAAGCGGGAATGGGCACGCGGCAGCAATTGCTGCAGGACTCAGTCCTGCGCGGCCAGGCGCTCGTAGGAGGCCAGGCGCTCCTCGGCGTCCTTCTGGGCCTCGGCGAACAGCTCGGGGGCCACATCGGGGAACTGACGGAGCAGGGACGCGTAGCGGTTCTCGCCCTTGATGAAGTCCTGATAGGAGGCCTTCGGGGGCTTGGAATCCAGGGTGAACTTCTTCTCCGCGGCGGGATTGAAGCGATAGGTCTGCCAGTAGCCGGCCTCGACCGCCTTGGCGATCTCCAGCTGGGCCTGGTTCATCTTGATGCCGTGGTTGATGCAGGGCGCGTAGGCGATGATCAGGGACGGGCCGTTGTAGGCCTCGGCCTCGGTCATGGCCTTCAGCACCTGCGCGGGATCGGACATGGCGACCTGCGCCACGTACACGTAGCCGTAGGAGATGGCCATCATGCCCAGGTCCTTCTTCTTGGTGCGCTTGCCGGCGGCCGCGAACTTCGCGACGGCGGCGTGCGGGGAGGACTTGGAGGCCTGTCCGCCGGTGTTGGAGTACACCTCGGTATCCAGCACGAGCACGTTGACGTCCTCGCCCTGGGCCAGCACGTGATCCAGTCCGCCGTAGCCGATGTCATAGGCCCAGCCGTCGCCGCCGAAGATCCAGAAGGACTTCTTGGTCAGCAGGTCCTTGTCATCGAAGATGGCCTTGCACAACGGGTCGGCGTCACAGCCGCAGTCCTTGCAGCCCTCGACGCAGGCCAGCACCTTCTGGCCGGCGATCTTGGAGCCCTCGGCGTCGTCCTTGTTCTTCAGCCACTCCTTGGCGGCCTCCTGGAACTCGGCCCAGTCGGGGCACTTCTCGGCCAGCGCAGCGATGTTGTCGGCCAGCTTGGCGCGGCGCTGCTTCACGCCCACCTGCATGCCGAAGCCGAATTCGGCGTTGTCCTCGAACAGGCTGTTCGCCCAGGCGGGGCCGTGGCCGTCTTCGTTCACGGTGTAGGGGCAAGTCGGGGCGGAGCCGCCGTAGATGGAGGAGCAGCCCGTGGCGTTGGCAACGATCATCCGGTCGCCGAACAGCTGGGTGACCAGCTTGACGTACGGGGTCTCGCCGCAGCCCGCGCAAGCGCCGGAGAACTCAAACAGCGGCTTCTTGAACTGGCTGTCCTTCACGGTCTTCACGTTCAGCTTGCC
>CACWVN010000086.1 GCA_902764285.1 uncultured Eubacteriales bacterium
GTCCAAATCCAATTGTTATATTTTGGATTTTCACCATCTTTTCATATTCGTCAATTGACTTTTCCTCCGAAAACAGGTATAATTTATCGGTAAGCCGCTCGAAACCGGCTTAAAATGTATGCTCGGAGAGGTTTTGAACCTCCGGCTGCTGCCCGTTTCGGCGAGATTTTTGATAGGAGGTGCAACGCGTGTACGCAGTCATTAAGACCGGTGGCAAGCAGTACCGTGTTCAGCAGGGCGACGTTATCTTCGTTGAGAAGCTCAACGCTCAGGCCGATGAAGCGGTGACGTTTGAAGAGGTCCTGCTCGTCGGCGACGCGGATCAGTCCAAGGTCGGCACGCCCGTGGTTGAGGGCGCGAAGGTCGAAGGCAAGGTCCTGGCCCAGGTGAAGGGACAGAAGATCGTCGTCTATAAGTACAAGGCCAAGAAGAACGAGCGCAAAAAGCAGGGTCATCGCCAGCCCTACACCAAGGTTGAGATCACGGCCATCAACGCCTGATGAAACAGCCTGGAAATGCCGTCACCTTCTTTAGAAGGCCGGACGGCGCCCTGACCGGGTATCGCGCCCAGGGGCACACAGGGTACGCCGAAGCGGGTTCGGACATCGTCTGCGCCGCGGTTTCGGCCCTCGCCCAGAGCACGCTGAACGGCTTGCGAAGCGTGATTCGGGTGCCCGTGATGTACGATATCGACGATCAGGCGGCCTTGCTGGAGGCAAGGCTGACGCCCGAAGCCGACGAAGCGCAGGTCGCGCAGGCGCAGATCCTGCTGCAAACGCTTCTGAAAGGGCTTCAGGCCATCGAGAGGAGTTATCCTCGAAACGTTCGCATATTCTTCGAAGAACGGAGGTAAAGCACATGTTCATGATGAATCTTCAGCTCTTCGCTCACAAGAAGGGAATGGGTTCCTCCCGCAACGGCCGTGACAGCCATGCGCAGCGCCTGGGCTTGAAGCGCGCGGACGGTCAGTTCGTGCTCGCGGGCAACATTCTCGTTCGTCAGCGCGGAACCAAGTTCCATCCCGGCCATAACGTGGGCATCGGCGACGATGATACCCTGTACGCAAAGCTGGATGGCGTCGTAAAGTTCGAACGTCTGGGCAAGACCCGCAAGCAGGTCAGCATCTATCCCAAGACCGAAGTAGCGGCGGAATAATCCGAACCGGATAAAAGGCGCGCCAAGCATCTGCTTGGCGCGCTTTTCTGCACATAAGGAGGAACGGCCATGCGGATCGGCAGCGAAACCATCGACCTGCGGCTGACGCTGATCGACAGCGCCCAGTGCTTCCGCTGGGTGGAATCAAACGGACGCTTCGGCTGCTGCATGGAGCGCGGGCCGGTGTGGCTGCGCGCCGTGCCGGAGGGCATCGACGCCGAGGGCGAAATCGATCCCGCGGCGCTGCGGCACTACCTGGACCTGGACCGGGATTACGCCGCCGTGGCCGCCGAATACGCCCGCATTCCCCGGGCCCGGCGCGCCGCCGGACTGTTCCCGGGGCTGCGCGTGCTGAACCAGCCGCCCTGGGAAGCGCTGGTCTCGTTCATACTGTCGGCCAACAACAACGTCGCCCGCATCCGCGGCCTGACGGCGGCGCTATGCGAGCGTTACGGGGACGAGCGGGACGGTCTGTACGCGTTTCCCGCGCCCGAAAAGCTGGCGAACACTGGCGAGGCAGAGCTGCGGGCGCTGAAGGTGGGCTATCGCGCGCCGTATTTGATCGAAACCGCCCGGCGGGTCTGCGACGGCTTCCCGCTGGACGGCTTGCGGGATATGCCCTACGACCTGGCGCATCGCTGCCTGACGGCGCTGCCGGGCGTGGGGGACAAGGTGGCCGACTGCGTGCTGCTGTTCGGCTGCGGCCATGCGGAGGCCTTTCCGGTGGACGTGTGGGTGGAGCGGCTGCTGCAGAGCTGGTTCGGCTTCGAGGGCATGTCCCGCGCCGCCATGGCGAAGGCCGCGCGGGCGCGGCTCGGCCCCCACGCGGGCATCCTCCAGCAGTTCCTGTTCCACGCCGCGCGCACCGGGGCGATGGACGTACAAAGCAGGGAGTAGGGCCATCTCCTACTCCCTGCTCCCTGTTTCCTGTTCCCTACTGCCCACTCCCTACTGCCTACTCCCTATTTCTCCCCCGCCTGCATGGCCAGCGCCCACACGTTGGCTTCGGATTCGTCCGGGCGCAGCTGCCGCAGCGCCAGTATGAACCGGCCCTCGCGGTCGGTGTAATCGCAGGTCACCAGCAGCAGCAGCCGGTCGCCGTACGCCACGTCCACGGGCACGCTGTAGCGCGAGCGCCCGCGCAGCTTCAATACGAATTTTTCAAATTCCACTTCGTCGAAGATGAACTGCCGCACGTCGAAATAATGGCGGTTGCCCGGCTCCACGCTGGCGGAGAACGCCGCGAAGGGCACGTAGCTGCGGTTTTCATAGATCGTATCGAAGTGGAAGATGGAATGCTGTTTCATGAAATCCACGTCGCCGAACCGGCTGAGCTTGCCGAACATGGTGTCGTTTTTCATGTTGTGGCCGTAGACGATCAGACAGTCGTCCTCGGGCACCAGCCGGTTCAGGCCGTCCATGAACAGCGCGCCCTCCAGCGCTTCGGCGCCGTCGAAGGTGTGGCTCAGGTAGTATTCGTTGTCGTTCTCCCGGTGCACCACCGGCAGGGAGATGACGCCGTCCGCGTCCAGGTAGCCCACGGTGTCCGGGTTGTGGGCCAGCAGCTCGGCGAAGCTGTCCTGCACCGGCGGCGGCGTGGGCAGCGCCATCACCAGCGTGCCGTCCGATCCGGAAGCGGGCGCGTCCCGGGTTTCCGGCATTTCGCCGCCCGGGAGCTCGGGCACGACAAAGGACGGCGCCGGCGACGGGGCTTCGGGCGCCTGCGTCGGCGCGGCGATTCGCTCCGCCGTGGGCAGCGGCGCTTCCGTGCGCTCCGGCAGCGGCGACTGCGTCGGTTCGGCGGTTTCGACAGGCGGCGGGGGTTCCGTCGCCGCGGGCTCGGGCGAGAAAGTGGGAATGACGATGTGGCGCGCCGTGGGCGCGGGCGAAGGCGATTCGGTGGGCGCGGGCGATTCCGTGGGTTCGGGCGTCGGCGCCTCGGAAGGCTCGGGCGTCGGCGTGCCGGCGGGCGTCGCCGCGGGCATGACCGGCTCCGCGGTCGCGCTGCGGCTGTACATCTGCTGCTGGCGTTCGCCGTCGGCCTGGATGCGGTCCCGGTTGGCGTACCAATAGATGATATAACCGCTGAGCGCGATGATGATCAGCGCCAGCAGAGCCGCGGCCGCGTTGGTCAGCCGGCGCTTGACGCGCCGGACGCGGGCGGCGCGCCGCCGGGCGGCCCTGCCGGGTTGCTTCTGCTTCATGGGTGCCTCCGATTGGGTGCTTTTCTACATTATAAGGCCTGGCCGGCGTAAAATCAACCCCGGCATAAGGCCCCGGGCGCGCTCATAAGCTGGAGGTGAAAACGTGAGCAGGAGGCGTGTTCCATGGATCAAAACACATTGTACCGGGATATCGCGGGTCGATGCGGCGGCGACATTTACATGGGCGTCGTCGGGCCGGTGCGCACCGGCAAATCGACCTTTATCAAGCGGTTCATGGAACTGCTTGTACTGCCGAACATCGAGGATGAGGCCGCCCGCGCCCGCGCGACGGACGATCTGCCCCAGAGCGGCGCGGGCCGCACGATCATGACCGCCCAGCCGAGGTTCGTGCCCGACGAGGCCGCGGAGGTCCGGCTGGAGAACGGGGCCGCCGCCCGGGTGCGGCTGGTGGACTGCGTGGGCTATCTGGTGCCCGGCGCGCTGGGACTGGAGGAGGGCGGCGAGGCGCGGATGGTGCGCACGCCCTGGTACGACCACGACATTCCCTTCGAGGAGGCCGCCGAGACGGGCACCCGCCGGGTGATCCGCGAGCACGCCACCATCGGCGTGGTGGTGACCACCGACGGCAGCGTCGTGGAGCTGCCGCGATCGGCCTACGAGGCGGCCGAGGAGCGGGTGATCCGGGAACTGAAGGCGCTGGGCAAGCCGTTCGTGATCGCGCTGAACACCCGCGCGCCCGCTTCGGCCCAGGTGCAGCGGCTGCGGGACGAGCTGGCGGAGAAATACGGCGTGCCGGTGCACGCGGTGGACGCGCAGAACATGGAGCTGAAGGACCTGAACGCGCTGCTGGAGAGCCTGCTGTTCGAATTTCCCATCCGGGAGATCCGCATACTGGCCCCGGCCTGGCTGACGGCGCTGGCGGACGACCACTGGCTGGGCGCGTCGGTGATGAACAGCGTTTCAGAGGCTGCCGGGGGAATGCGCCGGGTGCGGGATCACGCGCGGCTGAAGCGGGCGCTGGACGGGAATGAATACGTGGAGGACGCCGTGCCGCTGCGCATCAACCTGAACGACGGCACGCTGGAATACCGGTTGAATCTGAAGGACGGGCTGTTCTACCGCGTGCTGGGCGAGGCCTGCGGCCAGGAGATCGGCGGCGAGGCCCATCTGTTCGACCTGATGAAGCGGCTGGTCTCGGCCAAGCGGCAGTACGACCGGCTGTCCGGCGCGCTGGAGAGCGTGCGGCAGACCGGCTACGGCATGGTGCTGCCTGCGATGGACGAGCTGGAGCTGAAGCCGCCGGAGCTGGTGAAGCAGGGCGGGCGCTACGGCGTGCGGCTGCGGGCCAGCGCGCCTTCGCTGCATCTGATCCGCACCGACATCCAGACGGAGATCAACCCCATCGTGGGTTCGGAAAAACAGTCGGAGGAGCTGGTGAAATCGCTGCAGGGCGCCTTTGAGACGGACCGGGAGGGGATATGGGAGACGGAGATCTTCGGCAAGACGCTGAACGATCTGGTACGCGAGGGCATGAACGGCAAGCTGCAGCGCATGCCGGAGGACGCGCGGCTGAAGCTGAGGCTGGCGCTGGAGAAGATCATCAACGAGGGCAGCGGCGGCATGATCTGCATCCTGCTGTAAGAGACGGGGCGGGCGCGATTCATCGCGCCCGCCCCGTTTTCGCTGCGCTCGAAAACTATTGCATAATCGGCGATGATCGTGTATAATAGATGCGTGAAAGTGGGCCGAAGGAGGAATTCCCATGAAGCTGATTATCGCAATCGTCCAGGATGAGGACGCGTCCCGCCTGATTAATCAACTGATGTCTGAGGATTATCGCGTGACCAAGCTGGCCACGACCGGCGGTTTCCTTCGATCCGGCAACACCACGCTGCTGGTGGGCGTAGAAGATGAAAAGCTGGAAAACGCCATGGGCGTGATCGAGAAGGTGTGCAAGAGCCGCAAGCAGATCGCCACCGCGCCCTCGCCGATTTCCGGCACCACCGGCGTCTACGTGCCCTATCCGGTGGAAGTGACCGTGGGCGGCGCCACCATTTTCGTGCTGGACGTGGAGCAGTTCAAGAAGATCTGAGGTTTACCTTGAAGATATCCGAATTTGCGGGTTACGGCGACAAGATGGAACAGCTGATGCGTTCGGTTCAAGCCGGGCGCATTGTTCATGCGCTGCTGTTCGCGGGCCCGCACGGCTCCGGCAAGCGCACGATGGCGCGGCTGTTCGCCCAGGCCCTGGTGTGCCGCGGCGAGGACCGGCCCTGCGGCGTCTGCCCGGCCTGCAAACAGTTCCTGGCCGGGCTGCATCCGGATGTCAAGCGCGTGGAGCCGCTTCCCGGGAAGAAGACCATATCCGTGGATCAGATTCGCGATCTGATCGACGCGCTGTCCCTGCGTCCCTACGAGGGCGGCCGCCATGTGGTGCTGATCGAGCAGGCCGACCGGATGACGCCCGGGGCGCAGAACGCGCTGCTGAAGACGCTGGAAAGCCCTGCCAGCGCCATGTTCTTCCTGATCACCGACGCGCCGGGCGCGCTGCTGCCCACGATCGTCTCCCGGTGCCAGACGGTCCGGTTTTCCGACCTGAGCGTCGAGGACTGCGCCGGGGTGCTGGTCCGGCGGGGCATGGATCCGGCGCGGGCCGCGCGTCTGGCCGGGCTGGCCCAGGGCTCTGTGGGCCGCGCGCTGGAGATCGACGCGGACGCCGGCTTTCCCGAACTGCGGGAGCGGGTGATCGCGTCGCTGGAGGCCCTGAAGGACCGCTCCTGCGTGGCCGCGGCCGCGGCGCCGCTGGAGGGCGAAAAGGGCTCGGAGGCCGGCGTTCTGGAGATCATGGAGCTGTGGGCGCGGGATCTGATGGCCGCGCAGAACGGCGCGGCGCCGTATCAGTCCGATGAGTCGGAACGGCTGCGGCGCAGCGGGATCGACGGCGAGGCGCTGCTGAAGGGCGTGGCGCGGGTGCGCATGCAGCTGGAGAGCAACGTGGCCTGGCCCTACGCGCTGGAAAATATGTTTTTTAATTTGCTGAAAGGCTGATGGAATCGATCTGATTTGGGAGGAAAAGCTCTTATGGCAACCGTTATCGGCGTTCGCTTCAAGAAGGCGGGCAAGGTTTATTATTTTGATCCGGACGGAATCTGGCCGCATCCCGGGGATTACGTGATCGTGGAAACGGCCCGGGGCGTGGAATTCGGCGAGGTGGTGACGGGCTCGCGCACCGTCAGCGATGCGCAGATCGTCGCGCCGCTGAAAAAGGTAATCCGCGTGGCCACCGAGGAGGACGTCAACCGCGCCGAATCCAACGAGAAGCGCGAAAAAGAGGCGTTCACGATCTGCCAGGAGAAGATCGCCAAGCACAAGCTGGATATGAAGCTGGTCAGCGTGGAATACACGTTTGACAACAGCAAGATCATCTTCTATTTTACCGCCAACGGCCGCGTGGATTTCCGCGACCTGGTGAAGGACCTGGCTTCGGTGTTCAAGATCCGCATCGAGCTGCGCCAGATCGGCGTGCGCGACGAGGCCAAGATGCTGGGCGGCCTGGGTTCCTGCGGGCGGCAGATCTGCTGCGGCGCGTTCCTGGGCGATTTCCAGCCCGTGTCCATCAAGATGGCCAAGGAGCAGAACCTGTCCCTGAACCCCACCAAGATCTCCGGCCAGTGCGGGCGGCTGATGTGCTGCCTGAAGTATGAGCAGGACAACTACGAGCAGGTGCTCAAGCGCGTGCCGCGGGTGGGCAAGGACATCGTCACGCCCGACGGCGTGGGCGTGATCACCGAGATCAACGCCATCAAGGAGCGAATCAAGGTGCGCATCCGCGTGGACGACGACAGCTTCGACGTGCGGGAATACGCCATCGACGAGGTGCGCCGGCCCGGCCCGGGCGACGCGGCCGCCGTGCGCGAAGCGCCCAAGGCCGACCGCCGCCGCGCGCGGCCGCAGCCGGAGAGCGCCCCCGAGGAAGAGAACGCCGAGGATGAAACGAAGAAAAAGCGCTATCCCCACCAGAAGGCGCCCAAGAATCTGAGCACCGAACAGTTCCTGGAAAAACTGAAGGAAACCGGCGGCGCGATGCCCGCCCATCCCGGCCAGCACCGCCGCCGTCGCAGCCGGGGCGGCCGGTCCGGCGAGGGCGCGCCCGCGAAGGGCGAAACGCCTGCGCCGCAGGCGGTCGATCCGGAATGAGCGTCACATTAAAGTTAAAATTTGTGGCGGAAAATGTGCGGAAAAGGCTGTACAAAACGGCTTTGCTGTGATATAATATCTCCAGCCCCGATTAGAGAGCTTCGAAACCGTATCCCTCCGGTGGAACCCTACCGATGACAGGACTCGGCAAAAAAGTGCTATACATCGCATGGGCACACATTATTAGGAGGGTTTTTTTCCATGTTCGAAGACAAGACTCTGGTATGCCGTGAGTGCGGCAACGAATTCGTTTTCACCGCTTCCGAGCAGCAGTTCTACGCCGATAAGGGCTTCCAGAACGAGCCCGGCCGCTGCAAGGCCTGCCGCGACAAGCGCAAGGCTGCCAACGGCGGTTTCAACCGCGCCGATCGCCCGATGTACGATGTGATCTGCGCCGAGTGCGGCCAGCCCACCCAGGTGCCCTTCCAGCCCCGCGGAGATCGCCCGGTGTACTGCCGCGCCTGCTTCGAAAAGATGCGTGCGGAGAACGATCGCTGGTAATAGATTAAACGTGAAAGCCCCCGTCGAAAGACGGGGGCTTTTCAGCAGTCTGTCATTTCGCTGAAAAACGCGTTTTATCCCTTCCGCATCAAGCCCATGGCCAGCGTACCCGGGCCCACGTGGCAGGCGATGCTGATGGGCAGCGGATCGCCGGTGACGGTGAATTCCGGGAACCGCGCCTGCACCTGGGCGTTCCACACGCGGCCCACGTCGGCGTCGCCGGTGTAGGCGGTGCGCAGGATCACCGGTGTGCCGGCGAAGCGGGTTTCCAGATCGTGGCGGACGGCTTCTACCATGGTGTGCTGGGCGGCGTGCAGCCCGCGCACTTTTTTGTAGGTGTCCAGCCGGCCGCCCTGGATCTGCAGCACGGGTTTGATGTTCAGCACCGTGGCGATGGCCGCCACCGACGGCGTGATCCGTCCGCCCTTCTTCAGGTATTTCAGATCGTCCACCGTCAGATAAATGCTGGCGTCCAGCGCGGTGTCCATCAGCTTTGCGGCGATCGCTTCCGCGTCCAGGCCGTCGTCGCGCCATCGCAGCGCGTCGTACACCGATTGCTTCTGGCTGATGGAGATGCGGCGGTTGTCCACCACGATCACGCGCCCGTCGAAGTCCTCGGCGAACAGCATCGCGCTCTGGCAGCTGCCGCTCAGCGCGCTGGACATGGGGATGTAGATGACGCGCTCGCAGGTCTTCAGCGCCTCGCGCCAGCAATCCATCACGCTTTCGGGCGAGGGCTGGGACGTAGCCACGTCCGCGCCGCCGGCCAGGCACTCGAAAAACTCGTAGCTGTCCATGCTGGCGTTTTCCACGTATTCCCTGCCGTTGACGGTGAAGGGCATGGGCATCAGCGTCACGCCGCATTCCGCGGCTTCCTTCGCCGTCATGCCCGAATTGGTGTCGGTAATAATGCCGATTTTCTGCATGTATGATACCCTCGCTTGCGCCCGTGGGCGGTCGGTGTCACCCGGTAATACATCTTTATTTTATCAGCGGCCCGTGGCAAATCAACGCAGTTTCTCAGAGCATTGCGTTAAGAGTTGCACATGCCGCGGGCTATTTCAGACTGAAACGGTACAGGCTGAGGGCCATGTCCCCGGAAAAACCGTCGCAACGCCCCTTCATGCCGTAGTGCCGCGCCAGCGCCACGGCGGTTTCGCGGGCAAAGTCGTCCTCCGGGAACAGGATCCAGGCGCTCCCTCCGCCGTCGATCTGCCGGACGGCGAAATCCAGCGCGTCCTCCGCGGACCGCGCCAGGTAACCGTCGCTAAAGTAATAGTATTTTTCATCCAGCGCGGCGGCGCGCGCCCCGCTGGGGAATACGCTGTCGTCCCAGGTGCGGGCGCTGCCGAAGACGGCGGGCGGCAGGTTGAAAAAGGGGTACGCCCGATCGCCGGCCATGTCGTCCCAGGTCGCGTCCACCACATACCACAGCCCGTCCAGCCGGATCAGGTTCCAGGCGTGGCCCTTGCTGCCTTCGGTATCCCGGGTGGTGGGCCCGCCGATCATTTCCATCTCCAGCCCCGCCAGCCGGCCCAGCAGGCGGAACACGTCCACATACCCGGCGCACCGGCACTTCCCGTTCAGGAAGAAGCCGCGGGCGCTGTTGCTGTCGGCGTCGTCCTCGGAGAACTGGTATTCGCAGTGCGCGGCGATGTAATCGTGGATCGCCAGCTCCTTTTCCACGTCGGTCATGCCCGGCCGGATCAGCGCGTCGACGGCCTCCTGCGCCCGGCGGGCGACAGCGCGGTCGGCTTCGGGCAGCGCGTCCGTTTCGCCCTTCTGGATGGCCAGCAGCGCGCCGAGCCCCGCCTTGAACGTCACGCGCAGCGCGGGCGGATCGAAGCTGCAGCTGTAGGCGTCGAAATAGTTGCTGAACTTGTCCACGACCTCCGCGACCTCATCCCGGGACAGCGACAGCTCCGCCAGATGCACGGTGTCCGTGCCGCTGTAGATCATCCACCAGTACAGGCCGATCAGATCCTCGCGGCCGGCGACGCGGTCGGTGGGCGGCGCGCCTTCGAAGTTCTGCGGCAGCTGGGCCGTGGGCAGCGCTTCCGGCGGCGCCGCGGTGGCCTGCGGCGGTTCCGTGGCCTGCGGCTGCGGCGTGGCGGCGGGCTCCGCCGTGGGCGCGGGGACTGCCGTCGGGGCAGGGGAAGCGGTGGGTGCCGGCGGGACGGGGCGGCCCGGGCGGCTGAGCCGCGCAATCAGCAGCGCCAGTGCCAGCAGCACCGCCAGCGCGACGGCGCCCATTCGCAGCCGCCGCA
>CACWVN010000087.1 GCA_902764285.1 uncultured Eubacteriales bacterium
CGCTTCTGGAACAGCCTGCCCTTCGCGCCCACGAATGCCCAGCGGCGCGTGCTGGCGGAGGTCGCGGCCGACCTGCGCTCCGACCGGGCCATGGCCCGCATGGTGCAGGGCGACGTGGGCAGCGGCAAGACGGCCATCGCCTTCGCGGCCATCGCGCTGGCGCACACGGGCGGCTGGCAGTCGGCGCTGATGGCGCCCACGGAGGTGCTGGCCCGCCAGCACTACGATGCCGCGAAGCAGCTGCTGGAACCGCTGGGGCTGCGCTGCGGGCTGCTGGTGGGCAGCCTGACGCCCAAGCAGCACCGGCTGGCCCACGAGGCCATCGCCGCCGGGGAATGGGATGTGGCCATCGGCACCCACGCGCTGATCACCGAGGGCGTTGAATACAAAAGGCTGGGCCTGGTCGTTACCGACGAACAGCACCGCTTCGGCGTGCGCCAGCGGACGCTGCTCTCGGAAAAGGGCCAATCGCCCAACGTGCTGGTGATGTCGGCCACGCCGATCCCGCGCACGCTGTCGCTGATCCTCTACGGCGACCTGGACATCTCCATCGTGGACGAGCTGCCCCCGGGCCGCACGCCGGTGCGGACGCGCATCGTGCCGGAATCGAAGCGCGAGGATATGTACGGCTTTTTGAAGCAGCAGGTGGCCGAGGGACGGCAGGTGTACGTGGTCTGCCCGCTGATAGAAGAATCCGAGGCCGTGGAGGCGCTGCCCGCCGAGGCGGTCTACGAGGACCTGCGCACAAACCGGCTGCCGGAGCTGCGCGTCGAACTGGTGCACGGCCGCATGAAGCCCGCCGACAAGGACGCCGCGCTGGAGCGGTTCCGCGCGGGCGAGTGCGACGTGCTGGTGTCCACCACGGTGATCGAGGTGGGCGTAAACGTGCCCAACGCCACGGTGATGGTCGTGGAAAACGCCGAGCGCTTCGGCCTGGCGCAGCTGCACCAGCTGCGGGGCCGGGTGGGCCGCGGCGCCCATGAATCCTGGTGCTTTCTGATGGCCGAGCCGAACCCGCGGCTGAAATTCCTGGCCTCCACCGCCGACGGTTTCAGGATCGCCCAGAAGGACATGGAGCTGCGCGGGCCGGGCGAGCTGTTCGGCACCCGGCAGTCCGGCGCGCTGTCCGCGGGCATCGACAGCCTGGCGGGGGACACGGAGCTTTTGAAGCTGACCCACGACGAGGCCCGCGCCGTCATGCGCGAGCCCGACGCGCCGGATTCCCGCGCCGTGATCGCCCTGGCGAAGGAGCGCTTTGCCGACCGGCTGAAGGACGTGGCGGTGAATTGAATTGAAGCGGCCCGGGCGGGCCGGGCGAACAAAACGGTTGGTGAAGCCGTAAAAAAACCGAGGCATTCCGCGCGAAAAGACTGGACAATACCGCTGTGATTTGATAAAGCAAAAGGGGAACGGGCGGCACGATTGCCCGGAAATAACGGTCGAAGACCCGAATTATAGGAGGTAAACATGAAGAAGGTTTTTGCTGTGATGCTGGCGCTGGCGCTGCTGCTGTCCCTGGCGGCGGTCGCGGAAGCCGCGGATTTCCTGGGCGTCTGGTATCTGAGCGAGGTGCGCGAGGACGGACAGAGCTACAGCCCGGCCGATTTCGGCATGTCGATGAGCATCGAACTGCTTGAGGACGGCTCCGCCGTGGGCAAATCCGCGATGGGCGCCGACGCGCAGGAGCTCTCCGGCACCTGGACGCAGGACGGCGATACCATCACCGTGGTCATCGACGATGAAGCCATGGCCTTTACGATCAAGGACGGCACGCTGGTTTCCGGCGGTGATGGGGCCCAGATGGTATTCGGCCGCGAAGCGGTCGAAGTGGAAATCTATACGCCCGCCGCGCCCGTCACCGCCGAAGAAGCGGATTTCGCGGGCACCTGGACTGCCATCAAGTACGGCTTTGACGGCACGTTCTACAACGCCGATGTGATGGGCGTGGATGATATGACTGCGGAATTTACGGACGACGGATTGCTGCTGACGGGCATGTTCGGCAGCGACGAACCCTTCCCGGTGACCTTCACCGACGGAATGTACAGCTTTGCGACGGACGACGAAAACCAGATGTTCTCCAGCATCAAGGCTCAGAAGCTCGAGGACGGCAATCTGATGCTTACCATGGAAATCAGCGGCGAAATGGTTCTGATCATGGCGCCGGCCGCAGCGGCCGAATAAACGGCGCAGGGCGGACGAAAGAGCGGCAGGAACGGATCCTGCCGCTTTTTCACGCGTTTTTCGCCGCGTGTCAACAAATGACAGAATTTGAATTGCGTGACAGTGGATCATTTCCAGTGTAAAAGCATCGGCTCGGGTCAAAATAGTTGCAGACTGAACGGCGACGCCGGAAAGTCGGACAATTTTGAAAGGAGTCTTGCAAAATGGCGAACAACTATTCCAACAGCAACCAGATCAACGTTCCCGAAGCGCGCGAGGCCATGCGCAACATGAAGCACGAGGTGGCCAACGAACTGGGCATCACCCTGAACCAGGGCTACAACGGCAACATCTCCGCCAAGGACGCCGGCCACATCGGCGGCAACATGGTCAAGAAGATGATCGAGGCCCAGGAGCGCCAGATGAGCGGCAATTCCCGCTTCTGATCGCACGGCTGCTTCCGTCCCGACCGCAAATCGGGCAGGCCGGCCTTTCCGTACCCGCGCGTCGCGGGCGGAGGGGCCGGCTTTGCTTTGAAAGCGATTATAACAAAAGCGCGGTTGACAGACCTCTGGCGGCGGTGCTAAAATGCCCCCGTTAATCCATCGGCAAAGGGAGATCCTGAAAACTCGGCTTTGTCGCATACCTTGCTTCGGAAGACCCTGTATGACGAGGTTTTCTGAATCGCCAAAGCCTGCATGTTTTTCGAAGCTGCCAGAGGAGGGTTTACCGTGTGCGGAATAGTGGGTTATACCGGCGGGCGCGCCGCCGCGCCGATACTGCTGGAAGGGCTGTCCAGGCTGGAATACCGCGGCTATGATTCCGCCGGCATGGCCGTGCGCGACGGAGAGAACCTGGCCGAGGTCGTCAAGTCCACGGGCAAGCTGCGCAATCTGGCCGAAAAGACCGACGAAGGCCGGGCGCTGAAGGGCGGCTGCGGCATCGGCCATACCCGCTGGGCCACCCACGGCGAACCCAGCCAGACCAACGCCCATCCCCACGTCAGCGGCAACTGCAGCGGCACCGGCTCCGGGCCGGTGGAATCCGACGTGGTGGGCGTGCACAACGGCATCATCGAAAACTTCGCCGAGCTGAAGGAAAAGCTGCTGCGCCACGGCTATCGCTTCTACAGCGAGACCGACACAGAGGTCGTGGTCAAGCTGGTGGACTATTATTACAAGAAATACAAGATCGGCCCGGTGGACGCCATCAACCGCATGATGGTGCGCGTGCGCGGCAGCTATGCCCTGGCGATCATGTTCAGGGATTATCCGAACGAAATCTACGCCGCGCGCAAGGATTCGCCGATGATCATCGGCGTGGCCGACGGCGAATCATTCCTGGCCTCCGATGTGCCGGCGATCCTGAAATACACCCGCAGCGTGTATTACGTGGGCAACATGCAGGTCGCGCGGCTGTGCCCCGGCCGGGTGACGTTCTTCGACCTGAACGGCGACGAGACGACGATCGAACCTTCGGAGATCACCTGGGACGCCGAGGCGGCGGAAAAGGGCGGCTACGAGCACTTCATGATCAAGGAGATCCACGAACAGCCCGCGGCCGTGCGCGACACGCTGAACAGCCTGGTGAAGGGCGGAGCCATCGACCTGGCGCCCGCCGGGCTGACGGACGACGTCATCCGGTCGATCTCCAGCGTCTATATCACGGCCTGCGGATCGGCCTGGCATGTGGGCATGGCCGCGCAGTACGTGATCGAGGAGCTGGCGGGCCTGCCCGTGCGGGTGGAGCTGGCCTCCGAATTCCGCTACCGGAAGCTCCCGCTGGACGAGGGCGCGCTGGTCGTGGTCATCTCCCAGTCCGGCGAGACGGCGGACAGCCTGGCCGCGCTGCGCCGGGCGAAGGAGGCGGGCATCCGCACGCTGGCCGTCGTGAACGTGGTGGGCTCCACCATTGCGCGCGAGGCCGACAGCGTGCTGTATACGCTGGCGGGGCCGGAGATCGCCGTGGCGACCACGAAGGCCTATTCCGCCCAGCTGGCGGCGATGAACGCGCTGGCGGTGCAGTTCGCCCGGGCCCGCGGCAAGATGGACGACGGGGAGTACGCCCGCTGCATTGAGGAGCTCACGGCCCTGCCGGACAAGATGACCCGCGTGCTGGAGGACAAGGAGCGCATCCAGTGGTTTGCTTCGAAGTACGCCAACGCCCGGGATATCTTCTTCATCGGGCGCGGCCTGGATTACGCCATCAGCCTCGAAGGCAGCCTGAAGATGAAGGAGATCAGCTACATCCATTCCGAAGCCTACGCGGCCGGCGAACTGAAGCACGGCACGATCAGCCTGGTGGAGGACAACACGCTGGTGATCGGCGTGCTGACCCAGGATGACCTGTACGAAAAGACCATCAGCAACCTGGTGGAATGCAAGGCGAGGGGCGCCTATCTGATGGGGCTGACCACCTACGGCCACTACAGCGTGGAGGATACCGTCGATTTCACGGTCTACATTCCCCGGGCGGACAACCATTTCATGTCCAGCCTGGCCATCATTCCGCTGCAGCTGCTGGGCTATTATACCAGCGTGGCCCGCGGCCTGGACGTGGACAAGCCGCGCAACCTGGCCAAGAGCGTGACCGTGGAATGACGCCGCTTCGCCCGGCATTTGTTCCGGTTTGTTCATACCGGGTACATAAATCGCCGGTATAATGATGGCATCGGGGGTTGGGAAACCCGCGTTGAGCATATACTTATACCACTGTTCCCCGGCGGGAGCGCAAGCATGCAAGGGGCCGCGCAGAGTCGCGCGGCAGACTTGACGCTGCGACGCCGGGGACAGACAATTTTGGCGTGAAAAACGCGCCCCGCAAAGGCTTCGCGGGGCGCGTCGACTTCCAAAACGGCGGATCAGCCGTTGTTCAGCGCGCTGATGATTTCCGGCAGCTCCCGATCGACGATGTCGTTGTCCAGCTGGCAGGTGCCGGCGTTGTGGTGGCCGCCGCCGCCGTATTTCAGGCACAGCTCGCCGATATCGACGGTGGAACCCTTGTTGATGATGGACTTGCCGATCATCACGGCGGTGTTCTGCTTGCGGAAGCCCCAGGCCACGTGTACCGAAATCTGCGTTTCGGGGAACAGCGCGTAGATCATGAAGCGGTTGCCGGCGTGGATGATCTCCTCATCGCGCAGGTCCAGCACGACCACCTTGTCGTGCACCTTGGCGATGCGCAGCAGCTGCGCCTTGAACAGCTCGGCCTGCTCGTTATACAGCACCACGCGCTCCTTCACGTCCGGCAGCTCCAGGATCTCGTCGATGGTGTGATCCATGCAAAAGCCGATCAGCTGCATCATCAGATCGTAGTTGGAGATGCGGAACTGGCGGAAGCGGCCCAGGCCGGTGCGCGGATCCATCAGATAGTGCAGCAGCACCCAGCCCTTCGGGTTCATGATTTCGTCCAGCGTGAAATCGGCGCTGTCGCCCTTGTCCACCGCGGCCATCAGATCGTCGCGCATGCGGGGGAAGGTGGCCTTGCCGCCGTAATAATCGTACACCACGCGGGCGGCGCTGCGCGCGTTGGGATCGATAATCAGCTTGCCGCCGGTCTCCTGGGCCTTCAGACGGTCCACCTCGGATTCGTGGTGGTCGAATGCCAGGCCCACCCGGGGATCGTAGGGCAGGTTTGTGGTGATATCATTTTGGGAAAGCTCAACCTTGCCGTCCTGAACGTCCTTGGGATGGACGAACTTGATCTCATCGACCAGGCCCAGCTCCCGCAGCATCATCGCGCAGGCGAGTCCGTCAAAATCGCTTCGGGTGACCAGCCTTTTTTTCTGTTCCATTTCTGTCCCTCCTGCAAACAGTCGTCAGATCAGAGGCGTTTTCGTGCTTCCTTATCCTGGCAATAATTATACCAGTTATATTATTCGCGGTCAAGATGTATGTGTGATTCTGCGGCGCCCGCGCCGTCAATTTGACATGGCGCGCCGTTGCGGATATAATGGTCACGTACGAGGATCCGGCCGCGCCGCTTTCCGGCGAAAGCCGGCCATTGGAGATGATGGATATTGTTCTTTTACATTGACCCGGGCACGGGCAGCATGCTTTTTACCATACTGATCGGCGTTTTGGGCGCGGCGTTTTATCTTTTGAGAAACGTGTTCGTGAAGCTGCGCTTTTTCCTCAGCGGCGGGCGCGCAAAGGCCGACGCGGGCCGGGTGCCGTTCGCCATCTTTACCGACAGCAAGCGGTATTGGAGCATATTCAAGCCCATCTGCGACGCCTTCGAGTGCCGGGGACAGGACGTGGTCTATCTGACGGCGTCCCCCGACGATCCGCTGCTGAAGGAGCCCTACAGCCACATCAGGGCCGAATTCATCGGCGAAGGCAACAAGGCATTTGCCCGGATGAACATGCTGAAGGCGGACGTGGTGCTGTCCAGCACGCCCGGCCTGGACGTGTATCAGTGGAAGCGCTCCCGCGATGTCCGCTGGTATGCCCACATCCTTCACGCGGCGAACGACGTGATCGCGTACCGCATGTTCGGCCTGGATTATTATGACGCCGTCATGGTTTCCGGCGAATACCAGCGCCGGCAGATCCGCGAACTGGAACAGATGCGCCACCTGCCCGAAAAGGAACTGCCGATGATCGGCCTGCCGCACATGGACGCGCTGCGGGCAAAACTGACGGCCGCGGGCGAAGCGCCGGCGCACCCGACGACGGTATTGCTGGCGCCCTCCTGGGGTCCCAGCAGCATCTTCAACCGGTACGGGAGAAGGCTGATCGACGCGCTGCTCAAAACCGATTACCACATCATCATCCGTCCGCATCCCCAGTCCTACACTTCAGAAAAGGAACTGGTCGAGGGGCTGATGCGCCGACATCCCGCCAACGACCGCCTGGAATGGGATTCCAGCAACGACAATTTCGAAACGCTGAGGCGTTCCGACATCCTGATCTCCGATTATTCCGGCGTCATCTTCGATTTTTCGCTGGTGTTCGACAGGCCGATCATCTATGCGGACACGTCCTTTGACAAGGGCCCCTACGACGCCTGGTGGCTGGAGGAGGAGATGTGGACGTTCGATACGCTGCCGCGCCTGGGCATGCAGCTGACCGAGGAGAACTGCGAAAACATCGGCGAACTGGTCGATGCCTGCATCCATTCGGACGCCTTCCGCGAAGGGCGGCAGGCGGCGCGCGATGAGACCTGGGCCAACATCGGCGAATCCGTCGAACGGGCCGTGGATTACCTGATCCAAAAGCGCGGAGAACTGCTCTCCGCGGAGGCAAAACCGGCGCAGACCGCCGCCGCGAAGGCGGACGGTGCGCGTGTGCCCAATTGAAGCAAGGGCCGCGATTTCGCGGCCTTGCGTTTTATCCGAACCGTGGGAAGAGAGAGGACGATCGTGCGGGATTTGACGGCCCTGCTGCCGGACGGCACCGAATTTGAATTCTGGGAGAAGGACGCCGTGTACACCAGAACGCTGGTGGTGGACGGCGACTCCCCGTCGGCTTCCGACGACAACGACGGCAGCGAAGGCGCGCCGCTGAAGACCATCGGCCGCGCGGCGGCGCTGGCGGAGCCCGGGACGCGGGTATGCATACACGCCGGGATTTACCGGGAATGCGTCCGCCCGGCCCGGGGCGGTACGGACCCGGAGCACATGATCAGCTACGAGGCCTTTGGCGACGGCCCCGTGGTGATCCGCGCCTCCGAACAGGTGCGCGATTTCGCGCCCAGCACCGGCTGGCGGATGGCATTCCCGGGGGAGAAGCGGGACCTGTCGGGCATCAGGATCTGGGCCCACGCCCTCGACCCGGACATGTTCCGCGGCTACAATCCCTTCTGCACGGTGAACATCCTGCACGACCGGCTGTTCATCGAATACGACAAGACGGACATGACCACCTACCTGAACCGGCGCGGCTGCGTGTTCTGCGACGGCCGGCCGCTGCGGCAGGTGGCGCTGTACCGGCAGCTGGCCGAGGCGGAGGATACCTACTGGGTGGAGGCCAACGGCCAGACCGTGCACTTCCGCCTGGCGGGGGACGACCGCCCGGAAAACCACCGGATCGAGCTGACGGTTCGCGAGCAGTGCTTCGCGCCGGCCGCGCCGTTCCTGTCCTACATCCGGGTGAAGGGGCTGACCTGCGAGCACGCCGCCACCGGCGCGCCGGTGCCCCAGCGCGGCGCGATCTCCTGCGGCCGCGGGCACCACTGGGTCATCGAGGACTGCGCGGTGAACTGGTCCAACGCCCTGGGCATCGACGTGGGCAACGAGTGCTGGCATCACGAGATCGAGCCCGGCCAGCAGATCGGCTGGAACGTGGTGCGCGGCTGCAGGATCTGCGACGCCGGCGTGTGCGGCATCGCGGGGCTGTTCGCCGAACACATGCTGATCGAGGACAACCTGATCGAGGGCACCGGCTGGCAGAAGATGGAGCTGTCCTGGGAGGCCGGCGGCATCAAGCTGCACAACAGCGTCGGCGGGCTGATCCGCCGCAACGTCTTCAAAAACACGCTGCGCGCCGACCACCTGTGGCTGGACTGCGGCAACGAGAACACCCGCATCACCTCCAACCTGTTCCTCAACGGCATCCAGCAGCGCGAGGCGATCTTCATCGAGTGCACCAAGGAAGGCGTCAACCTGATCGACAACAACATCATCTGGAACGTGGAGGGCCGCTTCGATCCGGCGAAGGTGCCCGTGGAGCCGGGCTCCAGCGGCTGGTACAAGCTGCGGGAGGACGAGTCCGTCAACGGCTACGGCGTCTACTGCGAGGGCACCGACCGGCTGATCATCGCCCACAACCTGATCGGCAAGTGCCGCCATAGCGGCTACTACGCCAAGCCCGTCGGCTTCCGCATGGGCGGCTGGCAGCGCGGCGGCACGTCCCGCAGGGCGCGCATCCTGAACAACATCTTCTACGAATGCGGCGAGGCGGCCATCGTGTTTCCCACGCTGGACAACGCCGCCGAGGGCAACCTGTACCTGTGCATGCAGGGCGGCTACCTGCGGGTGATGTACCCGGAGCCGGAGACCTGCCTGGACCTGAAGACCTGGCGGGAATTCAACGGCTTCGACCTGAAGGGGCAGTGCGCCTGGTTCGGGCTGGAGCTGGACGGGGATTCGCTGCGGCTGCGCACCTTCCCGCGGGACGATTCGCCCTACGACGCGCCGGGCCCGCACCGGGACCTGGAGATCCTCAGGAGCGCGGACCGGCTGCGCGGCGCGCCCGCCGTGGATTGCGTTTCCGGGGATTACTTCGGCCGGCCGCGGCCCGAGGGCGACGCGCTGCCCGGCCCCTTCGCCGCGTGGGCGGACGCGCTGTCCGTTATGCCGGGCGGGGAATGATCACATGACGAACGAAAAAAGGGCTGGCCGCCGGAGCGGTCAGCCCTTTTTTGTCATTGGGGTCGATTACAGGTCGACCTTCGGGATGCCGGCAAAGCCCTTCGCCAGATCCTCGTCGGTGGGAATGTAATCGGACATCTCGCCGTTGTGGAACTTCTCATAGGCCACCAGGTCGAAGTATCCGGTGCCGGTCAGGCCGAACAGGATGGTCTTCTCCTCGCCGGTCTCCTTGCACTTCAAGGCCTCATCGATGGCGACGCGGATGGCGTGGCTGCTCTCCGGCGCGGGCAGGATGCCCTCGACGCGGGCGAACTGTTCGGCCGCCTCGAACACGCTGGTCTGCTCCACGGCGCGGGCTTCCATATAGCCGTCGTGGTACAGCTGGCTGAGGATGCTGCTCATGCCGTGATAGCGCAGGCCGCCGGCGTGGTTCGCGGAGGGGATGAACCCGCTGCCCAGCGTGTACATCTTCGCCATCGGGCACACCATGCCGGTGTCGCAGAAGTCATAGGCGAACTTGCCGCGGGTGAACGACGGGCAGGAGGCGGGCTCCACGGCGATGATCTGGTAATCCGCCTCGCCGCGCAGCTTCTCGCCCATGAACGGGCTGATCAGGCCGCCCAGGTTGCTGCCGCCGCCGGCGCAGCCGATGATCACGTCCGGCTTGATGCCGTACTTGTCCATGGCGATCTTGGTCTCCACGCCGATCACCGACTGGTGCAGCAGCACCTGGTTCAGCACGCTGCCCAGCACGTAGCGGTATCC
>CACWVN010000088.1 GCA_902764285.1 uncultured Eubacteriales bacterium
TCCATCCGGCAAAACGCCCTCGGTTCCCTCCGCCCGGCCGGTCGATCCGCGTCATTCCACGCGCACCTCGAACCGCGTATCGCCCAGCGCCTCCACCAGGGGCAGCATGTCCGCGCTGACGATGAGCGTCTCCAGCCGCGGCAGATCCAGCAGCGGAGAAAGATCCTGCGCCGGAATGCCGGCGATGTTCAGCCGCTTTAAGCCGGCGTGAACGGTCAGCGGCGCGAGGTCGACGACAGCGGTATGGGCGATCTGCAGGTCCTCCAGCCGCGTCACGCCGTCCAGCGCGTGCAGGTCGGTCAGCCCGGTCCAGCTCAAGTGCAGCGCGAGAATGCTCTTGCCGTCCAGGTAATTATAACTGTCCGTGGAATTGGCGATATCCAGCATATCGAAATTGCCCAGCCGCGCGATCGCCGAAGCGTCGTAGCTGCGCACGTCGCACAGATCCAGGAACGCCAGATTCGGGCATTCGACCAGCGGCGAGATATCCCGGACGGGATTATCGTTGATGCCCACGGAGGTCAGCCGCTCCATGCCCGCCAGCGCGGAGATATCGGTGATATAGTTGTGCTTCAGCTCCACCTTGTCCAGCGCTTCCAGGCCCGCCAGCGGCGAAATATCCTCGATCTGCTGGGCCGCGAGGCACACCTGTTTCAGGTTGGGCATCATGGAGAGGTCCTCCAGCGAAACGATGCCGCCCCGCGTATCCCTGCCGTCGGCATACCAGCGGCCGACGGCGGAATAAAACCCGTCGGCGTCGGCGAAGGCCTCGTCCGCGACGACGTACAGGCCGGTTACGCCTGCCAGCGCCTCCTGGGTCAGGCGCTCGCCGTCCGCCAGCCCCAGGTTCATCCGCGCGGCCCGCTCAATCAGCGGCTGGGAAAAGACGGCCTCCCGCGAGGCGCTCCGCGTCGCGGCGCGGATCCCCAGCGCGACGCACAGTATGGCGCAGACCGCGCCGGCCGCCGCAAGGATCCTGCGGCGCAGCGTATTGCGCGGCCGCGCCCGGTTCAGCGCCCGCCGGACCTGGCCCGCGCCGGCATACCGTTTGTGAGGATCGAAGGCCGTGCAGCGGCGGATCACCCGTTCCAGCGGCGTCTTCGCCTCAGCGGGCGCCTCCGTCTTCCCCGTCAGCAGCCAATTCAGCAGTATGCCCAGCGCGTAGATATCCGAACGGCAGTCCGTCTGCGAAAAGCCGTATTGTTCCGGCGGTGCAAAGCCCTGCGTGCCGAACACAACGGTGTCGTTCGATGATTCGCTGTAGACGCGTGAAATGCCGAAATCGATCAGCACGGGCGTGCCGTCCGGGCGCAGCACCACGTTTCTGGGCTTGATATCCCGGTGGATGATGGGTCTGGGCTGGCCGTGCAGGCCTTCGAGCTGCGCGCACAGTTTTTCACCGATGGATATGATCTCTTCATCGGAAAAGCTGCGCTGGGCCGCGACATCGCCGAGCGTTTCCCCGGGGACGTATTCCCGCAGCACGCAGCGCATATTCGCGTCCCTGAATTCGTCGATAAACGCCGGCAGGGGCGGACAATCCAGCCGGCGCAGCGCCTCCGGTTCCGGGCGGTCATAGAGCGGGCTGCCCGCCGGGAAGCACTTGACGACGTACAGTTCGCCATTCGCCCTGTCCCGGGCCAGAAGGGTCTGGGAATCCTCCCGCGCGCAGAAGCATTCCAGCAGCTCGAAGCGCTCCAGCAGCTGCGCCGGATATTCCCGCTCGTCCGGCAATTCCATCTCGACGCGATCAGTCATCATATTTCGGCACGCTCCCCAGCTGAGTCAGCCCGACGGAGGCCAGCCGTTCCTGGGCCTCCAGAACGTTCATCGATTTGCTCAGACAGAAAAGGATCACGGCATCGCGCTTCAGGCGCGGGTAGAGCAGGCTCTTCCCCGCGCGCCGGAGCAGCTGCTGCGTTTCGTCCACGGTCAGGCCGAAGCCGAACGCCAGCTGTAAAACCTTGTCCCGCGACGGATGCCGCGCTCCGTTGAACAGCTGGTGGCCGTATGTCCGGTCGATTTCCGACCGGCGTATGACGCGCTCGGGCACTTCGCACCGGGAAACGCACAATTCATTGATGTATGAGCAAAAATCGCCCGTCTCCATGGAGGCTTCGTTCTGCCGCAGAAGATCGTCCAGCTGCTCCGCTTTAAAGATCCTGCGCATCAGCGTATCCGTGCGCACGCGCATCTTTGTTGAAGCCATGGCAAAGCCCCCTTTAGTAATGGGTTATGTGAGCATTATACCCAAAAAAAGCGCGTCAAACAAGTGTGCAAACAGCATACATGCCGCCCAATATACCGATAATTTTGTGTAAACCGTCTCTACCCCATTGACACGAATCCTCCAGCTGAATATAATAATATATGAACAGTTGTTCATATATTATTTCCAGGAGGGATCGATCATGCGAAAAGCCGCGGAATGCTGCGATGAATACGCGGTGCACCCGGACATCCTGTCCCTGGCCCGGCAGGACATGCCCGACGAGGAGCGCCTGTACGACCTGGCGGAACTGTTCAAGGTGTTTGGGGACACGACGCGCATCCGCATACTGTACGTGCTGTTCGAATCGGAGATGTGCGTATGCGACATCGCGGAGCTGTTGAACATGACGCAGTCGGCCATCTCCCACCAGCTTCGCGTATTGAAGCAGGCGCGCCTGGTGCGCAGCCGCCGCGACGGCAAGACCGTCTATTATTTCCTGGCGGACGACCATGTGCGCACGATCATCGGCCAGGGCATGGATCACATCGAGGAATAAACCATTTTCAGAAGCGAATGACAGGAGGTAATTTCCCATGAAGAAGAGCTACAAGATCGAAGTGGACTGCGCGAACTGCGCCAATCTGATGGAAGAGGCCGCCAGGAAGACCGAGGGCGTGAAGGACTGCGTCGTGAGCTTCATGACCCTGAAGATGAAGGTGGAATTTGAAGAAGGCGTCGACGCGGCCGCCGTGATGAAGGCCGTGCGCGACAACTGCAAGAAGGTGGAGGACGACTGCGAAATCTACCTGTAAGTCTTTTGTCACCCGTAGGTTTCCCATTTTTACGAGAGGAAGTGGCACGATGAACAAGAAGCAGAAGAACCTGCTGACGCGCATCGTAATCGCCGCGGTATTCTTTGTTCCCCTTTATCTGATTTCGGAGGGCATCGTGCCCCTTTCCCTCCCCGCGCCGGCGCTGTACGCGCTGTTCCTCATCCCCTATCTTACGGTGGGCTACGACATCCTGCGCAAAGCCGCGCTGGGCATCAGGAACCGAAACGTGTTCGATGAATGCTTCCTGATGACGGTCGCCACCGCGGGCGCCATCGCGCTGGGCGAACTGGGCGAAGGCGTGGCCGTCATGCTGCTGTACCAGGTGGGCGAGCTGTTCCAGAGCATCGCCGTGGGCCGAAGCCGCCGCAGCATCACCGATCTGATGGACATCCGGCCGGATTACGCCAACCTTGAAACTGAAGACGGCGGGATGGAGCGCGTCGATCCCGACGAAGTGGAGACCGGTTCGATCATCGTGGTCCAGCCCGGCGAGAAGATCCCCATCGACGGCGTCGTGGTGGAAGGCGCTTCCACGCTGAACACCAGCGCGCTGACCGGCGAAAGCGCGCCCCGGGAGGCGGGCGTGGACGACACCGTACTCAGCGGCTGCATCAACCTCTCCGGCGTGCTGCGCGTGCGCACCACCGCCGAATTCGACGAATCCACGGCGTCAAAAATCCTCGATCTGGTGGAAAACGCGGCTTCGCGCAAATCCAGGTCCGAAAACTTCATTTCCCGCTTCGCGCGCGTCTACACGCCCTTCGTGTGCTACGCCGCGCTGGCGCTGGCGCTGCTGCCCCCGCTGTTCTGCACGATCGCAGGCATCGGTTCGGGCATGGCGCTGTGGCGGGACTGGCTGCTGCGCGCGTGCACGTTCCTGGTCATCAGCTGCCCGTGCGCGCTGGTCATCAGCATCCCGCTGAGCTTCTTTGCCGGCCTGGGCGGCGCCAGCAGCCAGGGTATACTCGTCAAGGGTTCCAACTATCTGGAGACGCTGTCCCAGGTCACCGCCGTGGCGTTTGACAAGACCGGCACGATCACCAAGGGCAATTTCGAAGTGACCGCCGTCCACCACAGCCCCATCGACGAAGCGAAGCTGCTGGAATACGCCGCGCTGGCGGAATGCCATTCCTCCCACCCCATCAGCCTGAGCCTGCAGCGGGCCTACGGCCGGGAGATCGACCGAAGCCGCGTTTCGGATGTCGAGGAGATCAGCGGTCACGGCATCTGCGCCACCGTGGACGGCGTAAAGGTGGCCGTGGGCAACGAAAAGCTGATGAACCGACTGGGCGTCCCATTCCAGCACTGCCACCACGTCGGCACGATCATCCATGCGGCGGTGAACGGCGAATACGCCGGGCACATCGTGATTTCCGATGAGTTGAAATCCCACGCCCGCGAAGCCGTCGCGGCGCTGAAGCGCGCCGGCGTCCGCCGCGCGGTGATGCTGACCGGCGACGCGCGTTCCGTCGCCGAGCAGGTCGCCCGGGATGTCGGGCTGACCGACTGCCGCGCAGAGCTGCTGCCCCAGGACAAGGTTTCGTGCGTGGAGGAATTGCTGGCGGAAAACGCGGGCCGCGGCAAGCTGGCGTTTGTCGGCGACGGCATCAACGACGCGCCGGTACTGTCCCGCGCCGACATCGGCATCGCCATGGGCGCGCTGGGCAGCGACGCCGCCATCGAGGCCGCGGACGTGGTGCTGATGGACGACGACCCGCTGAAGATCGCCAAGGCCATCCGAATCTCCCGCAAATGCCTGGGCATCGTGCGGCAAAACATCGCCTTCGCGCTTGGCGTGAAGGCCGTCTGCCTGGTGCTGTCGGCGCTGGGTCTGGCGAACATGTGGGTCGCCATCGCCGCCGACGTGGGCGTGATGATCCTGGCGGTGCTGAACGCCATCCGCTGCCTGTTCGTGAAACACCTGTGAGATAAACAAAACCGGAGCCTGCCGAACGGCAGGCTCCTTTCGTTGGGTACAACCGGGATTACTTGATGACCTTCAGCGCCTTGCGGTCGATGGTCAGCGCCACGAAGATCAGGAAGATCACGCCCTTGATCAGCTGCTGCGTCTGGGGATCGTAGCCCAGGATCGACAGGCCGCTGTTCAGCACGGCGTACATCAGCGTACCGACGATGATGTTGGAAAAGCGCACCTTCGCGCCGCCGGTGATGGGCAGGCCGCCCAGCACCAGCGAGATCAGCACCTGCGTTTCCAGCTGGTTGCCTGCGGTGGCGGTGATGGAACCGACCTTGATGACGTTGACGAACGCGGCCAGGCCCGTCAGCGCGCCCGCGCAGACGAACGCGAGGAACTTGACGCGGTCCGTGTGCACACCCGAGAACCGTGCGGCGGTCTCGCCGGAGCCGACGGCCTTCACGTCGTTGCCGATGCGCGTGAACTGGAACAGGAACCAGCCCACGACCAGCACCGCGACCGTGATGGTGATCTTCAGCCAATTCAGATCCAGCGCCTTGATTGCCGCGCTGGCGGGAACGGCGGTTTCCGTGGTGAAATAGGCGCAGACGCCGCGGAACAGGTACATCGTGCAGATGGTGACGATGAAGCTCTGCAGCTTGAATTTCACGTGGAAGAAGCCGTTGATCGCGCCGATGGCCGCGCCGGTGAGTATGCCGGCGACGACGGCCAGCGGGATGCTGTAGAAGGACAGCACGCTGATGACGATGGAGGCCACGCCCAGCGTGGAGCCCTCGGTGAAGTCGATGGAGCCCAGCGTCATCACGAAGAACACGCCGACCGTCACGATGGCGGGATAGTACACCTGCGAGAACAGCAGCCGCAGCTTCTTCGGCGTCAGGATCTTGCCGTCCGTCATGATGTTCAGCACCACGATGATGACGACGAAACCGATCAGCGGAAGCAGCGCCTTAAACGTATCGCCGGTAAAGAAGGCGCGAAGCCTGGATTGCTCGTTTTCTCTGGTTTTCGTTCTTTCCATCTTCTTCGCCTCCTTAAACCATCTTCGCGATCAGGTCTTCTTCGCTCAGGGCGGGATCGCGCATGAATTCGCCGTTGATCCGGCCGTCCTTCATGACGAAGATCCTGTCGGACATGCCCAGCAGCTCGGGGATCTCCTCGGAAATCATGATGATGGACTTGCCCTGCTGCTTCATCTCCGCCATCAGCGCGTAGATCGCCTGTTTGACCTTCACGTCGATGCCGCGGGTGGGCGAATCCAGCACCAGGATATCGCTGCCCTTGCCCAGCCAGCGCGCCAGCACCACCTTCTGCTTGTTGCCGCCGGAGAGGTCGGAAACGAACTGGTTCACGCCTTGCATCTTGGTCTGCATGTTGTCGGCGTGCTCCTTGGCGAAGCGCGTCAGCTTGCGGCCGCTCAGCAGCTTGTGGTTGGCCAGGTCGTCCAGCGAAGGCAGCACCACGTTGTTGCGGATAGACTCGTTCAGTATGATGGATTCGTTGTCGCGGTCCTTCGAGGTATAGGCGACGGAATGTTTGATCGCCGTGGGAATATCATTGATGGCGGTGCCGTCGGCCAGCGTCACGGAGCCTTCGCGGTCCCAGGACGCGCCGAAGATGGCCTTCCCCACCTCGTGCATGCCGCACTCGGAGAGCCCGCCGAAGCCGAGGATCTCGCCGCGGCGCAGATCGAAGGTGACATCGCTGATCTCGCCCGGGACGGTGACGCCCTTCGCGGACAGCACCACTTCGTCGGATACGGGCTGGCCATAGTCGGTGCGGTAGTAGGCCGAGCCGATCTCGCGGCCGACCATCAGGCGCTTCAGGTCGTCTTCGGTCACGTCCGCGGTAACCACCGTGTCGATGTATTCGCCGTCGCGCAGGATGGAAACCGTGTCGGTGTGCGCGAGCACCTCGCCCAGATCGTGGCTGATGAATATGACCGAGCGCCCGTCCGCGCGCACGGCGTCCATGATCTTGTACAGCTCCAGGCGGCCGTTCTGGGACAGCGCGGTGGTGGTCTCGTCGATGACGAGGATCTTCGGCTTCATATAGGTGGCCTTGACGATCTCCACCAGCTTGCGGTCCTCGAAGTTGTACTGGTCGATCATCGCGCCGGCCTTGATGCGGCCGAAGCCGTATTCATCCAGCAGGCGCTGGGCCTCGCGGTTCATGGCGTGGGTATCCTTGACGCCGTAGTGCATGTACGGCTCCTCATGGCCCAGGAATATGTTCTCCGCCACCGTCAGGCCCGAGAGCGTGCCCATCTCCTGCACGATGATGGCGATGCCTTCGTTGTTGGCCTCGACCTGGTTTTTGATGTGCAGCTCGTTGCCGTCCAGCGTGAACGTGCCGCCGCCGATGGTATAGATGCCGCACAGCATCTGGCAGAAGGTGCTCTTGCCCGAACCGTTTTCGCCGATCAGACCGCGAATCTCGCCCGCGGCGATGGTCAGGGAGACGTTGTCGACGGCGTGGGTAATGCCGAAACGCTTGTCGATGTCTTTGGCGACCAATAATGTCTTTTTATCCATGCGCCGCGCCCCCTTACTTCACAACGCTGCCCTTGCCGCCGCGGGCAGTCAGCGTAACGATCGCCAGCAGCGCCGCACCGGTGACCACGTTCTGGATGGTGGTGGGCGCGCCGAGGGCCACGAAGCCGTTGAAGATGATGGAAATGATGAACTCGCCGACCACGATGGCCGTTATCGGCATGCCGTACTTGCGGAAGGCGACGCCGAAGAAGGTGCCCATCAGCGGCTGGAAGTTGCGGCTCATGGTGCTCATGCCCGTGAGCGCGGTCATCGTGGTGCCGTAGGATACGGAGAGGATGGCCATGACGCCCACGAAGAGATGCAGCAGCACAAAGCCGATCAGCTTGTACTTCTTCACGTTGATGCCCATGTTCCTGGCCGTGAATTCGTTGCTGCCGATGGCGTTGCAGTAGGTGCCGATCTTCGTATATTTGAGGATGAAGAACATCAGCGCGAAGGCGAGGCCCGCGAGGATGTAATTGCCCGGCGCGCCGCTGAAGAAGCGCAGCTCCGGCGCGAGCGTCTGCTTGTCGCCGCCCGCCACGAACACGGCCACGCTTTCGAAGATCAGCATCAGGCCGACGGTGATGATCATAGAGGGCACGTTCAGGCGATTGTAGAGAAAACCGATCAGAAGGCCGATCAGCGCGCCGCAGCCCAGGCAGCCGATGATGAACCCGGCATAGCCGAACTGCTTGGAGAGGATCACGCCCACGATCGATGAGAGCACGACGTTGGAACCGACGGCGAAATCGAAAAGGCCCATGACCACGATGAAATAGAGGCCGCAGCCGCCGACGGAATAGATGATGGAGGATTGCAGATAAGATGAAAGATTGGTGAGAGAACCAAAGTTGCCGGGCGTGATGATCTTGAACACGCCGTAGAAGAACAGCACCATGACGCCCAGCAGCACCAGGCCGTAGTATCGGCTGCTCTTCAGCTTATCCAATTGATGGGACATAGCTTCGCTTCCTATCCTTTCGGCTGCCCGCAGGCGCGGCCCGCCTTGATGGTGTGTCGCCCCGCGTGGGCGGCCGGCTGAACTCGTTTATCCTCTCTTGCAACATCAAAACCCGGGAAAAGCGGGTTCCGCCGCGCCTGGCAGCCGCCCGCTTTTCCCGATTGTTTTGGTTTGGATTACTTGGAGGTATGGCGCGCGACGACGTCCTCAACGGACAGCGCTGCGCAGGCCGCGGCCAGATCTTCATAGGACAGGTCGGCCAGCGCCACGATTTCATCCTCGTAGTAAGGCAGTTCCTCGCCGGTGAAGTAGGCGCCGTAGTTGGCGTAGTCTTCGGGAGAGGCGACGAACATGTACGGGAACACCATATCATAGAAGCCGTCGGTGCTCACTTCGTAGTTGCCCTTGATGGCGTTGTAGACCATCAGGAAGGCGAAGAACGGGTCGGCATAGTGTCCGCCGGACTCGGCCGCCATGGCGCCGGTCTCCAGCTTGACGTCCAGGTCGGGCAGGAAGTCGGTGGAAACCACGGCGATCTTGCCGGTCAGGCCCTTGGCCTCGATGCCGGCGATGGCGCCCAGCAGGGTGTCTCCGCCGCCGCCAGCGACGATCAGAGCGTCGATGTCGGGATTGGCGTCGATGATGGCTTCAGCGGTGGCGCGGCCGGTATCGGTCGTGGTGCGGCCGTACTGGGGCTCCAGCATTTCCATCTGGTCGTCGGGATTGGCTTCGTTCCAGGCTTCAACGCCGGCCTTGTAGCCTTCCCAGCGGCCCAGGAAGGTGGCGTCGCCGGGCTCCCAGCCTTCGAGGCCGATCTTACGGCAGCCCTTCTCGCCCAGGATGGTCACGAGGGTCTTGCCGTTGTCGAATTCGGACTCATGCACCGCGCCCACATAGTAGGGGGAAGCGCAGGCCTGGGCATACTCGTCGGGGTTGTCATTCTCGTTGATCACGCGGAAGAACTGAGCGACATACATCTCGTTCTCGTCGCAGGTCTTGATGACGGAACCCATCTCGGCGGAAGCGGAGTTGCAGATGATGATGCCGTCGCAATCGCCCATCGCCAGCTGCTCGGCGGAAGCCGTCACCTGCTCGGAGATATGCGCCTGGTCAACCCACATGGTCTCGACGCCCAGCGCCTTGGCGGCCGCCTCAACCATGCGATAGCACTCACTGCCCAGCGTGTCGGTGGAGCTCCAGATGGAGATACCGATCTTGATGCCCTCGGCGCCCGCAGACGCCATCAGGCCGCAAACCAGAACCAGAGCCAGCATAACAGCCAGAATTCTCTTCATGTTGTGTTTCCTCCTTGCTTATCAGGCTCCGCGTCAAGCCGCGCCATTCCGGCAGGCGCACCGAAGCGCGGCGTTTACGGACGCCTTTTTAACAATTATATCATTTATTCCACGCAAGTCAACGATATTTGATTAAAAAATTGAATATGTAATTGAGTCCATCGCCATATTTTTAAAATTGCGCAGCCGGCACCGATCGCGAAACGACGCACAGGCACACGTCCCCCGAAAAACGTCGGCGGGGCTTTGCAACGATCGGGCTTCTGTGGTAAAATGTATGGTATCAACCGTATTCTGTTTCCCCGGAGGTAGCCCATGAGGAAAAGGAAAGCCTTTCTGATCGTACAGGCGGCGCTCTGCGTCCTGCTGGCCGCGCTGCTGGC
>CACWVN010000089.1 GCA_902764285.1 uncultured Eubacteriales bacterium
CGTGATCGCCGCCGTCAGCGTCGTCTTGCCGTGGTCAACGTGCCCGATCGTGCCGATGTTTACGTGCGGCTTGTTGCGCTCAAACTTTGCCTTTGCCATGGTTCATTCTCCTTTATGAATTATGGTCGTTATGATCAGTGCCTGCCGAGGATCTTGTCCGCGATGTTGTTCGGGACCTCCTCGTAATGGGCAAACTGCATGGTGTAATTGCCGCGGCCCTGGGTCTTGGAACGCAGGTCGGTGGCATAGCCGAACATTTCGGACAGCGGCACGATGCCGTCGATGGAGTGCATGCCCGCGTGGGCGTCCATGCCGGTCACGCGGCCGCGCCGGGCGGAGATATCGCCCATGACGTCGCCCATGTACTCGTCGGGCACCACGACTTCGATCTTCATCATCGGCTCCAGCAGCGCGGAATCCGCCTTGCGCAGAGCCTCCTTGAACGCCATCGAGCCGGCGATCTTGAACGCCATCTCGCTGGAGTCGACCTCGTGGTAGGAGCCGTCGAGCAGATCGACGCCGAAGTCCATGACCTCGTAGCCGCCCACGGAGCCGCTGAGCGCGGCCTCGCGGATGCCCTGGTCGATGGGCGCGATGAACTCCTTGGGGATCACGCCGCCGACGATCTTGCTGGTGAATTCATAGCCGCTGCCGGGCTCGCGGGGATAGATCTCGATCACGCAATGGCCGAACTGGCCGTGGCCGCCGGTCTGGCGCACGTAGCGGCCCTCGCCCTTCGCGCGCCGGCGGATGCACTCCTTGTAGGCGACCTGCGGCTTGCCGACGGTGGCCTCCACGCGGAACTCGCGCAGCAGGCGGTCGACGATGATCTCCAGGTGCAGTTCGCCCATGCCGGCGATGATCGTCTGGCCGGTGGATTCGTCGGTGTAGGTCTTGAAGGTCGGGTCCTCCTCCGCCAGGCGCACCAGCGCCAGCGACAGCTTGTCCTGGCCGGCCTTGGTCTTGGGCTCGATGGCCACGCGGATGACGGGCTCCGGGAATTCCATGGATTCCAGGATGATCGGCTGCCCCTCGGAGCAGATGGTATCGCCGGTGGTGGTCTCCTTGAAGCCCACGATGCCCGCGATGTCGCCCGCGCGGATCTCTTCGATCTCCTCGCGGTGGTTCGCGTGCATGCGCAGGATGCGGCCCACGCGCTCGCGCTTGCCCTTTCCGGAGTTGTACACGTAGCTGCCGGCCTTCAGCGTGCCGGAATACACGCGGATAAAGGCCAGCTTACCCACGAAGGGGTCGGCCATGATCTTGAACACCAGCGCGGAGAACGGCGCTTCGTCGTCGGCTTCGCGCTCCACTTCCACGTCCTTGCCGGGCCGGGTGCCCTTGACGGGCGGAATATCGATGGGCGAAGGCAGGTAATCCACGATGGCGTCCAGCAGCGGCTGCACGCCCTTGTTGCGGTAGGACGTGCCGCACAGCACCGGCGTCATCGTGCCGGCGATGGTGGCCTTGCGGATGCCGGTCATGATCTCCCGGGTGGTCAGCTCCCCGCCGTCCAGGTATTTCTCCATCAGCTCGTCGTCGGCTTCGGCGGCGGCTTCCACCATCCTGGCGTGGTATTCCTCGGCCATGTCGCGCAGATCGGCGGGAATGTCGGTCTCGTCCATGGTGGTGCCCATTTCGTCGATGTAGATCTCGGCCTTCATCTTCACCAGGTCCACCAGGCCCACGTAATTGGCTTCGGAGCCGATGGGCAGCTGGATCGGCACGGCGTTGGTCTGCAGCCGCTCCTTCATCATGTTCACCACGCGGAAGAAATCCGCGCCGACGATGTCCATCTTGTTGACGTAGGCCAGCCGCGGCACGTGATACTTGTTCGCCTGGCGCCACACCGTCTCCGACTGGGGCTCGACGCCGCCCTTGGCGCAGAACACGCACACGGCGCCGTCCAGCACGCGCAGGGAGCGCTCGACCTCGACGGTGAAATCGACGTGGCCGGGCGTGTCGATCAGGTTGATCTGGTGGCCGCGCCACTCGCAGGTGGTGGCGGCGGAGGTGATGGTGATGCCGCGCTCCTGTTCCTGCACCATCCAGTCCATCGTGGCCATGCCTTCATGCACCTCGCCGATGCGGTGGGTGCGGCCGGTGTAATAGAGGATGCGCTCGGAAGTGGTGGTCTTGCCGGCATCGATGTGGGCCATGATGCCGATGTTGCGCACGTGATCCAGTGAATGCGTTCTCGCCACAGTGGGTTTCCTACTTTCTTTAAGTCCAAAGGGTGGCTGTGATCGAATCTTAACAGTCCCCCATAGCAATCTTCAGCACGCATGGCGCGTGCTGAAGGGTGTGAGCTATGTTTCTGATATCGGCGGGGATTACCAGCGATAGTGCGCGAAAGCCTTGTTGGCCTCTGCCATCTTGTGCATATCCTCGCGACGCTTCACGGCGTTGCCGGTGTTGTTGGCGGCGTCCATGATCTCGCCGGCCAGGCGATCGGCCATGTTGCGCTCGCCGCGCTTGCGGGCGAACATCACCAGCCAGCGCAGGGCCAGGGTCTGGCGGCGCTCCGGGCGAATCTCGATCGGCACCTGGTAGGTGGAACCGCCGACGCGGCGGGCCTTGACTTCCATGGCGGGCATGATGTTTGCAATCGCCTGATTGAAAACTTCCATGGCCTCTTTGCCGGTCTTGGCGGCAACGATATCAAAAGCGTCATAGCACACGGCCTGCGCGACGCCGCGCTTGCCATCGTACATGACCTGGTTGATCAGCTTGGTAATGATGGTGGTACCATATACCGGATCCGGAAGCACTTCGCGCTTCGGGATAAATCCACGTCTGGGCATTGGTGTCCCTCCTGACTCTATCATCAAATCTTACGGGTTAAAGTGAACGAGAAACCGGCAAGACGCCCGGTGGAAGTTGGCGCTTCCGCCGCCGCCCGGCCCTCCGCAGCCCGCGCGCATATTCCCACGTTCCAAATGGACCATGCGTTCAGGCGGCCTTGAACCGTTCTGCCATGTGAGAAAGCCGGAACCTTCTCTTACTTCTTCGGACGCTTCGCGCCGTAGAGGGAACGGCCCTGCATGCGCTTGGCAACGCCGGCGGCGTCCAGAGCGCCGCGGATGATGTGATAACGCACGCCAGGCAGATCGCGCACCTTGCCGCCGCGGATCAGCACAACCGAGTGCTCCTGCAGGTTGTGGCCGATACCCGGGATGTAGCAGGTACCTTCGATGTTGTTCGTCAAACGAACGCGGGCAATTTTACGCAAAGCGGAATTCGGCTTCTTGGGGGTCTGCGTCTTGACGGACATGCAGACACCGCGCTTCTGCGGACAGGACTGCAGAATCGGGGAATTCGACTTGCTGGTTACCTTTTCTCTACCCTTGCGGATCAACTGATTGATCGTCGGCATTGAAATACGCTTCCGCAACCCTGGAAGATACATAGTTACAACAGGTGTCCGGTCGGCCTATTTGCGGATCCCCGCCGAAGCGGTTTTCACTTCCACGCCGCAGGCTTCGCCCAGCTGCTTCATGGTGTCCACCTCGATCATGCGCACGCCGGCCTCGTTGCAGGCCTGGCGCACCTGGCGGACGATGAACAGATCGGCGTCCCGGGCGATGAAGGCCTCGGCGATTTCGCCGGCCTGGATCGCGCGGACGAGCCTGCGCGTTCCGACGACCTTGTCGGCGTTTTTCAGCTTTTCCAGCATCGCGCGCACGCTCCCTTCGCCGGGCCCCGGCGGCCGAATGGCGCACTTGGCCCTGATACCCGAACCATTAAATATTACCACCGCGCGCCGGCGATGTCAAGCAAAAATGCGGTACACAGCGGCGCAAATCTCAATTTTAACCTATTCTTCCGCTCCAAAACACGTTGCGGACGGCCCGCGCGGGCGGCTACCGTCCCGCGCGCCGCTGTCCCGGGCGCCACCGTCCCGCCAGCGCCGGCGCGAACCGGTTCATCAGCTCGGCGGCCAGGCAATAAGCCGCGCAGGCCAGCAGCACCGCCGCCAGCATCAGCAGCGCGGCCTGGGCCAGGCTGGTATGGCGAAAGCCCGCCAGCGTCAGCATCTTCCGGGGCAGCCGCGTGCTGGCGTTGTGCAGCAGATACACGACCAGCGTGTTCCGGCCGAGCAGGCCCGCCCAGTCCGGGGCGTTCGCCGCGAACCGCCGGAACAGCCAGAACAGCGCCAGGCAGCCGGAGGCGACCATGCCCATGCACAGCGGGACGCTGTAATAGCGGTTCCGGTGAGCGTCCATCGCGCGGCCGGGATACAGCCGCATCGAAAGCGCCGCCAGCGCCAGATAGACCGCCAGCGCCGCAAAACCCCACAGCGCGCGGCGCGGCAGCTTTTCCAGATACCGGCGATAGACCAGCCCGACCAGCAGGAAAACCTGCGCCACCAGCGCGCGGTTGACCATCCACACATTCAGCATTCCCCGCCGCGACAACAGCAGACCCGCGGCGCAGCACGCCGCCGCCGCGGCCGCCGTGGCCGGCACGGCTTTGAACGCCCTGCGGATGGCATACCAAAGGATCTCCGCCACGACGCAGCAGGGCACGTACCACGCGGCCTTACCCCGGACGTAAGCCATCAGCACGCCGCGAACGGTGGTATCGTGCAGCAGCACCATGTGGCATGCGCCTGCCAGCAGGCCGATCGCCAGCCAGGGCACCAGCAGCCGCCACAGCAGCATGGCCAGGAAATCGCGGGGAGACCGATCTTCCCTGAACAGATACCCGGTGATCGCAAAGAAAAGCGGGATCTTGACCGGGCTGGACAGCAGGCGAAAGGCGTACCAACCGCTGGCCTGGTGGCCGTAGATGACGAACACCAGCGCCAATCCGCGCAGCAGGTCCAGCCAGACCTGCCGGCCCTTCCCTCCGGTCGTCGTTCCGCTCATGCGTACGCGCCTTCCTTTCCCGTCGTTTGTCGCAGCCGCGCAGTTCCGCGTTCATAGATTCGCCCGCCCCATTCTGCACGGGGCGGGCGGATGGCCTATGTCCGCGGCAGCAATTGGCTCCCGGCACCGCCGGTTCTCCGCTCCCCTTCTTGCACAGACGCCCGCCCCATTCTGCACGGGGCGGGCGGATGGCCTATGTCCGCGGCTGCAATTGGCTCCCGGCACCGCCGGGCCCTGCCGACTAATAGGCTTCGTGGATCTCGATATTGGCGTAGCGCTTCAGGCCGGTACCGGCGGGAATCTGCTTGCCGATGATGACGTTTTCCTTCAGACCCAGCAGCGGATCGGTCTTGCCCTTGATGGCCGCCTCGGTCAGCACGCGGGTGGTCTCCTGGAAGGACGCGGCGGACAGGAACGATTCCGTAGCCAGCGCGGCCTTGGTGATGCCCAGCAGCGTGCGCTTGGCGGTGGCGGGACGTCCGCCAGCCTCCAGCGTCTTGCGGTTGGCCTGGTCGAAGCGGAAGATGTCCACCAGCGCGCCGGGCAGCAGGTCGGTATCGTTGGCCTCTTCGACCTTGACCTTGCGCAGCATCTGGCGCACGATGACCTCGATGTGCTTGTCGACGATTTCCACGCCCTGGCGGCGGTAGACCGACTGGACTTCCTTGACCAGGTAGTCCTGAACGGCCTTCACGCCCAGGATGCGCAGCAGGTCGTGCGGGTTGATGGAGCCTTCGATCAGCTCGTCGCCGGCGGAGACGACGTCGCCATCCTCCACCTTCAGCTTGGAGCCGTAGTTGATCGGGTATTCCTTGGTCTCCGCGTCGCCCTCGTTGGACTGGATGATCAGCTTCTTGCGCTTCTTGGCGTCGGTGGTGATGTGCACCGTGCCGCCGATGTCCGCCAGCGTGGCTTCGCGCTTGGGCTTGCGGGCCTCAAACAGCTCCTCAACGCGGGGCAGACCCTGGGTGATATCCTCGCCGGTGGCGACGCCGCCGGTGTGGAACGTACGCATGGTCAGCTGGGTGCCGGGCTCGCCGATGGACTGGGCCGCGATGATGCCCACGCTCTCGCCCACGTCCACCAGCTTGCCGTTGGTCATGTTCGCGCCGTAGCACTTGGCGCACACGCCCACGGGCGACTGGCACGTCAGCACGCTGCGGATGGAAACCTCTTCGATCCCGGCGCCGATGATCCGGCGGGCCAGGTCGTAGGTGATCAGCTCGTCAGCCTGCACGATCACCTCGCCGCTGGCGGGATCGATCACGTCCTCAGCCGCCACTCGGCCGCGGATGCGGTCTTCCAGGGATTCGATGATATCGCCGGGCTGGCCGATGGCCTTCACCTTCAGGCCGCGCACGCGCTCGCCGCGGGCCGCGAAGCAGTCCACCTCGCGCACGATGTTCTCCTGGGAGACGTCCACCAGGCGGCGCGTCATGTAGCCGGAGTCGGCGGTCTTCATGGCCGTGTCGGCCAGGGACTTGCGGCTGCCGTGGGAGGACAGGAAGAACTCCAGCACGCTCAGACCTTCGCGGAAGTTGGCCTTGATGGGCAGCTCGATGATCTTGCCGGTCGGGGACGCCATCAGGCCGCGCATGCCGGCCAGCTGGCGGATCTGGTTGGTGGAACCGCGGGCGCCGGAATCCGCCATCATGTTGATGGGGTTGAACTTCTCCAGCGTCTCCAGCACCTGGCGGGTGACGGCGTTGGTCGCGTCCTCCCAGATGCGGATGACGGAGGTGTAGCGCTCGTTCTCGGACATACGGCCGCGCTTGAACTGGTGCTCGATCTGGTCCACCTGCTCCTCGGCGTCGGCCAGGATCTGCTTCTTGGCCTCGGGCACGATGATGTCCGCCACGGAAACCGTCAGCGCCGCGCGGGTGGAATACTTGTAGCCCAGCGCCTTCACGTCGTCCAGCATCTGGCTGGTGCGGGTGACGCCGTGGGTGCGGTAGCAGGTATCGACGATCTTCGCCAGCTGCTTCTTGCCCACGACCTCGTCGATCTCCAGCTTGAACATGTCGTCCACGGTCTCGCGCTTCTGCATGCCCATATCCTGGGGAATGGCGTTGTTGAAGATCACGCGGCCAATGGTGGTATCCACGATGCGGCTGTGGGTGACGCCGTCGATCTCCCGCGTCATGCGGATGTGGCAGGGCGCCTCCAGCGCCAGCTCGCCGGTGGCGTAGGCCATCAGCGCCTCGTCCACGTCGGTGAAATACTTGCCGGTGCCCTTCTGGCCCTCGTGGATCATGGTCAGGTAATAGCAGCCCAGAACCATGTCCTGCGTGGGGCAGATGACGGGCTTGCCGTCCTGGGGCTTCAGGATGTTGTTCGCCGCCAGCATCAGGAAGCGGGCCTCGGCCTGGGCCTCCATGGACAGCGGCACGTGCACGGCCATCTGGTCGCCGTCGAAGTCGGCGTTGAAGGCGGTGCAGCACAGCGGGTGCAGCTTCAGGGCCTTGCCCTCCACCAGCACCGGCTCAAAGGCCTGGATGCCCAGGCGGTGCAGCGTCGGCGCGCGGTTCAGCATGACGGGATGATCCCGGATCACGCTCTCCAGCACGTCCCAAACCTCGGGGCGCAGGCGCTCCACGGCGCGCTTGGCGGTCTTTACGTTCACGGCCATGCCCTGGTTCACCAGGCGCTCGATGACGAAGGGCTTGAACAGCTCCAGCGCCATCTCCTTCGGCAGGCCGCACTGGTACAACTTTAGGGACGGGCCGACCACGATGACCGAGCGGCCGGAATAGTCCACGCGCTTGCCCAGCAGGTTCTGGCGGAAGCGGCCCTGCTTGCCGCGCAGCAGGTCGGAAAGGCTCTTCAGCTGCCGTCCGCCCGCGCCGGTGACGGGGCGTCCGCGGCGGCCGTTGTCGATCAGGGCGTCGACAGCCTCCTGCAGCATGCGCTTTTCGTTGCGCACGATGATGTCCGGCGCGTTCATCTCCAGCATCCGCTTCAGGCGGTTGTTGCGGTTGATGACGCGGCGGTACAGGTCGTTCAGGTCGGCGGTGGCAAAGCGGCCGCCGTCCAGCTGGACCATGGGCCGCAGCTCCGGCGGGATGACCGGCACCACGTCCAGGATCATCCACTCGGGCTTGTTGCCGCTCTGGCGGAAGGCCTCGACGACCTCCAGCCGCTTGATGATGCGCTGGCGCTTCTGGCCCTCGGTGTTGCGCTTGGTTTCGCGCTCGGACAGCTCCTGCAATTCCTTGCGCAGCTGGTCGTTCAGCTCGTCCAGGTCGATGGCCTGCAGCATTTCGCGCACGGCCTCGGCGCCGATGCCCACGCGGAACTCAAAGCCGATCTCCGCCGCCTGCTGTTTCTTCTGCTGATATTCCGTCTCGGTCAGCAGCTGATACTGCTGCAGCTTGGAGATGGCGGGATCGCCGGGATCCAGCACGATATAGCTGGCGAAGTACAGCACCTGCTCCAGCGCGCGCGGGCTGAGGTTCAGCAGCGTGCCGATGCGGCTGGGGATGCCCTTGAAATACCAGATATGGGACACGGGCGCGGCCAGTTCGATGTGGCCCATGCGCTCGCGGCGGACCTTGGCCTTGGTGACCTCGACGCCGCACTTGTCGCAGATGACGCCCTTGAAGCGGGTGCGCTTGTACTTGCCGCAGTTGCACTCCCAGTCCTTGGTGGGCCCGAAGATGCGCTCGCAGAACAGGCCGTCGCGCTCCGGCTTCAGCGTGCGATAGTTGATGGTTTCCGCCTTGGTGACTTCGCCGTGGGACCACTTGCGAATCTTTTCGGGGGAAGCCAGGCCGATTTGAATGGAATCCAGATTAGTCAATTCAAACAAGGAGCTCTCTCCTTTCATCCTGTCGGATACGGTAAGAAGCATCAGAATCACCGGCGCTTGCGCGCAGATGCGAAACATTTCCGGTCGCCCGGAGCGGGTGCGGCCGGGCGACCGAGCCGCCCGAGGCCGCGGCCCGCTTCAACGGGGCGCGGGGCGAAATCAGAAATCCTCGTCCAGGCCGAAGTCGTCGTCGCCCAGCTCCAGCTCGTCGAAGTCGAAGTCCTCGACGACGGCCTCTTCCTCGTCGGTCATGGCCTCCGGCGGGATCACCGGGCCGAGCTCGTCCTTGAACTCGCTCTCGTTGGCGTAGATATCGTCCTCGAGCTCGCGGATCTCGATTTCCTGCTTGTCCTCGTTCAGCACCTTGATGTCCAGGGCGAGGGACTGCAGCTCCTTGATCAGCACCTTGAAGGACTCCGGCACGCCCGGATCGGGGATGTTTTCGCCCTTCACGATGGCTTCGTAGGTCTTGACGCGGCCGATGGTATCATCGGACTTGACGGTCAGGATCTCCTGCAGCACGTGGCTGGCGCCGTAAGCCTCCAGCGCCCACACTTCCATCTCGCCGAAGCGCTGGCCGCCGAACTGGGCCTTGCCGCCCAGGGGCTGCTGGGTCACCAGGCTGTACGGGCCGGTGGAGCGGGCGTGGATCTTGTCGTCCACCAGGTGATGCAGCTTCAAATAATACATGTAGCCGACGGTGACGGGGTTGTCGAAGCGGTCGCCGGTGCGGCCGTCGTACACCCACAGTTTGCCGGTGCGGTTGATGCCGATCTTGCTGAACTGGATGGTCGGCCGGCCGATTTCATCGAACAGCGGGCCGTCCTCGGCCTGCGCGGCCTTGTCCAGCATGTCATTGATATCGTCGTCGCGGGCGCCGTCGAACACGGGCGTAGCCACGTGCCAGCCCAGCGCCTTGGCGGCCAGACCCAGATGCACTTCCAGCACCTGGCCGATGTTCATTCGGGAGGGCACGCCCAGCGGGTTCAGCACGATGTCCAGCGGCGTGCCGTCGGCCAGGAAGGGCATATCCTCCTCCGGCAGGATGCGGGACACGACGCCCTTGTTGCCGTGGCGGCCGGCCATCTTGTCGCCCACGGAGATCTTGCGCTTCTGGGCGATGTACACGCGGACCATCTGGTTCACGCCCGGGGACAGCTCGTCGCGGTTCTCGCGGGTGAAGATCTTCACATCCACGATGATGCCGAATTCGCCGTGGGGCACGCGCAGCGAAGTGTCGCGGACCTCGCGGGCCTTGTCGCCGAAGATGGCGCGCAGCAGGCGCTCCTCGGCGGTCAGCTCGGTTTCGCCCTTGGGTGTGACCTTGCCGACCAGGATGTCGTTGGCGCGCACCTCGGCGCCGATGCGGATGATGCCGCGCTCGTCCAGGTCGCGCAGGGCGTCCTCGCCCACGCCGGGGATGTCGCGGGTGATCTCCTCCGGGCCCAGCTTGGTGTCGCGGGCCTCGGATTCGTATTCCTCGATGTGGATCGAGGTGTACATATCTTCCTTCACGAGGCGCTCGGACAGCAGCACGGCGTCCTCGTAGTTGTAGCCTTCCCAGGTCATGAAGCCGATCAGCGCGTTGCGGCCCAGGGAGATCTCGCCCTGGTCGGTGGACGGCCCGTCGGCGATGGGCTGGCGCTTGGCCACGACCTCGCCCTCGGCCACGATGGGATGCTGATTGATGCAGGTGCCCTGGTTGGAGCGGACGAACTTCTGCAGCCGATAGCTGCGGTCGGTGCCGTCCTCCTCGCGGATGATGATCTCATCGGCGGTCACGCGGGTCACCACGCCGGCCTCCTTGGCCAGCAGCACCACGCCGGAATCGCACGCGGCCTTGTATTCGATGCCGGTGGCGACCAGCGGGGCTTCGGGCTTCAGCAGCGGCACGGCCTGGCGCTGCATGTTGGAGCCCATCAGCGCGCGGTTGGCGTCGTCGTTCTCCAGGAAGGGGATCATGCCGGTGGCCACGGAGATCAGCTGGCGGGGCGACACGTCGACGTAATCGACCTTCGCGGCTTCCACCTGGGTGATCTCGTCGCGCTTGCGCACGGTGACGCGCTCGTTCAGGAAGCGGCCCTCGTCGTCCAGCGGCTCGTTGGCCTGGGCGATGATGTATTTATCCTCTTCATCGGCGGTCATGTAGTCGATCTGCTCGGTGACCTTGCCGGTCGCCTTGTCGATCTTGCGGTAGGGCGCCTCGATGAAGCCGTATTCGTTGATGCGCGCATAGGTGGCCAGCGAGCCGATCAGGCCGATGTTCGGACCTTCAGGCGTCTCGATGGGGCAGATGCGGCTGTAGTGGCTGTAGTGCACGTCGCGGACGGCGAAGGACGCGCGTTCGCGGTTCAGGCCGCCGGGGCCCAGGGCCGACAGGCGGCGCTTGTGGGTCAGCTCCGCCAGCGGGTTCGGCTGATCCATGAACTGGGACAGCTGGGAGGAGCCGAAGAACTCCTTGATGGCGGCGGAGACCGGGCGGATGTTGATCAAATCCTGCGGGCGGACCTTGTCCAGGTCCTGGATGGCCATGCGCTCCTTGACGACGCGCTCCAGCCGGGACATGCCCACGCGGATCTGGTTCTGCAGCAATTCGCCCACGCTGCGCAGGCGGCGGTTGCCGAGGTGGTCGATGTCGTCCACTTCGCCGATGCCGTGGAACAGGCCGAACTGATAGCCCACGGAGGCGATGATATCATCCACCAGCACGTGCTTGGGCATCAGCTGCTTGGCCGCTTCCTTCAGCGCCTGGTTCAGATCGACGCCGTCTTCCTTCACGCGCTCCAGCAGCGCCACCAGCGTGGGCACGTGCACGCGCTCGGAGAACCGGACGACGCTTTCGTCGTACTGGTCCAGCAGCGCCGGATCATAGCCGGCCAGGAAGGGCTTCAGGAAGGCGAAGTTGTTGCCGATGATGTTGACGCTGCCCTCGCCCAGGTTCACGCGGACCATGTTGATGCCCGCGTTCTGGATGGCCTCGGCCTGTTCGCGGGAGATGGCCTCGCCGGCCTTGGCCAGCACTTCGCCGGTATAGGGATGCACCACGTCCTCGGCGGGCACCTGGTTGAAGATGCGCAGCGCCAGGGCCAGCTTCTTATTATATTTGTAGCGGCCCACGTGCGCCAGGTCGTAGCGCTTGGGATCAAAGAAAAGGGAATTGATCAGGCTGGTGGCGGAATCCACCGACGGCGGCTCGCCCGGGCGCAGCTTGTTGTAGATCTCGATCAGCGCCTGGTCCTTGCGGGACTTGTAGCGCAGCTCGCCCTTGTCGTTCACGGAGGGCGCGTCGCGGGTGATGGTGGCGGTGACGTGCTCGTCGTCGCCGAACATGCGGGTGATCTCCTCGTCCGTTTCCACGCCCATGGCGCGCAGCAGCACCGTGGCCGGCAGCTTGCGGGCCCGGTCGATGCGCGCGAAGACCACGCCGTTGGAATCGGTTTCATACTCGATCCACGCGCCGCGGTTGGGGATCATCTGCGCCGAATACAGCGCGGCGCCCGTCTTGTCGATGGCCTTGGAATAATAGACGCCCGGAGAGCGCACCAGCTGGGAGACGATGACGCGCTCCGCGCCGTTGATGATGAAGGTACCGTGCTCCGTCATCAGCGGGAAATCGCCCATGAAAACGTCGGATTCCTTGATTTCATGGGTGTCGCGGTTGGTCAGCCGGACCGTCACCTTCAGCGGCGCGGCATAGGTGGTGTCGCGCTCCTTGCACTTCTCGACGGTATACTTCGGCTTGTCGTCCAGCGAATAATCGATGAACTCCAGGATCAGGCTTTCGCTGTAATCGGTGATGGGCGAAACGTCCGCCAGCACCTCGCGAAGGCCTTCCTTCAAAAAGCTCTCGTAGGATTTCTTTTGAACCTCGATCAGATCAGGTACTGCCAGTGCCTCTTCAATGCGGGCAAAACACATGCGCGTGCGCTTGCCCATCTGCATCGGATGCGCCATACCTTCAATCACCCCTATTCTTCGTCGTCCTGCCGCGGGTCTCGATGGCCTGCAGCCCGCCGCCCGTCCGCCGAATTGCCAATGTTAATTTTTGGATAAAACGCAAATTCCATGTGAATTTTCATCGCATTTTTGAATTCGGTTTTTTCTCAAAAACCCCGGCAAACCGGCATTTTGGCCGCGGAAGCGGCTCCTCGTCCATACTAACGCAATATAAGACTATACCACAACGATTTTTGGATGTCAACCCCTCATTTGCTTCAGTCAGCGGCAAAAAGCGGGAAAAATCCCCGGGAAATCCAAAATTTAACATCATCGGGCGATTCTCACCGCCCTTTCGGCGACTCCGGCGAGGCGTTGAAAAACGCACAACAAGCTGCATTTTAAAATCAAAAATGCAGCTTGTTGTGCAAAATCGGGCGGTTTCGTCAATCGGCCGGCCGCCGGGCCGCCGATCGGGCCTCCGCCAGCACCTGCGACAGCGCGCGCTGCCGGTCCAGCCCGGCAAAGTGCAGCTGCCGCGCGCGATCCAGCCAGCGGGAGAATTCCGGCCCGGGCTTCAGCCCCGCGTCCACCAGATCCTGACCCGTCACCATCGGCCGCGCCATCACCCGGCGGTAGTCCTCCAGCCGCTCCCGCAGGAAAGCCTCGTTGGCCTCGTCGTAGGGCGCGTCCAGC
>CACWVN010000090.1 GCA_902764285.1 uncultured Eubacteriales bacterium
AAACGATTGTCAAGTAAATATTGTCGTATTTCGATAAATTATATTCAAGCATCGAATAGGCCAGGGCAAAAAAAGACCTCCGAAGCGCTTCGGAGGTCTCATTCGTTATTCGTCTTCTTTCAGATCCAGAAGGTACGGCACCGCGCGCTTGCCATCCAGCAGCAGTTCGCCGCATCGGCCCTCGTTCAGCGCGCCGGGGTTGATCATCAGCGTGCGGCCCGAATACCCGACGTAGGCATGGTGGGTGTGCCCGAACAGGGCGATCTCCGCGCCCTTTTCCTCGGCGTAGTAGGAAAGCCGATCCATCCCCCATCGCACATCGAACCGGTCGCCGTGCACGGCGAGGATCCTGTGACCCTCGAAGGACGCGATCGCCTCGCGCTGGTGCTTGGCAAAGTGATCGCAGTTCCCCGCCACCCAGATCAGCGGCATGTCCAGCCGCCGCTCCAGCCAGCGGGCGTCGGAATCGCCGTCGCCCATGAAGAACACGGCGTCGTATTTTTCGCGGTTGGCGCGCTGCAGATACTGTTCCACCCAGAAGGAATTGAAGTGGCTGTCGGAGATCAGGCCCAGCTTAACCATTTTCCGCCTCCAGCGCCTCGATCAGCTTTTGTATGGCCCGGGCGCGGTGGGAAACGCCGTTCTTGGCCTCGGCATCGGCCTCGGCGAAGGTCACGCCGAGGTCGTCGGACAGGAACAGCGGGTCGTAGCCGAAGCCGCCGTCGCCCCGGTATTCGTCGATGATCTCGCCGTCGCAGCGCCCGTAGACCGTCACCGGCTCCCGGCCCGGCCGGCACAGCGCCACCGCCGCACCGTAATGGGCCCGGTGCGGCTTCGGCAGGTCGGCCAGCTCCTTGAGCAGCAGCTGGTTGTTGGCTTCGTCGTCGCCGTGCACGCCGCAGTACCGGGCCGAATGCACGCCGGGCCGACCGCCCAGCTGGTCCACGCACAGGCCGGAATCGTCCGCCAGTGTGGCGCAGCCGCAGATATCCATCAGCGCGTTCGCCTTGATCAGCGCGTTCTCCTCGAAGGTCTCGCCGTTCTCCTCCACGTCGATATCGATACCCATCTCCCGCATCGAGCGCACGTCGAACCTCTCGCCCAGCAGCTGCTTCAATTCACGCAGCTTGCCGAAGTTGTTGCTGGCCAGCACCAGCTTGGGCTTTTTGCAGATCACGTCCGCCCGGGCGCCCAGCGCGTCCCGCTGCGCGGCCATCAGCTCGGTGCAGCCCTTTTCGCCCAGCGCCAGCAGCCGGTCCAGCTCGTCCCGGGTGTAGCAGCGGCCCTCGCCGGTGCCCTGCACTTCCACGAAGCCGAGGTTCCCAGCGGCGTCCCGGGTCATAACGATGTTCATATCCACCTGGGCGCGGCTGTCCTGGGCGTATTCCAGGTCGAGGGTGCATACGTCATCCACCACACCGGCGGACACCGCGGCCACCTGCCGGATGATGGGCGAATCGGCGATGGCGCCCTCCTGCATCAGCTTGTCCACGGCGATGCACAGCGCGACGAACGCGCCGGTGATGGAGGCCGTGCGGGTGCCGCCGTCGGCCTGGATCACGTCGCAGTCGATGTAGATCGTGCGCTCGCCCAAGCGCGTCAGATCGCAGGCCGCCCGCAGCGAACGCCCGATCAGCCGCTGGATCTCCACGCCGCGGCCGTCCTTCTTCACGCCGTCGCGGGCCTTGCGCTGGGGCGTAGAGCCGGGCAGCATCGCGTATTCCGCCGTCAGCCAGCCCTTCCCCTTGCCCCGCAGAAACCCGGGCACGCCCTCCTGGACGGAGGCGGTGCAGATCACGCGGGTCCGCCCGCAGCAGATCAGCGCCGACCCCGCCGCCATTTCCGTATAGTCCGGGACGATGCGCACGATGCGCAGCTCGTCCGGGGCGCGATTGATGTTCTCCATTTTCAATCACCTTCCGTATCGCATTCACAGCGTTGTGATTCGGGTTAACGGATGCCGGCCGTCATTTTCACTCGAAATCGAACAGCATGGCCGACTGGGTCTGGATGTAGTCGTAGACGATGTTGTCGGCCACGTTCATGAAGCTGGGCACGCCCAGTTCCCCCTGCCCGGCGTCATAGGGCTGGCCGTCCACGTAGATCTCCACGGAATCGATGCCGTCAAACTGGGTGCACGTCAACACCAGCGCCTTCAGCGCCATGCGCCCGCCGTCGGAGTTTTGCACCAGGTTGACAAATTCGCCGGTGAAATTCAGCTTTGCCACGCCGTTTTCCACCTTCACGTCGATCAGTCCGCAGCCCGCGGGCACGACGCTCTCCAGCATCTCCTGGTTGCTGGGGCCCTTTGCCAGTTCCAGTACCGCGGTGTTGATATCCGGATCTGCGCGCACCATTCGCGTGACCGGCACGATCACTGCGCCGGAATCCGCGGGAAAATACAGCGTCACCGGCGCGGATGCGGACAGGCTGACGGTGGGCTCGGCGCTCTCCAGGTTGATGTCCCCGCGGGTGAATTCCCCGGCGACGGAGGTACCGTGGGTCAGCTTTTCCCGCTTCTGGCCGCCGATCAGGAATTCCACGCGCTTGACGCTGTCAAATTCCGTCAGCGTCTGAACGATGGCGTTGATCATGTTGGCCTCGGCCGCGGCGTCGGGCATGTCCAGCACTTCCTTGCTCAGGTCGATCCGCGCCAGGCCGTCCGAGATATCCAGATCGATGCTGGTGTTCTCCGGCAGCACCGTGCGCAGCCCCAGCCGCGCGGCCTGCATATCGTTGCCCACGCTCTGCACCATCATGCTCAGCGTGGCTTTGGCGATGCCGTCCTGCATCGGAACCGAGCACATCACCGGCACCAGATAGCCGTAGTTGTCCTGGTAATAGACGATGGTGGAGATCTTCGCCGCGGCCGTGCCTTCGGACTGCGCGTCCTGTCCGGCGCTGGTCTGCTGGCTCGGCGCCTTATCCGAAGCTTCGGGCGCCGTGGAAGGCTCCGCCGCCGCGGGCGCCTGGCCGGAAGACGACGCCGGATCGGCGGGCTTGCGCCACAGCGTCCATGCGCATGCCAACGCGATCGCGACGATCAGCAGCGCCAGTGCCAGCAGGTACATCCTGCGCTGGTTTCCCGAAATATTCATGTGGAACCCTCCTTGCACTATCCGTTTCGATTCAATCTATTCCGGAGCGCGCAAGGCTATGCCCTGAATTTTATTTTATCATAAATGATCCGGTTGCGCAATCGCGGAAGATGGTTTATAATTGGTGCGAAGTTGTTTTCCCGGAGGATTACCATGCCACTCGACGGACTGACGCTGGGGCTGATCGCGCGCGAACTGGACGCGGCGCTGGCCGGCGGCCGTATCAATAAAATCGTACAGCCGGAGCGCGACGAGTTGATCCTGACCATCCGCGCCGGCGGAGAGAACCGCCAGCTGCTATTGTCGGCGACGGCCAACTGCGCCCGCGCGCATCTGACGCAGGTGCGCAAGAACAGCCCGCTGGAGCCATTGAACCTGTGCATGCTGATGCGCAAGCACATCACCGGCGGCCGCGTGTGCGCCGTGCGGCAGCTGGAGAGCGACCGGATCCTGGAAATCGAGATCGAGCATCACGACGAACTGGGCGATGCCGCCCGGAAGCGCCTGATCTGCGAATTCATGGGCAAACACTCCAACCTGATTTTCGTGGACGGCAACGGGCGGATCATCGACAGCGCCCGGCGCGTGAACGAATTGATCTCGTCGGTGCGCGAGGTGCTTCCCGGACTGCGGTACGAGCTGCCGCCCGCCCACGGCAAGATCCCCTTCGACCATGTCGAAGCCGACGCGCTTTACGCTGCCATGGCCGGCATGAACGGTCCGCTGCACCGGCTGATCGCCCAGACGGTCAGCGGCATGTCCACCCAGACCGCGCGGGAGCTGGCCTTCCGCGCGACGGGCACGGAGGACGCCCACAGCGAAGAGATCGACCTGCGCGCCGCCTGCGAATGCATCGGCGCGGAATTGAAGCGCATCCCCGATACCGTCGCGCCGGCGGTGCTGCTGGCCGGGGACGGCGCGCCCATAGATGCCGTGGCGTTCCCCTATCTCAGCCGCGCCCATCTGAAATCGGAAGCGTTCCCGACCATCTCCGAGGCCATGGACGCCTTCTATCGCACGCGGGACAGGAGCGAACGCATCCAGCAGAAGAGCGCCGCGCTGCACCGCGCGCTGAAAAAGAACATCGAGCGCTGCGAGCGCAAGCTGGCACTGCAGCAGGAGGCGCTGCTGGGCAGCCAGCGGATGGAGGAATACCGGCTGAAGGGCGAGCTGCTGACGGCCAACCTGCACCTGACCCAAAAGGGCGCGCGCAGCGTGGAAGTGCCGAATTACTACGAAGAAGGCACGCCGATGCTGGCCGTGGAGCTGGATGAGAAGCTCTCGCCCGGCCAGAACGCGCAGAAGTACTTTAAAATGTACCAGAAGGCCCGCAACGCCCAGACGCTGGCGGCGGAGCAGATCGAAAAGACAAGCGCCGAACTGAACTACCTGGAAGGCCAGATGGACAACCTGGGCAAGTGTCAGGAGGAGAGCGAGCTGTTCGAGCTGCGCGCGGAGCTGGAAAAATTCGGCTACGTCAAAGCCAACCGCAGCCGCCGCCAGATGAAGCAGCTGCCGCCCAGCCAGCCGATGAAGTTCACCGCGCCCTCCGGACGCGCGATCCTGGTGGGCAAGAACAACCTGCAGAACGACAAGCTGACCGCCACGGCCCAGCCGAACGAGGTGTGGCTGCACGCCAAGGATATGCCAGGCAGCCACGTGATCATCGTGGGCGAAGCGCCCGACGATGAGACGATTGCGTACGCCGCGCGGCTGGCCGCCGCCTATTCCAAGGGAAAGGCGTCCTCCCGCGTGCCGGTGGATTACACGCTTCGCCGGTATGTGAAAAAGCCCGGCGGCGCCAAGCCCGGGTTCGTCATTTACACCAATCAGCGCACGCTTTTCGTGCAGCCCGCGGAAATACAGACCGAAGTCTGATAACACAAACCGAAGTCTTTCAACAAAGGAGGCCGTGAAACATGTCCGGCGACATCCAAAGCGCCCTGTCGAGGATAAGGGAATACAGGCCCGTGCCCTGGGACCAGATCCCGGATCTCGGGCTGTACATGGATCAGGTCATCACGTTCGTCACTCGCATGTACGAGCCCCTGTACGGCCCGGATATCCACGGGTATCTGTCCTCGTCGATGATCAACAACTACGTCAAGAGCAAGCTGATCCCCCGGCCCACGGGCAAGAAATACAGCCGGGAGCAGATCGCGCTGCTGGCGATGATCGTGGTGCTGAAGCAGACGTGCAGCATGGAGGACATCCGGCGGATGCTGGCGCTGAAGGAGAGCGAGACGGTGGAAGGTCTGTACCATTCCTTCACCCAGCGGTTCAGCCACGTCATTCAGGCTGTCTGCGGCGAATCCACGGCCATCGGCGCGCCGGCCTCGGCGCTGGATTTCGCGATACTCGCCTCCGGCTATTCCGCCGGATGCGCGGCGGCGCTGAAGAGCGAGCCCGCCGAGGTTCAGTAACCCCTTCTCCGCGCATAAGCTGAACAATGAATCTGCCCCGCGGTGATCCGCTACGAAAGCAGTGGATCGCCGCGGGGCTTCGCTGTGCGCGCAGGAGGTATCGAACATGAGAAAGGTCATCGCTCTGCTGGCGGCGCTGTGGATCGGGCTGTGCCCGCCGTCCATCGCATCGGAACCGTTCACCGTGGCCGCAAAGGGCGCGGTGCTGATCGACGCCGACAGCGGCCGGGTGCTGTTCGGCCAGAACGAAAACGAAATGCTGCCCATGGCCTCCACCACCAAGGTGATGACCACGCTGCTGGCGCTGGAGCACGCTACGCTGGATGAAAAGGTCACCGCCGGAAAAAACGCCGCCGGCGTGACGGGCACGTCGCTCTATCTTTCACAGGGCGAGACGCTGACGATGGAACAGTTGCTGTACGGGCTGATGCTGCGCAGCGGCAATGACGCCGCCGTGGCCGTGGCCGAACACGTCGCCGGCAGCGTGCCCGCCTTCGCGAAGATGATGAACGACCGCGCGGCGCAGCTGGACGCGGATGCCCATTTCGTCAATCCCCACGGCCTGGACGCCGACGGACACAAGATCTCCGCGCTGGGCCTGGCGCGGGTGATGCGGGAAGCGATGAAGAACCCCACGTTCCGGACCATCACCGGCACGCAGCGCAAAGTGATTCCCTGGGCGGGAAACGAATACAGCCGCGTGCTGGACAACAAGAACAAGCTGCTGAAGACCTACGAGGGCGCCACCGGCGGCAAGACCGGATATACGGGCAAGGCCGGCCGTTGCCTGGTTTTCAGCGCGACGCGCGACGGCCTTTCGCTGATCGGCGCCGTGCTGAACTGCCCCACCTGGTTCGATACGGCGACGATGATGCTGGATTATGGCTTTGAGAATTTCAGGGCCGAGGAATCGCTGGAAGCCGGGCAGGACGTCACCGCCGTAAAGGTACAGGGCGGCACGGTGAGAACGGTAAGCGCCGTCGCCGCGGAGCCCCTGAGAGCCGTCGTGCCCGTGGGAACGCGCCCGGAGGTGGTGCTGAACCTGCCCAGGGCGCTGACCGCGCCGGTCAACCGCGGCGATGTCATCGGCACGGCGCAGATCAAAAGCGGCGGCCGGATCGTCGCGCAATGCGATCTGCTGGCCGCCGCCACGGTGGAAAAACGCAGCTTCGCCGGTTCCATCCGGCGCCTGTTCAGGAATTGGGTGCTTCGCCTGTCGCGGGCCAGCGCCTGACCGCATGGCCGTCGGGATCCGAGAGGATGATCTCCGCTTCGGTGCGCAGCAGCAGCCGGTCCGCGCCGGCGACGCTGATCTCAACGTATTCCGCGCCGGTCAGGATATTGCCTTCGCCGTCCATCAATCCCCAGCGCGCGGCGCCGTAATCCCACGATTTCTGAACGCCGCCCAGATCGGCGCTGTAATACGCCGTGCCTGGCATCTTCAGCCATGCGTAGCGGCCGCCGGTCAGCGGCAGGATCCGCTGCAAGGCGTCCGAAACCGGCGTTCCGTCGGCGTCGATCAGGCGCTGGCAGGCTTCGCCCCAGGCGCCTTCGGCCAGTATAAACTGACCGTCCAGGCCCGGATAGAACGCCGATCCGGCGTCGGCCGCGCAGATCAGAGCGCCCTGCGCGTCGTACAGACGGTTCCATTCCGCGGATGAAACCGACAGATACGGACCCGTCAGCGCGCACTGCAAGCCCTCGCCCGACAGGGAAAACCGGAGGGCGCTGGCGTCCGGCGCAAATACGTCGACGCCTTCGGCGCCGAGGGCGGCGATCATCGTTTCGCCGCGATCCAGCCAGCTGTACCCGGCTTCTATGACGGCGTTTCCTTCTGCGTCGATCATTCCCCGCCCGGACTCACCCTCCGCCGCCGCGACGCCGCCGGAGAAGGCCCCGATCCAGCGCCATGAAGCCGCGATGGCCTCGCGTCCCTCCGCGTCCACCGCGCCCCAGCGGCCGTCGGAGGCCATGTACGGCATCCGACCGTCCGATACGTCGGTCAGTCCACCCGCGACAGACACGGCGGAGCGCCGGATTTCCCCGTCCGCGTCGATAAAGATGATCCCGTCGGGCCCATCGTCCAGCGGATCGCCGTCCAGCGCGAGAAAACCGCCCGCGCCGTTGGACGCCAGCTGCGTCCAAACCGGTGCCACCATCACCGAACCGCCGAGATCCATGGCGCCGAAGCGTTCGCCGCGCCGAAAGATCAGGCAGTCACCCGCATCCCGGATCATGTCAAAGACTTCGTCGCAGACCACGACGCCGGAAGCGTCGTACAGGCGGTAATCGCCTCTCGATCCCGCGGCGTACAGCGCGCCTTCGCGCACGACGAAGGCGTCTTCAAGCGCATCGTCCGCGAGGATTTCACCGGATTCATCCACCAGCGCGGCGAAGCCGGGGCCGGTCACGCACACGGCCGCGCGGGCCGGCATCGCCGCGGACAGCGCCGCCAGCGCCAGAATCCATGCCGTCAGCCGCCTGAGCACGCCGATCCCTCCCTCCCGCGAAAAGGCGCATATTAGCTGGTTGTTCATAAAACAGTGTTTTCGAGGATGCTGGCTCGGCTTACTGCTGAGCCAGCCCTTCTTTTATCAACTCATCCATCGGGATATAGCCCAGAAGATCGTACTTGATCAGGATACTCCTGTGCAGATGCCCATCGATCCGCTCGGTCTTGCCTACATAAATGCCTTGAACCAGGTCTCTGAGCATATACGGTGTGAGCTTCTCGATCCCTTTGTATTTCCGGGTGGTTCGGATGAACTGTTCCAAATCTGTCGTTCTCTGTTCCTGTACTTCAATCTGCTTTTGCATGACCTGAATGCTTTGCTTCAGATCAGCCTGCTCTGCCTCATAGTTTCCACTCAGCATAGCGTAGCGTTCATCGCTGACCTTGCCGGAAACGTTGTCCTCATACAGCCGGATGAACAGTTGATCCAGTTCTGCCATGCGCTTCTCAGCCTTCGCCAGTTTCTTCCTCAGATTTTTTATGGCGTCCGTTGCCTCCAACTGGAGCCTGTTTTCCATCACATTGCGAAAATGCCCTTCACAGCACGTTACGCTCCAGATAACCATCTGCATATGCTTCCATACCAGCCGCTCCAACAATGCGGCGCTGATGTAATGGGAGCAGCACACCTCATTGTTCTTGCGATGCGAAGAACAATCCAGATAGCCGGGTTTTGAATCGTCCGCTTTGTGTGTGGAATAGTACAGCTTCGCTCCGCAGTCCATGCAGTATGCCAAACCAGAAAACATGCTGGTATGCCCTGCCCGCGTCTGTCGTTTTCTCGACTGACGAATCTTCTGCACCTTCTCAAAGATTTCCTCTGAGATCAGTGCTGGATGTGTCCTGTAGAAGATACTCTGCTGCTCAGGTGTGTTGTGCCGTTTCTTCTTGTCCCATATCGAATTGGTATAGGTCTTGAAGTTCACCGTGCAGCCGGTGTATTCTCTGCGTTCCAGAATGGTAACGACTGTCGAGGAATACCAATGGTGTGGGAAAGCGTTGGGCTTGTTGGGTGTTGGCACACCCTGCTTCTGATGATAGGCTGTCGGTGTCAAAACTTGCCGGCTGGTCAGCTCCTTTGCGATCTGGCTCGGACCTCGTCCCTCCATACACATGGTAAAGATCTGTTTGACGACTTCAGCAGCCTCTTCATCCACGATCCATCGTTTTGGATCCTCCGGATCCTTCATGTAACCATACGGCGCATTGACGGTCAGATGCTCGCCGCGTTCACCCTGGGCCTTCTTCACGGCGCGAATCTTTCGGCTGGTATCGCGGGCATAGAACTCGTTGAACCAGTTGCGCAGCTGGGCGAAGTCGCTGTCGGTGCTGTTGGGGTTGATGGAATCGTAATTATCGTTAATGGCGATGAATCGGACATTGTGCTTCACAAATGTGATGTTCGTGTACATGCCCACCATCGTGAAGTTGCGACCGAAGCGGCTCAGGTCCTTGACGATGCAGACAGCAACATGGTCCGCTTCGACCTCCTCGATCATCCGCTGAAAGCCGGGTCTGTCAAAGCTGGTGCCAGAGTACCCATCGTCCACAAAGAACGTGGGATTGGGGAAACAGTGTTCCTTTGCGTACTTCTCCAGGATCGCCTTCTGGTTGCTGATGCTGTTGCTTTCGCCGTCGAGATCATCCTCCTGGGAAAGCCTGCAATACAATGCTGTGATTTTGTCAGTTGCCCTTGTCATGCTCATATCCTCCTTCTTTGGGGCAACTGTCAGTACAGGATTGGTCGAATTCATTATATCAGATTTCATGGCATTTGTCATTCCAATTCTCCGATTTCCTGGCTGGATTCTTCGAGTTCTTCGGCTGCTTTTGATCTTCCCTCTTCTTCGGAATCCCCTTCGAGGAAATCCTGCAATCCCTTCGCCAGCAGACGCTCCACCTTCGCGTCCAGCATCTCGCCGCCTTCATAACTGCCAGTCACGGTATA
>CACWVN010000091.1 GCA_902764285.1 uncultured Eubacteriales bacterium
TTTCGGCAGAACAACCTGAAGCACACCCGCGGCGTGCTGTCCATGGCCCGCAGCATGATGCCCAATTCCGCCGGCAGCCAGTTCTTCATCATGCACGCCAACGCGCCGCACCTGGACGGCGATTACGCCGCCTTCGGCAAGGTCACCGAGGGCATGGATGTGGTGGACGGCATCGCCAATACGCCCACCGGCTTCCAGGATCGCCCGGTCTCCGACCAGCGCATCAAGTTCGCGACGGTGGAGACGTTCGGCGAGACGTTTACCGTGGAGAAGTACGGGAGATAGGAGTAGGGAGTAGGGGAATGCTGCCGCTCCATCTTCCAGCAGGGGCGCCGATGCAGCGCCCGCCCGATACATCCTTACGGGAGTTTATCTATGTCCAAAAAACTCATCGTCGCCGAAAAGCCCTCCGTGGCCCGGGACATCGCCCGCGTGCTGGGCGTGAAGACCCGGGGCGAGGGCTTTCTTTCCGGCGACGAATACATCGTCACCTGGGCCATCGGCCACCTGGTATCGCTGTGCGAGCCGGGCGAGATGGATGCGCGCTGGGTGAAGTGGAACATGGCGCAGCTGCCGATGCTGCCGGGGGACATCCCGCTGAAGGTGCTGCCCAAGACGAAGAGCCAGTTCGCCGTCATCAAGAAGCTGATGAAGGACAAGGAAGTGGCTTCTTTGATCTGCGCCACCGACAGCGCGCGCGAGGGCGAGCTGATCTTCCGCTACATCTATCAGATGGCCGGCTGCAAAAAGCCGGTGGAGCGGCTGTGGATCTCGTCGATGACCGACGCGGCGATCAAACAGGGCTTCGCGGAGCTGAAGCCGGCGTCGTTCTACGATTCGCTGTACGAGAGCGCCCGCTGCCGCAGCGAGGCCGACTGGCTGGTGGGCATGAACGCCTCCCGGGCCTTTTCGCTGGCCTACGACGCGCACCTGTCCGTGGGGCGGGTGCAGACGCCCACGCTGAACCTGATCGTGAAGCGGGACGAGGAGATCGCGCGGTTTGTGCCGAAGGATTACTGGGAGATCCGCGCGAACTTCGGCGATTACGAGGGCCTGTGGCTGAATCCGGACACGAAGGAGACCCGCTGCGACGACGAGGCGAAGGCGCAGCAGATCCGCAGGGCCGTGGCCGGGCAGGACGCCGTCGTCGAGGAGAGCGCGCTGGAGCACAAGAAGCTGCCGCCGCCCCAGCTGTACGACCTGACCAGCCTGCAGCGCGAGGCCAACCGCAAGCTGGGCTTTTCCGCCGACAAGACGCTGAAGATCGCCCAGAGCCTTTATGAGACCCACAAGCTGATCACCTATCCGCGCACCGACAGCCGCTACCTGCCCGACGACATGAAGCCGAAGATCGCCGCCACGCTGAAGCGGCTGCCGCCGCCCTACGCGGATTATGTCGCCGCGCCGGAGATGAACCTGAACATGCACTGGAAGCGGTTCTACGACAATTCCCGCATCAGCGACCACCACGCCATCGTGCCCACCGACAAGGCGGCGAACCTGTCCGCGCTGTCGCCGGACGAGGCGAAGCTGTACGACATGGTCGCCCGGCGGCTGGTCGCGGCCCATTATCCCTTTTACGAATACGAGGCCGCGAAGGTGATCACCCGCGTCGGGGAGCACCGGTTCAAGTCCACCGGCGCGATGCCCGTGGTGGAGGGCTGGCGGGCGCTGTACAAGGGCGACAAGGACGCCGAAAAGGACGCGGAGCCGCCGCTGCCCCGGCTGTCCGAGGGCGACGCGCGCAAGGTCGTGAAGGCGGCGGTGAAGGCCTGCAAGACCAAGCCGCCCGCGCCGCACACCGACGCTTCGCTTCTGAACCTGATGGAGAACGCCGGGCGCGACATCGAGGACGAGGCGCTGCGGGAGCAGATGAAGTCCTCCGGCCTGGGCACGCCCGCCACCCGCGCCGCCATCATCGAACGGCTGATCCAGGTGGGCTACGCCCGCCGCCGCGGCCGGGCCATCGTGTCCACCGAAAAGGGCCGGCAGCTGATCGCCGTGGTGCCCGAGCAGATCGCCTCCGCCGTCACCACCGGCAAGTGGGAGAAGTTCCTCAGCGACATGGCCGCCCAGAAGGACGAGGCCGAGCGGCAGGCGAAGTCCGACCGGTTCATGAACGGCATCCGCCGGTTTTCCGTGTTCCTGGTGGAGGCCGCGAAGAACGGGCCGCGGGACGTGCGCTTCGAGAAGGACGTGCCGAAGAAGCGGACCTATGCCCGCCGGCCCGCCGCGAAGAAATCGGCGGGGAAGGCGGCTTCGGACGCAACAAAAAAACCTGCCCGTCAGGCAGGAAAAACGCGAAATGTGCAGAATAATATTATCAAGACGTTAAATAACGGCGCGTCGGCGCGGGCGAACGGCGTATCGCGCAGCGCGGCCGGGACGTCATTTACCATATAAAGGAGCGATGATTCATGAAGTATGTCTATGTCGGCAAGGAAGTTGTCTCCGACAGCCTGAAGGCCCGCGCTGAAAAGAAGCTGAACAAGATGGACCGCTATTTCAACCGCGAGGCCGAGGCGCTCATCCGCTTCCGCCAGCAGCGCGGCGGCCGGAACATCGCCGAAGTGACGGTGAGCGTGGACGGGCTGATCCTGCGCGCCGAGGAAAATTCCAACGACATGTACCTCTCCATCGACCGCGCCGTGGACAAGCTGGAAAGCCAGATCCGCCGCTATCGCACCAAGATGGGCAAGCACCTGCGCGATCCCAAGCCGGAGGCGCCGGAAGAGGCCCTGGAGCCGGTCTACGAGGAGGCCAATTACGACGTGGTGCGCGTGAAGAAGTTCGCCGTGAAGCCCATGGACGTGGACGACGCCATCACCCAGATGGAGCTGCTGGGCCACAACTTCTTCGTGTTCGTGAACGCCGAAAGCGGTTCCATGAACGTGCTGTACCGCCGCAACGACGGCGCCTACGGCCTGCTGGAGCCGGAGACCTGATAAACTATAAAACGAGCCGGGCGGCGCAATGTTGCGCCGCCCGGCTTCGTTTGGCGTCAGGCGAAAACGCGGGGACGAAAGAGGTCGTTCCCCCGAACGTTTTTCACACCTTCGCCAGCCCCGCCTGCACCAGCTTTTCCAGCGACAGCAGGATGCCCAGCTTGGCGTGCTGCCACGTCAGTCCGCCCTGGAAATAGACGGCGTAGGGCTCGCGGATGGGGCCGTCGGCGCTCAGTTCGATGCTGCTGCCCTGCACGAACGCGCCCGCCGCCATGATCACGTTGGCGTCGTAGCCGGGCATGGGCCAGGGCTCCGGCAGCACGTAGCTGTCCACCGGCGCGGCGGCCTGGATGCCGTGGCAGAAGGCGATCATCGCCTCAGGGCTGCCCAGCTCCACCGCCTGGATGATGTCGTGGCGCGGCTCCGAGCCGTTCGGCACCACCTTAAAGCCCAGCCGCTCGTAGACGTTCGCGGCAAAGATCGCGCCCTTCAGCGCGCCGGCCACCACCGTGGGAGCCAGGAACAGGCCCTGGTACAGCGCGGGCATCAGCCCCAGGTTGGCGCCGACCTCCTGGCCCAGGCCCGGCGCGGACAGCCGGTAGGCGCAGCGGGCCACGCATTCCTCCGTGCCGCAGATGTACCCGCCCACGGGCGCCAGCCCGCCGCCGGGGTTCTTGATCAGCGAGCCCACGGTCATGTCTGCGCCCGCGTCGCTGGGCTCTGCGGTGTCTACGAATTCGCCGTAGCAGTTGTCCACCATCACCTTCAAACCCGGCTTGACGGACTTCACGAACGCGATCAGCTCGCCGATCTGCTTCACCGAAAACGTGGGCCGGGTGGCGTAGCCCTTGCTGCGCTGGATGGTGACCAGCTTCGTTTTTTCGTTGATGGCGGCGCGGATGCCCTCCCAGTCGAAGCCGCCGTCCGCGGTCAGGTCCGCCTGGCGGTAGGAAACGCCGTATTCCCGCAGGCTGCACTTCGATTCCCGGATGCCGATGACCTCCTCCAGCGTGTCGTAGGGGCGGCCCACCGGGCTCAGCAGCTCGTCGCCGGGCAGCAGGTTCGCCGACAGCGCCACCGCCAGCGCGTGGGTGCCGCAGGTGATCTGCGGGCGCACCAGCGCCGCTTCGGTGTGGAACACGTCGGCGTAGACCTTCTCCAGCGTGTCCCGGCCCGCGTCGTCATAGCCGTAGCCGGTGGTGGCGGCGAAGCACCCGGCGTTCACCCGGTTCTTCTGCATGGCGGCGATCACCTTCAGCTGGTTGTGCTCCGCCACGGCGTCGATGGCCGCGAAGCGGTCCTTCAGCCCCGCCAGGATCTCCTCTCCGTATTGATACACCGCCGGGCTGACGCCCAGGGACTGGTACATGCTCTGCATGGCGAAAACTCCTTTGCGCGATCTCCCGAACCATGATAGCATCGCGCCTTCCCGCTGTCAATCGAGCGCGGGTTAAGCCCGCGCCGTCCGGCAGGCGGCAGGATTATGAAATAATTTTGAAACTTTTCTGTAATAGATTGAAAAGGAATACGGGGGCATGTATAATGGAACATGAGCGGGGAGACCCGCATGAGGCAGTACCGATCCGGGAGGGAAACGGATATGAAGAAGCTGATTTGCGCGCTGCTGCTGGCGCTGGTCGCGGCGCTTTGTACCGCGGCGCTGGCCGACGGGCTCGTTTTGACGGAGGCCGTGATGATCTATGAGGATTACGACGGCTATCACGCCGAGCAGACGCTGGACGAGGAGACCGATCTGACGGAGCTGCAGTGGATCCTGCAGCGGGCCGCGAAGAACCCGGCGAAGATCGAAGGCAACACCATGAACAGCACGCTGCTGTGCATGCTGACGAACGGCAGCATCTATGATTTTGCCATCGCCACCGACGGCAGCGCCATCATCACCGATATGACCACCGACAAGACCTATGCCATGGAATCCGGCGACCTGGAGCGCTTCTGGGAGCTGTTCGACGTGATCCGCCAGGGCATGGGCTACGACGCCAGCACCGTGATGGGCTGGTGACCGGCGCTTCCACGCAAAAAAAGGACCTTCCGCGGGGAAGGTCCTTTTTTGTGCCGCGATCATTCCAGCCCCGGTAGGGCGGGCAGCACTTCGATGCCCAGGCTCTGCAGATATGCCAGCCCGCGGTCGTACAGGTCCAAGCGGGTCAGCTGTTCCGGCTGGTGGGCGTCGAAGCCGATGATGGCCTTCAGGCCGTATTGGGCGGCGATCTCCCAGAACCCGGCGCAGGGATAGCCCAGCAGCTCGTCTTCGGCCTCCAGGATGTGTTTCTGGACGCCCAGCAGGTTGTATTCCAGCGGCAGGTTCATTTCCCGGGCGGCGGCGCACAGGTCGTGGCTGGCGGCGGCGCATTCGGCGTCGAACGCGGGATAGGCGCGGCAGAACAGGTCGGGATGGGCCACGTAGTCAAACAGCCCGGTGCGCATGCCGGCGACGGTGCGCTCGGCATAGCGCCGCACGTGCTCCGGCCGGGAACAGCGCCCGAAGTAAAACCCGCCCGCGCCGGTCATCACCCGGTGGTCGCCCTCGTCGGTGCCGTCGTAGTGGTTGCCCAGGATCAGATAATCCAGGTGCTCGGCCTTGAAATCGGCCAGCCAGCCCATGTACTGGGGAAACGCTTCGCATTCCAGCCCCGCCAGGAGGCGGATGCGGCCCTCATAGCGCCCGGCGAGGCCGCGGATCGTCCGCAGGTAGCCGGGGAACTGGTCCAGGCGCATGCGCATGCCGCTGACGAAGCCGCTCTCGTAGGGCCAGGGCGTGTGGTCCGCGAAGCCCAGCGTGGAAAAACCGGTCTCCACGGCCCGCAGCACGTATTCCTCCTCCGAGCCCTGGGCGTGCTGGCAGCGCCAGGTGTGGGTGTGGTAGTTGACGAGCGGACGCGCGCGGTTCATGCGGCAATTCACCTCACGATCATTATCGCGGTCCATTATACCGCGGCGATGCGATGATAAAGGTGCCGCTGGTGTTATTTTTTGGGTGACTGGGCCTTTCCCGGCGCGCAAATGCCCTTCAGTGCATCGCCGCGCCTTGACAATTCCCGCGCTTCCCGGTATAATACTATCTGCCGTGGAGGTGTATCGAAGTGGTCATAACGGCCCTGACTCGAAATCAGGTAGGGTGAAAGCCCTCGTGGGTTCGAATCCCACCGCCTCCGCCAAAAACCCCGCCGCCCCCGAATGGGGGCTGGCGGGGTTTTTCTGCGGAGCCGGTGGGGCAGACGAACCCTTGGCGAAGCCAATGGGGTCGGGCGAAGCTGCGGCGCGAAGCGACGCCATCCCACCGCCTCCAGTGGGGCTGGCGGGGTTTTTCTGCGGAGCCGGCGGGGCCGCGGCCAGATCAGGCGCCCTTTTTCCGCACGAGTGCGATGACCACCGCCGCCGCCAGCATGCCCGCGCCGATGCAGCAGCGCGTGACGGCGCCGTTTTGGCGTTCGCGGTAACTGTTCTTGATGCGGTCGATGTTCTCCTGGTCGATGCCCATCATCTCTTCATACTTGGAGACGATCGTGCCCTTCAGCAGGTAGGGATCGCCGCGCCGGCGCGCCAGGTCGTTGACGTCTTCGATTCCCTGCACGCATTCCTGATAATGGTTTTGATAGAAGGCCAGCTCGGCATCCTCGGACTCTTCCGCGTCGACGCGCCGCATTTCAGAGCCGCCGGTGATGATCAGCACAAGGGCCAGCGCGCACAGGACCGCCGCCGCGATCCTCCGCGCCAGGCGCCGCTTCGACGGTCCGGCCGCTTCAACCGGCGGGTTCCCGCACTGGCTGCACACCCGCTGTTCCGCGGGGTTTTCCGCGCCGCATTTCGGGCAGGACCACTTTGTCTTCTGTTCGCTCATTTCGCCGTTCCTCCGCTTTCTTCCGACGCCTTCGCTGTTTTTCGACGGCGCGGACGCCTTTTTTCGCCTGAGCCCGTGGCCCGCCGACCCGGAAAACCTTCGGTTTCCCAAACAAAATTATACCATCAACCCCGGAAAAAGGGAAGCGCCCATCGCTTGCCAAGCCGCCGGCCATCCGCTATAATGGGGGTGAAAGGGCGATCCGCCGGAGCGGGATGGCCGGCGGCGGCCGACGGGGAAAGGGTGAGGACATGGATAATCGGAGCATCGTGATTCGCAGGGAAACCGGGGCCGATCACCGCGCGGTGGAAAACCTCGTGCGGGAATCGTTCTGGAATGTGTACCGGCCCGGCTGCTACGAGCATTTCGTGCTGCACCGGCTCCGGGACGACCCCGCCTTCGTGCCGGAGCTGGATCTCGTCATGGAGAAGGACGGCGAGCTGATCGGCCAGAATATGTTCATGCGCGCCGTCATCCGGGCTGACGACGGCCGTGAGATCCCCATCATGACGATGGGGCCGATCTGCGTCGCGCCCGCGTACAAGCGCCAGGGCTACGGCAAGATCCTGCTGGACGCTTCGCTGGAAAGGGCGGCCGAAGCGGGCTGCGGCGCGCTGTGCTTCGAGGGGAACATCGGCTTCTACGGCAAGAGCGGATTCACCTTTGCCGGCGCGTTCGGCATCCGCTATCACGGCCTGCCGGAGGGCGCGGACGCCTCGTTTTTCCTGTGCCGCGAACTGATCCCCGGCTACCTGGACGGCGTCCGCGGGGAATACGCGCCGCCGGAGGGCTATTTTGCCGCGGAGCGCGATCCGGAGGCTTTCGAGGCGTTCGACGCGCAATTCCCGCCGAAGCAGAAGCTGAAGCTGCCCGGCCAGCTGTTCTGACCTGAAATCCGCGCCCCCCAGGGCCCTCTCCGGAGGGCTTTTTTCGCGCCCGAAAAAGCCCTGCGCGGGCCCGGATCTGCCCTTCGGCGCGCAGTTTTTGTCCCGCGGCCGCGCACGGCGCCGATTTGCTGCGTTAAATGTATATTTTCAGCAATTCCTTAACCTGTTTATGCACGACTAAACCGATTCAAAAGTGGTATACTTACTATAAGTAGAAAAATATTTTTCCGAGCCGGTTTCCGGTGACTTGAGAGGGCCAATTCATGCAGAGAGACAATCATTACGACGAAAGTCAGATACAGGTGCTCGAGGGCCTGGAGGCGGTGCGCCGCCGCCCGGGCATGTACATCGGTTCCACCGACGAGCGCGGCCTGCACCACCTGGTGTATGAGATCGTGGACAACGCCATCGACGAGGCGCTGGCCGGGTTCTGCGACAACATCGAAGTGACGCTGAACAAGGACGGCTCCGTCACCGTGGCGGACAACGGCCGCGGCTTCCCCGTGGGCATCCATCCGAAGATGGGCCGCCCGGCGGTGGAGGTGTGCCTGACGGTGCTGCACGCCGGCGGCAAGTTCGGCGGCGAGGGCTACAAGGTGTCCGGCGGCCTGCACGGCGTGGGCGCATCGGTGGTCAACGGCCTGTCCAGCCACCTGCAGGTGAACGTCTACCAGGACGGCAAGATCTACCAGCAGGAATACGAGCGCGGCAAGATCCTGTACGACCTGAAGATCGTGGGCGACACCGACCGCACCGGCACCACCATCCGCTTCTGGCCGGACGTGAAGACCGGCGAGGACCCGGAGCCCGGCATCTTCGAAACGGGCCATTTCGATTTCGATACGCTGAAGACCCGCTTCCGCGAGATGGCGTTCCTGAACCGCGGCATCCGCATCGTGCTGACGGACGACCGCGGCGAGGAGCCGCATGAGCGCGTGTTCCACTACGAGGGCGGCATCATCTCCTTCGTGGAATACCTGAACAAGCACAAGACGCCGCTGTTCGCCCCGCCGGTGTACATCTCCGGGGTGAAGAACGGGAGCACGGTGGAAGTGGCGCTGCAGTGGAACGACGGCTTCAACGAGAGCGTCTACGCCTTCGCCAACAACATTCACACGCCCGAGGGCGGCACGCACCTGGCGGGCTTCCGCAACGCGCTGACCCGCGTGATCAACGATTACGGCCGCAAGACGGGCATGCTGAAGCCCAACGACGCCAACCTGACCGGCGAGGACGTGCGCGAGGGACTGACGGCCATCGTGTCCGTGAAGCTGGTGGAGCCCCAGTTCGAGGGCCAGACCAAGACCAAGCTGGGCAACAGCGAGATCCGCCCGCTGGTGGATTCCATGGTTTCCGAAAAGCTGGCCACCTACATGGAGGAGAACCCCGGTGCCGCCCGCACGGTGCTGGACAAGTGCCTGTCCGCCGCCCGCGCCCGCGAGGCCGCCCGCAAGGCCCGCGACCTGACGCGCCGCAAGACCGCGCTGGAGAGCGCCGCGCTGCCCGGCAAGCTGGCCGACTGTTCTGAGCGCGACCCGGCGAAGTGCGAAATCTTCATCGTCGAGGGCGACAGCGCCGGCGGCAGCGCCAAGCAGGGCCGCGACCGCCACTTCCAGGCGATCCTGCCGCTGCGCGGCAAGATCCTGAACGTGGAAAAGACGCGCATCGACCGCGCGCTGTCCAACGCCGAGATCAAGGCCATGATCACCGCCTTCGGCGCCGGCTTCGGCGCGGAGTTCGACCCGTCCAAGCTGCGCTATCACCGCATCGTGTGCATGACCGATGCCGACGTGGACGGCAACCACATCCGCATCCTGCTGCTCACGTTCTTCTACCGGTTCATGCCGAAGCTGATCGAGGACGGCTACGTCTACGCCGCCCAGCCGCCGCTGTACAAGGTCACCCGCGGCAAGCAGGAGCAGTACGTCTATTCCGATTCCCAGCTGCAGAAGCTGCTGGACGAGATGGGCCGCGACGCCAAGCCCGATATCCAGCGCTACAAGGGCCTGGGCGAGATGAGCTACCAGCAGCTGTGGGATACCACCATGAACCCCGAGACCCGCAGCATGTACCGCGTGGAAATGAAGGACGCCATCGCTGCCGACGAGCTGTTCACCCTGCTGATGGGCGACCAGGTCGAACCCCGGCGCGAGTTCATCGAGCAGAACGCGAAGCTGGTGGCGGATTTGGATATTTAA
>CACWVN010000092.1 GCA_902764285.1 uncultured Eubacteriales bacterium
GTCGGCCTGGGCACGGACGATCTCTTTGAATCGATCCAGCGCCGCGGGCGCGTGCCCGTCGTGATGGCGCCGCTGATCTTCATCGCCACGTTCATCACGCACCTGCTGGGCGGCTCGGCGGGCCGGGAGGGCGCCGCGCTGCAGCTGGGCGGCAGCATCGCGAACGAGATCGGCGCCGCGCTGAAGCTGGACGAGGATTCGAAGCGCACCATGACGCTGATCGGCATGGGCGCGCTGTTCGCGGCGCTGTTCGGCACGCCGGTCACCGCCATGGTTTTCGTCATGGAGGTGCTGGCCCTGGGGCACATGATGTATTCCAGCATCGTGCCCTGCGCCGTCGCCAGCGCGTCCGCCTACGGCATCTCGCTGCTGCTGGGCGTACGGCCGGAGGGATACGCCCTCGCCGCCGTGCCCGCATTCGGCGCGGTGTCTCTGATGCAGGTCGTCGCGCTCGGCGCGCTGTGCGCGGGGCTGAGCGTGCTGTTCTGCGCCGCTATGCACAAGACCCACGCGCTGCTGGCCCGGTACCTGGAGAATCCGTATCTGCGCGTCGTCGCGGGCGGCGCGGCCATCGTGCTGCTGACGCTGCTGGTCGGCACGCGGGATTACAACGGCGCGGGCGGGGACATCATCGAGCGCGCCGTCGGGGGCACGGCCAGGCCGCTGGATTTCCTGCTGAAGCTGCTGTTTACCGCCGTTACGCTGGGCAGCGGGTACAAGGGCGGCGAAATCGTGCCCACGTTCTTCGTCGGCGCGACGTTCGGCTGCGTCGTTGGGCCGCTGCTGGGCATGAACGCGGGCTTTGCCGCGGCGGTGGCGCTGGCGGCCACGTTCTGCGGCAACACGAACTGCCCGATTGCCTCCGTGTTTCTGGCGGTGGAGCTGTTCGGCGGACAGGCCGTGCCGCTGTTCGCCGTGGCCTGCGCGGTCAGCTATATGCTGTCGCGGAACGCCAGCCTGTACCACGCCCAGAGGACGCCCTACGGGGATCTGAAGATGGGCGTCGTCATCCTGCCGGACGAAGGAAAAGAGCGCGGATAATGATTTGATAATCTTTCATTAATGCCTTTGTGTTGTGCGCGTGCTATACTGTCATCTGTATTGAGAACCACGCCGGACGCGGCGCGTACCGGCTTGAACAGGAGGAAGACCGTGCTATTGTTTTTGTGGGCGCTGTTCGTGGCGCTGAACGGCAGGCTGACGCTGGAAATCGCCCTGATCGGCCTGGCTGTGGCCGTCATGGCGTTTATGTTCATGTGCGCGTATCTGGAATGGAGCCTCCAGAAGGAAAAACGCTTCTTCCTGCGGCTGCCCAGGCTGTGCGCATACGCCGTGAAGATGTGGGTGGAGATCGCAAAGGCGAATCTGGCGACGGTCAGGCGGGTCTACGGCCGCAGGCCGCCGCATTCCGCGATCGTCACGGTCCGCCCGTTCCTGGAGGCGCGCTGGCAGATGCAGACGCTGGCGAACTCCATCACGCTGACGCCGGGCACCCTCTCCCTGGAGTGTGACGACGATACCATCGTGGTGCACTGCCTGGATGAATCCATGGCCGAAGGCCTGGACGATTCGAAGATGGAGCGGGATATCCGGGAAATGGGGGAAAAGCATGAGCCAGGCCTATAATCTGCTGTTTACCGGCGCGCTGCTGGCGCTGGGCGTCATGATGATCGCCTGCCTGATCCGGGCGATACTCGGCCCCAGGATCGCGGACCGGCTGGTCAGCGTGAACATGACCGGAACCATCGCCATCATGATGATCTCCATACTGGCCGTGATGCTGAAGGAAGGGTATCTGCTGGACATCGCCATCATCTACGCCATGCTCAGCTTCCTGGCCGTGGTGGTGCTGGTCAAGATCTTCATCGGCGTCTACGCCGCCAACAAGCGAAAGGAAAGCGAGGACACCGGGAAATGACGCGGTTTATTCTGTGCGCGGCGATGATGGGCGTCGGCATGTTCTTTGAAATATCCGCCGTGATCGGCGTGTACCGCTTTCACACCGCGCTGCAGCGCATGCACGCGGCCGCGATGGGCGACACGCTGGGGCTGTTCTTTATCCTGCTGGGGTTGACGGTGGCCAACGGGCTGGATCTGACGGCGGCGAAATTCCTGATGCTGGTGTTCCTGCTGTGGAATACCTCGCCGATCGCCTCGCACCTGATCGGCAAGCTGGAATATGAAACCAACGAAGGTCTGGAACGGGAGGTGGTCTCGTGGAGGCGCTGAATCTGCTGCTGCTCGCGTTTATCGTGATCTGCGCCGTGGCCGTTTCGGTCACGAAGGACCTGCTGACGTCCATCATCATCTTCATGGCCCAGAGCCTGGCCATGTCGGTGGTATGGATCCTGCTGCGCGCGCCGGACCTGGCCATCACCGAGGCCGCCGTGGGCGCGGGCATCACTTCGCTGCTCATGTTCATTACGCTCAAAAAGCTGCACGCGATTCGGATTCAGGGGAAGGACAGCGATGAAGATGAATGACGACAGGATCAGGTGGCTGGCGGACGGCTCCGAATCCCTGGACAGCGAGATGCTCCGGGAGTACGGGCAGCCCGAGGCCGAGGAAGCGCCGGATGCCTTCGAGATGCCGCATCCCCGGGAAAGGCGGTATTACCACCTGCTGCATACGTGGACGCACCGGCGCGGCGAAAGGCTGATGAACCGGATGTATTCCGTGGCGGTCGTGCTGATCTGCGTCGCGATCTGCGCGCTGCTGATCGCCACCACGGCGGACATGCCCCGGTTCGGCGACGCGGCGCCGCTGGAGGATGACAATCTTTCCGAATTCTACGTGGAAGAGGGCTACCGGCACACCGGCGCGGCGAACATCGTGACCGGCATTATACTGGATTTCCGCGGCTTCGATACGCTGGGCGAATCCCACGTGCTGTTCATCGCCCTCTGCACGGTGTTGATGCTGCTGTACCTGCCGAAGAAGAGCGACCCGAAGACCATGCGCGAATGGCTGGAATCCGAGGCGGACGACCGCCGGTTTGAGCCCCACGCCGATCTGATCCTCCAGCAGGGCGCGGTGCTGCTGGTGCCGCTGGTGCTGGTGTTCGGCGTATACATCCTGCTGAACGGCCACCTTTCTCCCGGCGGCGGCTTTTCCGGAGGCACGGTGCTGGGCGCGGGACTGATCCTGTACCTGCTGGCCTACGGTTTCCGGAAGACGGAACGCTTCTTCAATTTCCGCACCTATCGCCGGCTCACCACCTCGGCGCTGCTGTTTTACGCGCTCAGCAAGGGCTATATCTTCTTCACCGGCGCCAACGGCATCTCCAACGGCGTCGGCACGGGCCGCTTCGGCGCGATCCTCTCCGGCGGGCTGCTGCTGCCGCTGAGCGTCGCCGTCGGGCTGGTGGTGGCCTGCACGATGTACGTGCTGTACACGCTGTTTCGAAAGGGGGATCTGTGACATGCTGAACGCGCTGACGGATCATCTGGAGGAAGTGGCCGCGCTGATCCTGTTCGGCATCGGCTTTTCCAACCTGCTTTTGAACCGCAATATGATCAAGAAGATCATCGGCTTTTCGATGATGGACAGCGCCATCTACCTGTTCCTGGCTTCCTACGGCTATATCCGCGGCAGGCTCGCGCCGATCCTGCCCGCGGAGACGCCCGCGCCGTCCGTCACGCAGTACGTCAACCCGCTGCCGGCGGGACTGGTGCTGACGGGCATCGTGGTTTCCGTCAGCTCCACGGCCATCATGCTGGCGCTGACGGTGCGGCTGTACCGGCGCTATCACACGCTGAACATCGATGAAATCGCCATGCGGGCAAAGGAGGCGGACGAGGCTTGATCTGGTGGCAGAACATCCCCTTCTTCCTGGTGTGGACGCCGCTGCTGTTCGCGTCGATTACGGCGGTGCTCCGGGCGAAGGTCTCGCGGTTTCTGATCCTGCTGTTCCCGGCGGTCAGCGCGCTGCTTTCGGCGATCCTCACGTGGTACTGCCTGCGAAACGGCGGCTCGTTTGCGTTTTCCATGGGCGCGTTCGGCGCGCCCTACGGCAACGAGCTGCGCGCCGGCGCGCTGGAAGCCGCGCTGGCGACGGCGTTCAGCGTCATCATGCTGCTCAGCCTGCTGGGCGGCTGGAACCGCATGAACGTGCAGATCCCCAGGCAGCGCCTTGGCCTGTACTGCGTGATGGTGATGCTGCTGCTATCCGGCATGATGGCGGAGGTATTCACCAACGACATGTTCACGGCCTACGTGTTCATCGAAATCATGACCATCGCGGCCTGTTCGCTGATCGTGGCCCGCACCCGCGGCCGCACGCTGTTCGCGGCCACGAAGTACATGATCTTCAACCAGCTGGGCAGCGGCCTGTTCCTGCTGGGGCTGTCGATCCTCTACTGCCTGACGGGCAACCTGCTGATGGGCGATCTCCATGAGAAGGTCGCCGCGCTGATCGCCGAAGGCGCGCACCTGGATTCGCTGACGCTCGCCGTGGCGCTGATCACCATCGGCCTGGCGGTGAAGAGTGCGCTGTATCCCTTCCACAGCTGGCTGCCCGACGCCTACGCCAGCTGCACGCCAGCCTCCAGCGCCATGCTGTCCAGCCTGATCTCCAAGACGTACATCTTCCTGTACATCAAGTTCATCGTGCGGGTGATCGGCCTGGAGAACCTCGACGTCATCCACGTGCGCCCGATCCTGCTGGCCTGCGCCATCGCCAGCATACTGATGGGCTCCATCGACGCCATCCTGGAAAAGAAGCTGCGCCGCATGATCGCCTATTCCTCGGTGGCGCAGATCGGCTACGTCTACCTGGGCATCGCCGTGGGCACCGAGCTGGGCATCGCGGCGGCGGTATTCCATATCATCGCCCACGCGCTGGCGAAATCGCTGCTGTTCCTGACGGGCGACCGGCTGATCGGCGCTTCCGACGGCGACGCGCACTTCCACGAGCTCTGCGGCGCTGGGTTCCGCGCGCCGGTGTGCGGCGCGGCGTTCACGGTGGGCGCGCTGTCCATCGTGGGCGTGCCGCTGTTCGCGGGCTTCGCTTCAAAGCTTTACCTGTCCCAGGCGTGCCTGGACATGAGTCCGCGCTGGTCCGTCATCGGCCTGGTGGTGCTGGCGTTCAGCACGGCGTTGAACGCGGCGTATTTCCTGATCACCATCGTCACGCTGTACCGGACGCCCATGCACGCCTATCAGACGCGCATGCACCACCACTGGTACAGCAACGCCGCACTGGCCGCGCTGGCGGTGCTGCTGGTGCTGATGGGCCTGCTGGGGCCCGGCATATTCTCGATCATTGAATCCGGCATCAAATATCTCGGTTAAGGAGGGCTTCCCGTGATCATGCTTGTTCCGGTATTCCTGCCCATCATCGGCGCCGTTTTGATCTGGTGCATCCCCGAACAGCGCCGCGCGCTGCTGAACGGCTATACGCTGGCCGTGCTGGGGATCTCCGCGGTCTTCGCCGCCGCCGTCGCGCTGGGGCGCGACCAGGCGCTGACGGTCTGGAAGCTGACCGATCAGATCTCCATCGCGCTCAGCAACGACGGCGTATCCAGGCTGTACCTGGCGTTCATCACCATCGTCTGGATCGCGGTGGGCTTCTACGCCAACGGCTATAACGCCCACGATCCCTCGGTGCGGCGCTTCGATTGCTTCTACATCGCCACGTACGGCGTGCTGATGGGTCTGAGCATGAGCAGCAACGCCGTCACGATGTACATGTTCTACGAGATGATGACGCTGATCACGCTGCCGCTGGTGATGCACACCATGGAAAAGGACGCCGTGGCGGCGGGCATCAAATACCTGGTGTATTCCGTGTTCGGCGCCAGCACGGCGCTGCTGGGCATATTCTTCCTGGCCCATTACGGCACTACGCTGACGTTTACCGCCGGCGGCGTGCTGGATATGGAAAAGATCGCGGGCCACGAAAACCTGCTGCTGGCCATTGCGTTTCTGATGATCGTCGGCTTCGGCGTGAAGGCGGGCATGTTCCCGATGCACGCCTGGCTGCCCACGGCCCACCCGGTCGCCCCGGCCCCGGCCAGCGCAGTGCTGTCCGGCGTGATCACCAAGATGGGCGTGCTGGGCGTCATCCGCGTGATCTTCTACCTGATGGGCGTGGATTTCCTGAAGGGCACCTGGGTGCAGGCGGCGTTCATGGCGCTGACGCTGGTGACGGTGTTCATGGGATCGCTGCTGGCGCTGCGGGAAAAGCAGTTCAAGAAGCGCCTGGCCTATTCCAGCGTATCCCAGGTCAGCTACGTGCTGTTCGGCCTGTCCACGATGTCCGCGGCGGGGTTTGCCGGTTCGCTGCTGCATATCGTGTGCCACTCGTTCATCAAGAACACGCTGTTCATGGCGGCGGGCGCGATCATCCACCAGACGGGCAAGACCGAGGTGGAAGATCTCACCGGCGTGGGGAAGATCATGCCCCGCACGCTGGCGGCGTTCACCATCGTCTCCCTCGGCCTGATCGGCATACCGCCGACGGGCGGGTTCATCAGCAAGTGGTACCTGGCCCAGGGCGCGCTGACGCTGGGCACGGCGGCCAGCTGGATCGGCCCGGCGGTGCTGCTGTGCAGCGCGCTGATGACGGCGGCCTATCTGCTGACGATCGTCATACACGGCTTCTTCCCGGGCGACCGGCCCACGGTGGAGGGGACCGAGGCCGCGCCGGTGATGTGGATCCCGATGCTGGTGCTGGCGGTGCTGTCCGTGGCGGTCGGCCTGTTCCCGAACGCGCTGATCCGCTTTATCCAGACGATCAGCGGCGCGCTGTTCTGAGGTGGATTTATGCTGGCTGTAACGATGCTCTGCCCGATCCTTGGCGGGCTATTGCTGGGGTGCTTCCGTTCGATCCCCGCGAAGATCCGGCGGGCCGCCGCCGTGGGCGTGATGTGCGTCACGTCCCTGATGGTGGCGGCGTTGATCCGCACGGGCGTGCCTTATCATACGCTGCTTTCCTACACCGACCGGTTCACGCTGTCGATCGGGCTGGACCACCGCGGCAAGGTGTTCCTGGCGCTGATGGCGGTGCTGTGGCCGCTGTCCACGCTCTACGCCGTCGAATACATGGCCCACGAGGAGCGGGAAGCCACGTTCTTCATGTGGTTCCTGCTGGCCTACGGCGTGATGATCCCTTTCTGCTGCGCGGCGAACCTGTTCACGCTGTACGTGCTGTATGAGTGCGTCACGATGGTGACGCTGCCGCTGGTGTGGCACAAGAAGGACCTGGAATCCATCCGCGCCGCGCGTTCCTACGTGCGCTATTCCATCGGCTGCGCGGCCTTCGGGCTGACGGTGGTGGTCATCCTTTCGAGCTTCGGCAGCCTGCGCTTTTCGCGCGGCGGAAACGGCTTTCAAGATGTTCCCGAAGGGCTTCTGAACGCGCTGTACCTCACGGCATTCTTCGGCTTCGGCGTGAAGGCGGCGGTGTTCCCGTTCAGCCGCTGGCTGCCAAAGGCCGGCGCGGCGCCGACGCCGGTGACGGCGCTGCTGCACGCGGTGGCCGTGGTGAACGCCGGCGTGTTCTCCGTGCAGCGGGTGACCTATGACGTGTTCGGCACCGCGCGGCTGGCGAACGGCTGGGGCAGGCAGGCGGCGCTGGCCGCCGCGTGCCTGACGGTGCTCTACGGCGCGGTGATGGCCGTGCGCGAGCATCACGTGAAGCGCCGGCTGGCCTATTCCACGGTCAGCAACCTGGGCTACATGCTGCTGGGGACGGCGCTGATGACGGCGGCGGGCGATGCCGCGGCGACGCTGCACATGGTGTGCCACAGCTTGATCAAGATCGTGCTGTTCTTCTGCATCGGCGGCGTGATGACGCAGACCGGGCTGACGCAGGTGGCCGAGATGCGCGGGCTCGGGCGGCGGATGCCGTTCACCTTCGCGGCGTTCTTCGTCGCTTCGCTGGCGCTGATGGGCATACCACCGCTGGCGGGTTTCGCCAGCAAGTACGCGCTGATCGAAGCGGCGGTCGACGCCGGGGGATTCTGGCCGCTGATGGGCGCGGCGTCGCTGATCGTCTCCGCGATCCTGACGGCCGTTTACACCATGACGGTGGCGCTGCCCGCGTGGTATCTGCCCGCCGGGGCGGAAGCGGGGAACCGCTGTGATCCGGGTTGGCGGATGCTGGTTTCAATCTACGTAATTCTGGCGCTGATGATCGCCGCGGGGCTTTGGCCGGGCGCGCTGATGGGCGCATTGAGGGGTTGACGATGATGATACTGTTTATGCTGGGCGTGCCGCTGGCGGGAATGGCGGTTTCCACGCTGTGCGCCCGGCGCAGCGAGGACTGGAGGGACCGCGTCTACTTCGCGGAGACGCTGGCGGTGTTCGCGCTGGCGCTGACGGCGTTCGTCCGCTGCCTGCGCGGCGAGGCGATCTCGGCGTCGCTGCCGGGCATCTGCGCGATGGGCTTGAATTTCCGGCTGGACGGCTTCCGCAGCCTGTACGCGCTGATCGCCTCCTTCATGTGGCTGATGACGGGCATCCTGTCGAAGGAATACTTCGCGCATTACAAAAACCGCACGCGGTATTACCTGTTCAACCAGATCACGCTGATGGCCACGCTGGGGCTGTTCATGTCGGACGACCTGTACACGACGTTCGTGTTCTTCGAGATCATGTCGCTGGCATCGTACCCGTGGGTGGCCCATGACGAGAACGAGGGCGCGATGTCGGCCGCGCGCACGTACCTGATCATCGCGGTGTTCGGCGGCATGGTGACGCTGATGGGCCTGTTCATGGCCTGGCACGCGCTGGGCTCGCTGTCCTTCGGGGCGTTCGAGGCCGCGCGGGGCAGGGCGGACATGGCCGTTCCCGCGGCGCTGATCCTGGTGGGCTTCGGGGCCAAGGCCGGGCTGTTCCCACTGTACGTGTGGCTGCCCCAGGCGCACCCCGTGGCGCCTGCGCCGGCCAGCGCGCTGCTCTCCGGCGTGCTGACCAAGACGGGCGTGTTTGGGGTGCTGGTGATCTCGTTCCGGCTGATGCTGGGCGTGCATGCCTTCGGCAACGTGATGCTGGCGCTGGGCCTTATCACGATGCTCCTCGGCGCGGTGCTGGCGCTGCTGTCCAGCAACCTGAAGCGGGTGCTGGCCTGCTCGTCGATGTCCCAGATCGGATACATCACCGTGGGCGTCGCCATGGCGGTGCTGCTGGGCCACGAGGGCCACGTGCCCGCCAGCGGTGCGATCATGCACATGGTGAACCATTCGCTGCTGAAGCTGACGCTGTTCATGGCGGCGGGCGTGATCTACATGAACCTGCACAGGCTGGAGCTGAACGACATCCGGGGCTTCGGCCGCGGCAAGCCGCTGCTGCATGCGGCGTTCCTGCTGGGCGCGCTGGGCCTGGCGGGCGTGCCGGGCTTCAACGGATACGTGGGCAAGACGCTGATCCACGAGGGCATCCTGGAATACGCGCACGAGCTGCACGGCTTCACGATCTATAACTTCTGCGAATGGGTGTTCCTGTTCGCCGCGGGCATCACCACGGCGTACATGCTCAAGCTGTATATCGCGCTGTTCTGGCAGCGCCATCCCAGGCGCCAGGCGGAGTTTGACAAGAAGAACGGCTGTTACATGAACCGGCGTTCCGCCTTCGCGCTGTGCGCCGCGGCGGTGTGGATCCCGCTGCTGGGCATGGTGCCGGCGCTGCTGGAGAAGTGCGCGCAGATGAGCGCGGACTTTACCGGCATCGAGGGCGTGTCCGGCGTGGATTATTTCAGCGCCGGGAACCTGAAGGGCGGCGCGGTGTCGCTGCTGATCGGCACGCTGGTCTATCTGTTCGTGGTGCGCCGCTGGCTGGTGACGCCGAAGGAAGGGTATATCTCCGTCGGCCTGTCGCTGAACTGGCGGGATACCTGGCCGGTGCGCGCGTTCGGGCGGCTGGTCGCGGCGATATGCGCGGTCTCCGTCGGCCTGTCGCTGAACTGGCGGGATACCTGGCCGGTGCGCGCGTTCGGGCGGCTGGTCGCGGCGATATGCGCGGTTTTCGATCACGCGGTGGAGAACCCGTTCGCGCTGAAAAAGGTGCCCAAAGCGGCCGGCGCGTTCTTCGACGGGCTGGATCACGCCGTTGAAAACCGCTTCGTGCTGCGCGCCGTTCCGGCTGCTGCGACGGCGGCGTTCCGGTTCCTGAACGGCTGCGTGGACGGCGTCGTGCTGCTGATGAAACGGACGCTGTTCCGGCGCAACGATTCCGCGAAGCTGTACCGCAACCATTCCGCTTATTATCTGTTTTCAACCGTCGCCGGCCGCGTGCTGGACGCCTTCGCGTTCGTGCTGAACCACACGGTGTACCGCAAATGCCCGATCGACGTCGACTTTACCTACGTGCTCGCGGCCCGGCTCTACGACAAGGATACCGAATTCGGCCGCATCACGCGCTCAGTTTCCTACGCGCTGCTGCTGTTCTCCGGCGGGCTGCTGTTCGCGCTGTTCTACCTGCTGGTGCTGAGATGACGTGAATGAACGATTAAAGCTCACATGGCGTTAAACGATCCCCCTGATGGGGTTTCGCCGTTCCACGGACAGTATACGCAAACCGCACGGCAGACCAATCGGACAGGAGGATACATCAAGCATGCTTTATCGCCCCTGCGACCGAAGCAATTATCGCCACGGTCGCAACGAAGGCGCTGGAAAAAAGGGAAAACAAGAGCAAATCAAATTGCGGTTTTTTTCGCAGGTCGCTGCCGGGCTTGATTTTGCATATCATTTTCATATATAATGGCCATAATACGATCGGCGGAGGCACAGTATGAAACTTACAGAGATATTCAGGCGCGGCGAGCTTTCATTGTCCTTTGAAGTTTTTCCCCCCAAGACCACCAGCGCATTTGACAGCGTCAAGAACGCGACGGAGGAGATCGCCCGGCTGCGGCCTTCGTTCATGAGCGTCACCTACGGCGCGGGCGGCGGCACGAGCCGTTTTACGCTGGACATCGCCCGGAATATCAAGCAGCGATATGACGTGCCGATGCTGGCGCATCTGACGTGCGTGTCCTCCACGCGGGAGACGGTGCGCGCGCGGATCGACGATATGATCGCGGCGGGGATCGAAAACGTGATGGCGCTGCGCGGCGACCTTACGCCGGAACTGGAGGCGGGGGACCGCAGCGGCTGGGCCTATCACCACGCCGTGGAGCTGGTGCGCGAGCTGAAACAGAGCGGCGCCGGTTTCTGTATCGGCGGCGCATGCTATCCCGAAATCCATCCGGAGAGCGTCGACCAGCACGAGGATATCCTCCACCTGAAGGAAAAGGTGGACGCCGGGTGCGATTTCCTGACCACTCAGATGTTCTTCGACAACAACCTGTTCTATAATTTCATGTACAAGATACGCGAGGCCGGCATCACCGTGCCCGTCCTCCCGGGTATCATGCCCATCACCAACGCGAAGCAGGTCGAGCGGGCCATCCATCTCTCGGGCTCGTTCATGCCGCAGCGGTTCAAGGCGCTCGTGGATAAATTCGGCAACAATCCCGCCGCGATGAAACAGGCGGGCATCGCCTATGCCACCGACCAGATCATCGACCTGTACGCCAACGGCATCCGGAACGTGCACGTGTATTCGATGAACAAGCCCGACGTGGCCGCGGCGATCCAGGCCAATCTGTCGGATATCATCGGCTGACATGGCGAACGCGGTATTGGTGCGGACCTATGCGGAGCCGCCGGTTTCCATGGACGAGATCCTGCGCTATTCCGGCGCGGGCAGATCCGCGGACGCCCGGATGGCTCAGCTCGCCGGGGCTTGCTTTGACCTGGCCCGGGAGAGCCTGACGTACAGGGTCTGTTGGCGCGAGTTTCCCGTCCTGAGGCGCGGCGATACGCTCGACCTCGGCTTTGCCGAGGTCAGTTCCGCGGCGCTCAGGCGGAACCTGCAGGGCTGCGACGCCGTCGTGCTGTTCGCCGCGACCGTCGGCATCGGCATCGACCGGCTGATCGCGCGGTACGAGACCTCTTCGCCGGCCCGGGCGCTGATGCTGCAGGCCGTGGGCGCGGAGCGCATCGAGGCCCTCTGCGACGCCTTCTGCGCAGATATCGCCTCCGAAGCGGCCGCATCCGGGCGGGCGGCGCGCCCGCGGTTTTCCCCGGGCTACGGCGACTTGCCCATCGAACTGCAGCGCGACGTGTTCCGCGTGCTGGAGTGCCCCAAGTGGATCGGGCTGACGCTGAACGACAGCCTGATGATGTCGCCCACGAAGTCGGTCACGGCCATCGTCGGGCTCGGCTGCGACGCGGCGCGCGGCCCGGCAGGCTGCGCGGCCTGCGCCAACTCCGACTGTGATTACAGGAAAGAGCGATGACATGAAGATCACGGAATACCTGAAGGATCACATCCTTTATCTGGACGGCGGCATGGGCACGCTGTTGCAGGCCGCGGGCCTGGCTCCCGGCGAATTTCCGGAGCGCTGGAACCTTTCCCACGCCGATACCATCGTAGAAATCCAGAAGGCCTATTTTGACGCGGGCAGCAACGTGGTCGCCGCCAACACCTTCGGCGCCAACCGTTTGAAATTCCAGCCGGAAGAGCTGGAAGCCGTCGTTTCGGCCGCCGTGGAAAACGCGCGAAAGGCCCTGCGGCTCAGCTCGGGCGAACAGCCCAAATGGGTCGCCCTCGATCTCGGGCCCACCGGCCGGCTGCTGAAGCCCTACGGCGATTTTGATTTCGAGGACGCCGTTTCGGTCTTTGCCGACACCGTGAAGCTGGGCGTGCGCTGCGGCGTCGATCTGATCCTCATCGAGACGATGAACGACAGCTATGAGACCAAGGCCGCGCTGCTGGCCGCGAAGGAAAACAGCGATCTGCCCGTGTTCGTCTCCAACGCCTACGGCGCGGACGGCAAGCTGATGACCGGCGCCTCTCCCGCCGCCATGGTGGCGATGCTGGAGGGCATGGGCGCCGACGCCATCGGCGTGAATTGTTCGCTGGGGCCGAAGGCGCTGGCCGGCGTCGTGGGGGAATACCTGAAATACGCCTCGGTGCCGGTGCTGCTGAAGCCCAACGCAGGGCTGCCCGCCGTCGTGGATGGAAGGACGGTCTACGACGTGGACGCGGAGTCCTTTTCGTGGGACGTGGCCGGCATGATCGCCGGCGGCGTGCGCATCGCGGGCGGCTGCTGCGGCACCACGCCGGAATACATCCGCCTGCTGGTGGAGCGGTCTGCCAGCCTGACGCCCGCGCCCGTCGTCCCGAAGGATGTCACCATGGCGTCCTCCTACACCCACGCCGTCGTGTTCGGCGAAGGCCCCGTTCTCATCGGGGAGCGCATCAATCCCACCGGCAAGAAGCGGCTGAAACAGGCGCTTAGGGACCGCGATATGGATTACATCCTGTCGGAGGGCCTGGCGCAGCAGGAAAAGGGCGCGCACATCCTGGACGTGAACGCGGGCCTGCCGGAGATCGACGAGGCGGCGATGCTGTCGGACATGGTCTGCGCGCTGCAGGTGATCATCGACCTGCCGCTGCAGATTGACACCACCGATCCCGCCGCGATGGAGCGCGCGCTGCGCCGCTATAACGGCAAGGCCATGGTCAATTCCGTCAACGGCAAGGCCGAGAGCATGCGCACCATATTCCCGCTCGTGAAGAAATACGGCGGGCTGGTGGTGGCGCTGACGCTGGACGAGGATGGCATTCCCGAGACCGCCGAAGGCCGCGTGGCCATCGCCGAGCGCATCCTGGACACCGCCGCGGAATACGGCATATCCAAAAAGGACATCGTGTTCGATACGCTCGCCATGACGGTCAGCGCCGCGTCGCAGGCCGCGGAAATCACGCTGGCCGCGCTCAGGGAGATACGGGAACGCCTGGGCTGCCATACGTCGCTGGGCGTGTCGAACGTCTCCTTCGGGCTGCCCGGCCGGGACGTGATCAACGGCGTGTTCTTCGCCATGGCGCTGCAGAACGGCCTCTCCGCCGCCATCATGAATCCCCATTCCGTGGAAATGATGAAGACCTTCCACGCCTTCCGGGCGCTGCGCGGCATGGACGAAAACTTCACCGGGTACCTGGCGTTTTGCGAAGGCCTTCCGCAGCAGGAGGATGCGTCCGCGACGCCCGCGGCGGGGAAGCCTGCCGGCGCGATTCCGACGGGCGCTTCCGGGCTGCAGGACGCGATCATCCACGGGCTCAAAGATCGCGCGGGGGAAATTACCGGGGAATTGCTCGCGACGCGGGATCCGCTGGACATCGTACGCGAGGACGTCATACCCGCGCTGGACGTGGTGGGTAAGGGCTTCGAGGAAAAGACGGTCTACCTGCCGCAGCTGCTGATGAGCGCGGAGGCCGCCAAGAGCGCCTTTGAGCGCGTCAAGGCGCATTTGTCCGCGGGTTCCGGCGGCGCGGCGGCGAAGGGCTGCTTCGTCATCGCGACGGTGCAGGGCGATATCCACGATATCGGCAAGAACATCGTCAAGCTGCTGCTGGAGAACTACGGCTTCTCCGTCGTGGATCTGGGCAAGGACGTGGCCCCGGAGGCGGTCGTGGACGCCGTGGTGCGCCGGAAAGCGCCCGTCGCGGGCCTGAGCGCGTTGATGACCACCACCGTGCCCGCCATGGAACGGACGATCCGCCTGCTGCGGGAAAAGGCGCCGTGGTGCCGGGTGGTCGTCGGCGGCGCGGTGCTGACGCAGGACTATGCCGACAGAATCGGCGCGGACCGCTACGCCCGGGACGCGATGGACACCGTGCGCTATGCCGAGGAAATCATGGGCGGCGGGGAATAGCCCGCAAACAACGATAACGGAGGGAAACGCTATGATCATCATGGACGACGGGATTCGGCTGGACGCCAGGCTGGACATGCCCGCTGGCAATCCGCGGCGCTGCCCGATCGCCGTGGTCATCCACGGCTTCACCGGCAACAAGGAAGAACGGCACATCACGGCCGTCTGCCGCACGCTGAACGATATGGGCGTCGCTACGCTGCGGGCGGACATGTACGGCCACGGCGAGAGCGGCGGCGAGTTCAGGAACCACACGCTGTTCAAGTGGCTCACGAACGCGCTGACGCTGATCGACTATGCCCGCGGCCAGGAATTCGCGACGGATCTGTATCTGTGCGGCCATTCCCAGGGCGGCCTGACGGCGGTGCTGGCGGCGGCCATGGAGCGCGACGTGGTGAAGGGATTGATTCCGCTGTCCCCGGCGGTGATGATCCCTCAAATCGCCCGCGAAGGCGAGCTGCTGGGCCAGCAGTTCGATCCGGAGCACATCCCCGACGAGCTGCTCAGCTGGGACGGGCGTGCGCTTAGCGGCAATTACATTCGCGTGGCGCAGACGATCCGCGTGGAAGACGCCGTCGAGCGCTACAAGGGCCCCGTGCTGATCGTCCACGGCGATGCAGACGAGGCGGTTCCCGTGCGCTACGCCCATGAGCTCGCGGCCGGCTACGCGAACGCGGAGTTGGTGATCGTGCCCGGCGATACCCATTGTTACGATCACCGCCTTGACGCCGTGCTGGACGCCGTTCGCCGCTGGATGGGGGAGCGCATCGGCAAATAGCGCGCGGCCGTCGCCGTACGTTTTTACGGTCAGATACCCTCACGCGCCCTTCGGGGCGCGTTTTTCCTTCTCGTTGAAAAACCGCAGTTTTTCAACGAATTAAGGGACGCCCGTTGGGCGTCCCTGCAAGGGAACCGTTGGCAGATCAGTTGGCCGCGGCGCAGAGCTCCAGTGCCCGGGCGCGGATCGTGCGGGCCAGGATCTCATTGACGAGGTCGGGGCGATCCGGGTACGCCAGCCGCAGCAGAGTAGCGCGCGCCGAGAGCCACAGGCCGTAGCTGTCCCGCATCGCAGCGGCGGCGGGCGCGTTATCGCCGGCAGCCTGGATCCTGGCATCGAAGCCGGCGTCCAATTCCGCCTGCCAGAGGGTCAGCGCTGTCTCCCACGCCGTATCCGGCGCGCCCGCGAGCAGATCGCGGATCGACGCATCCACTTCACGGTGGTGCTCGCACAGTATGTCGCCGCAGGTCGCGCCGAATACGGTTTCAACGGTATTCGATACGCACTGCGCCTCGCTTATCGCGTCGTCCGGCGACGTCGCATCGTAATACGGCCGTTCGGGAGCGGCGGCGGAGATGGCGCACAGCGCCGCCGTCTGGGCCATCAGCTGTTCGCAGACGGCTTCCTCCGCGGTGGCAGGGTCGTTTGCCGCGGCGCGCCGGGCTTCGAGCTGCGCAAAGAACGCCGCTCGGTCGTCCTCGACGATCTGCGCGTTTTCTTCGCCGAGCTTCGCCTTCAGACCGTCGTATTCCGCGTTCAGCGCGTCGGTCCACAGCGCCGCGGCCTGCTGCCAGGCGGCGGTCATGTCGCCTTCTGCGCCCTGGGCGAGGATGGCCTGGGCCTGCTGCGCCACGGAGCTGTGCTCGCCGCAGAAGGTCATCCGGGTCTCCGTCGCGGCGCCGTCCGTGCCCACCTGCTCGCAGAGGCAGTAATTCGCGTCAGCGGGGAGATCGGCATCGCCTTCATCGGGATTCTCGTCCTGCGCCGGTTCTTCGTCGTCGGTGGGGATGCCGGGATACACGGGTTCGCCGCCATCATCAGGCGTGCCGCTATCGTCGGGCGTTCCGCCATCATCAGGCGCGCCGCCATCCTCAGGCGCGCCGCCATCGTCGGGCGCGCCGCCATCGTCGGGCGTGCCGCCTTCTTCGGGCGTGCCGCCATCGTCGGGCGTGCCGCCTTCCTCGGGCGTTCCGCCTTCCTCGGGCGTGCCGCTTTCCTCGGGCGTGCCGCCATCGTCGGGCGCGCCGCCTTCCTCAGGTGTGCCGCCATCCTCGGGCGCGCCGCCATCGTCGGGCGTGCCGCCATCGTCGGGCGCGCCGGAATCGCTGCCGAGATCCAGCCCGGCCGCTTCGGCGGCGTGGATCGCGTCCCAGTTGATCTGCGTGTCGGGCGCTCCGTGTTCGCCGTCATCGGGCATTTCGTCCGGCCCGCCCGCATACGGCGCCAGGGTGAAGGTCAGGACGCATGGATCGGCCTCAAGGTAGCCGCCCTCTTCGGATTCAATGTTGGCATAGGCGTAGATGACGAAGGTGCATACGTCATTCTCCGCATGGTCTTTG
>CACWVN010000093.1 GCA_902764285.1 uncultured Eubacteriales bacterium
TCCTCAAAGCAGCGCACCACGTGCACGATGGCGTCCACCTCGCGGATGTGGCTCAAAAACTTGTTGCCCAGGCCCTCGCCGCGGCTGGCGCCCTTCACCAAGCCCGCGATGTCCACGAACTCCAGCGTCGCCGGCGTGTATTTCTCCGGGTGATACATCTCCGCCAGCACGTCCAGCCGCTTATCCGGCACGGCCACCACGCCGGTGTTCGGCTCGATGGTGCAGAAGGGATAATTCGCCGCCTGTGCGCCCGCGCAGGTGATGGCGTTGAACAGCGTGCTCTTGCCCACGTTCGGCAGGCCCACGACGCCTAACTTCATTTTTCCTCACATCTCCTTTGGTTCAAAAACGGTTTCAATGGCACCATTATACCAGAACGGCCGCCTTTTCTCAATACGGGAAAGGCAATATTTCGGCATCTGCGCAACGCGCCCGGCCGGAATCCCGGCGGAGTGCGCCCGCGGACCGCTTCAACGCCGCCGGCGCGGCTTCTCAAAATTGTATTTACATACTTATTTTATTGGCTTTCCGGCGACGACGCATTGACGGACGCCGGGAGTTGCTATATAATGTGCGGGGGAAATTTTCCCGGCGGAGGCCGGACGGCCTTCCGGAAGGAAATATCTGTACACAAATGGAGGAGATTTCATTGGACAAGAGAGAGCGACTCGGAAGCCGTCTGGGCTTTATCATGCTTTCGGCAGGCTGCGCCATCGGCTGCGGCAACGTATGGAAGTTCCCGTGGATGTGCGGTCAGTACGGCGGCGGCGGATTCCTGGTGGTTTACATCCTCTGCCTGCTGGTGCTGGGCCTGCCCGTCATGGTGATGGAATTTGCCACGGGCCGCGCCTCCCAGGCCAGCCCCGTGCGGATGTTCCAGAAGCTGCAGAAGCCGAAGGGCAAGTGGGGCTTCTGGGGATACGTGTTCCTGCTGGGCAACGTGGCGCTGATGGCGTTCTACTGCGTGGTGACCGGCTGGATCATCTACTACTTCTACAAGTTCGCGATCGGCGATATCGCGTCGCTGGGCTTCGTGCCCATGATCACCAACCCCACGGTCAACGTGGTGTTCCTGCTGATCACGGTGGTGGCGGCGTTCATCATCCTCAGCTTCAACCTGCAGGGCGGCCTGGAGCGCGTGACCAAGTACATGATGAGCGCGCTGCTGGTGCTGATGGTGGTGCTGGCGATCCACAGCTTCCGCCTGCCCGGCGCCAAGGAGGGCCTGTCCTTCTACCTGGTGCCCGATTTCACCAAGATCAACGGCTCCGTCATCGTCGGCGCGATGAACCAGGCGTTCTTCACGCTGTCGCTGGGCATCGGCAGCATGGCGATCTTCGGCAGCTACATCGGCAAGGAGCGCTCGCTGATGGGCGAGGCCTCCCACGTGATCGTGCTGGACACCGCCGTGGCGCTGATCGCGGGACTGATCATGTTCCCCGCCTGCTTCTCCTACGGCGTGGAAGTGGACGCGGGCCCGAGCCTGCTGTTCAACACCATGGCCTCCGTGTTCAACAACATGGCCGGCGGCCGCTGGTGGGGCACGCTGTTCTTCCTGTTCATGGTGTTCGCCGCCATGTCCACGGTGCTGGCCGTGTGCGAAAACATCCTGGCGATGGTGCGCGAGCTGACCGGCTGGAACCGCCGCAAGGGCAGCCTGATCTGCGGCATCGGCATCTTCGTGCTGGCGCTGACCACGGCGCTGGGCTACAGCGTGTTCCACTTCCAGCCCTTTGCGGAGGGCTCGGCCTGGCTGGATTTCTGGGATTTCATCGTCTCTACCAACATCCTGCCCATCGGCTCGCTGGTGTTCGCGCTGTTCTGCTGCAATAAGTTCGGCTGGGGCTGGGACGCCTTCATGGCCGAGGCGAACGCCGGCAAGGGCCTGAAGGTGAAGGCCTGGATGAAGCCGCTGTTCACGTACGTCGTGCCCGCGGTCATCCTGTTCATCTACATCTACGGACTCGTCAACTTCAAGTGGCGCTGACGCGCCGCGGCCCGCTGCCGCACCGGTTTCCCCCGGCGGCGGGCGCGGACGCAAGCCCTTTCCCACGGCCCGGGCGCAGGCGGATCGCCGCCTCGCCCGGGCCGTCTCTGTCTCCGCGGCGCTTTGTTGTTGCCGTCGTTTTCCGGCTGTGATATAATAACAGATGTAAATACCATCCCATTCCGGCGTGCGGTCAGCCGCCGGATCCCCGCTGAACCGTCCTTTCCCGCAATCCCCAGGAATCCCGGAGGTGGCGCATGGAGACCCAGAGATTCATCGAATACAAAAACCGCATCGTATCGGCCGTATCCCGCGCCATCGTGGGCAAGGACGACGAGATCGAAAAGGTGCTGATCTGCTACATGTGCGGCGGCCACGTGCTGTTGGAGGACGTGCCGGGCACGGGCAAGACCATGCTGCTGCGCGCCTTCGCCCGGGCCATCGGCGGCAGCTTCAGCCGCGTGCAGTTCACGCCGGACCTGCAGCCCTCCGACCTGACGGGCATCAATTTCTTCAGCCAGAAATCCGGCAAGTTCCAGTTCCGGTCGGGCCCGCTGTTTCACGACGTGGTGCTGGCCGACGAGGTGAACCGCGCCACGCCCCGCACGCAGGCGGCGCTGCTGGAGGCCATGGAGGAGCGCCAGATCACCGTGGACGGCGATACCCATCCGCTGGGCGCGCGGTTCATGGTGATGGCCACCCAGAACCCGCTGGAATCCTACGGCACGTTCCCGCTGCCCGAGGCCCAGGTGGACCGCTTTTTCATGCGGCTGGCGCTGGGATACATGACCCGGACGGAGGAGCTCTCTGTGCTGCGCCGGGGCGACACGGTGGATATCATCGCCGGGATCGATCGCGTCGTGACGGACGAGGATACCGCCTGGGTCCGCGACCATTACCGCGAGGTGCGCATCTCGGACGACGTGGCGGGCTATCTGATGGACCTGGTGGAGGCCACGCGCCGCGGCGATTTCTCCTGCGGCGTCAGCACCCGCGGCGCCATCGCGCTGTACAAGGCGGTGCAGGCCGCGGCGGCGCTGGCGGGCCGGGATTACGCCCTGCCCGAGGATATCCGGCGAATGGCGCCCTGCGTGCTGGCCCACTGGATCGCCGCCGGCGCGGGGCTGAAGCGCGCCGACGCCGAAGCGCGGCTGATGCGCCTGGTGGACCAGGTGCCGGTGCCCGTCGAAAACCTGCCATGATCGCCTTTCTGCTGATGCTGGCGGCGGTGATCGCCGGGGCGGAGCTGTGGTCGCTGCACCGGTCGCTGGACGGCGTGGAATACGACGTCCATCCCTCAAAGGCCGTGGCCGAACCGGGCGAGATTTTGCAGCTGGTGACGGTGATCACCAACCGAAAGCGGCGCTTCGTGCCCTTCATCCGCCTGAACGAAAACGTGCCCGAAGAGATGTCGGCCGCCGGCCCGCTGGGGATCGAGGACGCCACGGCCCGCCGGGCCGCGCTTCGGAGCACCGCCTATATGATGCCCCGCCAGCGGCTCACGCGGCGCACGGATTTCTCCATTCCCCGCCGGGGCCGCTATCTGTTCCTGGGCGCGACGCTCGAAGGCGGCGATTTCATGGGGCTGAGCACCACGCCCCGCCGGGTGGAGCTGTACCGCGAGCTGGTGATCCTGCCCCGGTCGGCGGACGCCGAAGACGTGCGGCAGCTGATGGGCGGCTGGATGGGCGACCGATCGGTGAACCGGTTCATCATGGAGGATCCGGTGCTGACGCTGGGTTTCCGGGATTACACCGGGCGCGAGCCGATGAAGCAGATCTCCTGGACGCAGACCGCGCGGCTGGACCGCCTGACGGTGCGCTGCCAGGACCACACGGTGGAGCGCACCGTGACCGTGATGCTGAACACCCACACCTTCGCCTTCGGCACCTACGGCCATCAGATGCTGGAAGCGGCATTTTCGCTGTGCCGCGGGGTATGCGAGGCGCTGGAGGACCAGCGGATTCCCTACGCGCTGATCACCAACGCGCGCTGTCTGGGCGCGGCCGACGGCTTCGGCGAGGTGGGCGACGGGCTGGGCGCGGCGCATCTGGCCGCCGTGCTGGAGGGACTGGGCCGCGCGGATTACGACAGCCGGGACACGCTGGAGGACCTGTTCGACCGGGCGCTGTCCCGCGCCAACCTGGGCCGCGGCCACATCTTCATCACGCCCGTGAGAAACGACCTGCGCCCCGATCTGCTGGAAAAGCTGCGCGCCGCCACCGGGGAAGCGGCGCTGAGCCTTGCCGCGGCGGATTACGCCGATCGCGAACCGGAACGCCGTTCGGCCTGACCGGACCGCGGCCGCGCCGCCGGATCATCATTTGGAAAGGACGCCGCCCATGCCGTTCGCCTACGCGCTGACCTTCTTCTGCGACGCCATGCTGTACTATGGCGCGATGGGCTGCCTGGGGCTGTTGAAAGCCTGCCGGGCAGGCCTGTTTTGGGTGCCGGTGCTGCTGCTGGCGGGATGCTGGCTCAGCGGGCGGCTGGCGGCCCGGCCCGGATGGCTGAGATGGCTGCCCATGGCGGTGATCGCGCCGGCGCTGCTGCTGGCGGGAAACGGCCCCGGCCGGGCGGTATCGGTGCCGATGCTGGTCTACCTGCCGCTGTACGTGCGGTACAACCGGCGCGCGCCGGATTACGATTACGCGGCCGACCGCTTCCGGCACAGTTTGATCGCGGCGGGCGCGGCGCTGCTGCTGGCGGCGCTGTTCCGCGCCTCCAGCTGGCAGAAGGGGCTGCCTTATCTGTTCGCCTATTTCACGCTGAACATGGCGCTGCTGCGGCTGCTGCGCCACGACGACCGCGTGGCCCGCTCCCGGCGGTTCCGGCTGCTGAACCTGGGCGGCGTGGCGCTGGTGTGCGCGGCGGGGTTCGGGCTGTCCCAGCCAGGGATCGTCGCCGCGGTGCGCGCCGGATGGCAGTGGTTCCTGAACAACGTGGTGCTGAACCTGGTGGCGCTTCTGCTGCTGGCGGTCCAGTGGATATTGTACGCCGGCGCCTGGCTGCTGCATCTGATACTGGGCTCCGGCCGCGAGGGCCTGTCCGATCCCCTGCCGATGGACCAGGCGCCCGAACAGCTGCCGGTGATGGCCCGCGCCGCGGATTCGGTCCGCCGGCTGCCCCCGGCGCTGCGGATCGCGGTGCTGGCGGTCGGCGCGGCGCTGCTGGCGGCGGCGGTGTTCGCGGTCCTGCGGGCGCTGGCCCGCCGGGTCGCCCGGGTCAAATCCGTCTCCGGATCCGACCATCGGGAATCGCTGGACGACGCCGAATCCCCGTCTCGGCCCCGCGCGCCCAGGCTGCTGGGCGACCCCGGGGACGGCGTCCGGCGGCAGTACCGGCGCGCGCTGGCGCTGGCCCGCGCCCGGGGCGGCCGGGTCGCCCCCAACATGAACACCCTTCAAATCCTGGAGGCAAACGGCGAAACCGTCGATCCCGCCGCCATGGCCGAGCTGCGCGAAATCTATCTGCCCGTCCGCTACGGCGGCCACGCCGCCACGCGGCAGGACGTCACCTGCGCCCGGGACGCGGTGAAGCGCTGCTGACGGCGCGTGAAAGGCATTGGCACAGGACCAAAAAAGAACCTGCAACTCCCACGCGGGGATTGCAGGTTCTTTGGCGGATTCTAAGGGATAGCGCCGCTGCGCGCCGCGGCTTCGCACGCCCCCCTTTGCTCGCTGGCTCGCAAAGGGGCCCGTTCATCCTCGCGGATGCACAGAAAAACCCCGCCGCCCCACCAAGGGGCGACGGGGTTTTTGGCGGACCCTAAGGGATTCGAACCCCTGACCTTCTGGTCCGTAGCCAGACGCTCTATCCAGCTGAGCTAAGGGACCACAGCCTTGCTCTCGCAAAGCGCTTAATTATAATACACCTGAGGGGCCGTTTTGTCAAGCCCCGGGAATGTAAAAATTCGCCCTATAGCCGGCGGAGGCGCCGAAATACGGAGGCCTCCGCCGGTTCATCTGCGTTTGGATTTCACCCGGCAGCTCAGGGCTTCGCCGCGCAGCGGCCAGGGTCGATCAGCCGGCCTCGGCGGGCGCTTCGGGCTCGGCCGGCGCTTCCTCTGCAGGCGCTTCGGGCGCGACGTAGGGATCCTGTTCCGCGGGAACGGCCTGGATGCAGGGCGCGAAGATTTCCGCGAGGGCCACGCACTCTTCCCGGCTGTTCCACCGGTAGCCGTTCGGCTTCATCTCCAGGCAGACGTAGACGGGATCGCCGCTCCGGCCCGCGGCGCCTTCGAGGGCCTTTGCCGCGTACATGCTGATGATGGAACCGTCATCCATGTTGTTGGTCCAGAACGTCCATACGCTGCCGTCGCCGAGCGTCTCCTGGAACGCGGCCTCATCGCCGTCGTTCATCTTGCTGATCGGATAGGCGTAATCGCTGAACTCGGCCTGGAACTCGATATAGCGGCCGGGCTCAAAGCTGTAGAAGCCCTCGACGCGGCTATAATCGACGTCGGTCACGATCATTCCCGCCTGCTTCGCGCCGTCGTCGAAGGTCGCCTCCACCTGGGGGAAATCCAGGCGGAAGATCGTGGCGAACTCGCCGTCCAGCAGCTTGGCGCCGCCAAACTTTCCGGCGCTCCAGTAGGGCGCCAGCGTCTCAAAGCGCATCTGCTCCTTCACGCGCGCCACTTCGGGCAGGATGGCGTCGCTCAGCGCCGTCACGCGATCCTCCAGGGGCATCTTGGTATCGAGCTTGTCCAGGTTGACGCGGATCTCCAGCTTGGCGTTCTTGCCCATTTCCTTGATGGCGATCAGGCCGTACGCCCGGCCGCGGTCGGGATCGATGTAGGCCGCGGAGCCGTCGGAGCCGTCCAGCAGGATGTATTCGTCGGCGGACGCTTCGTTCGTAAATTCCTCAAAGGAATTATTTGGATCGGCGATATAGGTATACTGGATGCAGTTTTCGGTGTCCAGATAATGCGCCGTATAGGAAGAAAAGCTTTCCACCTGCGCGCCGTCCGGGCCCGGGAAGCACACGAACAGCGGCTCATCGGGATTGGAAGAGAACAGCGAGAACGCATAGCCGGCCATCAGGCACACCTCGGGATAGGATTCCGGCGTCAGCACCCGCGCGAGGACATATGTGTACTGGGGCATTTGCCGCACATAGGGCAGTTCCTCCGCCAGCGCGGACACGGCCAGCAGCATCGCCAGCGCCAGCAGCATCGCAAGGGCCTTTTTCATGGTTTGTTCCTCCTGTCGTCTGATCAGATTCGGCGCGCTTTCCCGCGCCCTGCCCGTATATCGTATCATCATCCGCCGCACGTTGCAAGCGCGAAACGGAAAAACACAAAAAATGAGAGGGAAAAACCCGCGGTTTCCCCTCTCACCGATCGTCGGTATCATCCCCCGATCATCACTTTGTAGATGGCGGCGGCCTTCGCGCCGCGGGTGATGGCCTTGCTCTCCTTGCTGGCGGGCACCTCATACTTGGTGCATACCAGCGCGCCCGCGCTGTTGGCGGCCTCCACCGTGGCCCGGTTGGAATTGCTGTTCAGCCAGGTGGTATACACGCTCTTGTAAGCGCCCTTCAGCTCGTACAGTATCATCTCGTTTTCCGCGGCGATGACCTGTGCCTTGGTGATGCTGCTGCCGCTGCCGGCGTGCTTGCGATAGAAGCCCACCAGCGTCTTGGTGCGGCCGCCGGTCCACTGCACCACGCCCAAACCGAACTTGCCCTTCCAGCCGCCCTTGGAGAGCTGGGCCAGGAAAGCCTCCAGCTCGTCCAGATTCACGTCCTGGGCGTATTTCTTCGAATAGTGCGTCAGATAGTAATCCTTTTCGCCGAAGCGCAGGTACTTCGTCGCGGTTCCGGTATAGGTCTCGTATTCCTCCGGGGAGAGGTACACCGCGCTGAGCACGTATTTCCCGCCGTTCATGGCGTAGAAATCGCCGCCGTCCAGATAGGCGAAATAGCGCGGCCGCTTCTGGGGGCTGCTGACATACTTGGAGCTTTCAAACAGCCCGTAGGTGCCCTCGGAATAGATGTTGGAGGCGACGCCCGCGGCAAACGCGGGCTCAAAGCCGTTGCTGATCAGCAGCTCCACCACGCCGGCGATGGCTTCCTTTTTGCCGCCCAGGCCGAGGCTGTTGTCGGCGCGCAGGTTGGCCACCATCCGGGTCTTGTCCGGCGGCAGCGTCACGGGGGCCGCGGTATCGGACGGATTATCGGCGGAGGGCGCGCTGCCCACCGTGACGGTGCAGCTCGCGTTCACGCCGTTGTAGGTCGCGGCGGTGATCACGGCCGTGCCGTCCCGCAGCGCCGTCACGACGCCGTTCTCATCCACGGAAGCGACGGAGGCGTCGCTGCTGGTCCAGGCGATCTGCGACGACGCGCCGGAGGACAGCCTGTACGTCAGCTGCGAAGTCTGCCCGGCCTGCAGCCTCAGCTGCGAAGCCGACAGCGCGATCTTGGCCGGCGCGGCGTATACCTGCACCGTCACCACCGCGCTCAAACCATTGTGCGTGCGCACCGCGATCTTCGCCGTGCCCTTCTTCCGGGCGTAGATGACGCCATCCTGGGAGACCGCCGCTACCTTTGATTTCGACGACGCGAAGGCGTACAGCGCCTCTTCGCCCGCGCCGACCGTGGGCGACAGCAGGAACTGTTCCTTCAAACCCATCTGCAAGGTCGTCGCGTTCAGCGTCAGCGTCGTTGGCGGGGCGCCCGCCAGCACGGTCACCCGGCAATAGGCCCTGCGGCCGTTATAGGTGCTCACGGCAATCGTAGCGGAGCCGGGGCCGACCGCCGTGACATTGCCCGACCCATCCACCGCGGCGACGGCTTCGTCGCTGCTCGTCCACGTCAGCTGGGAATAGGTGCGCTTGGTCACGCGCGCATAGAGCGTCGTGGTCTGCCCGGCGTTCAGCACCAGCGACTTCGCGGACAGTGCGACCGCCTTCGGCGCGCTGGAAACCTTGACCTTGATGACCTTGTACAGCCCGTTGTGGGTCCAGACAGCGATCTTCGCCGTGCCCTTCTTGCGGGCGTACACGTATCCGTTCTGGGAGATCGCCACGATTTTCCTGTTGGAAGTGACGTAAGTGTATACCGTCTCCTCGCCCTCGCCGATCGCCGGCGCCAGCTGGAAGCCTTCCTTCGCGCCCAGCCACAGCCCGCTCGCGTTCAGCGTCAGCTGCGTGGGCGGCTTCCCCGCCAGGACCGTCACCGCGCACGAAGCCGTCCTGCCGTTGAAGGTCGTCACCGTCACCGTGGCGGAACCGGGTGCGACGCCGCGCAAGCCGCCATCGGCGTCCACCGTCAGCACGGCCGGATCGCTGCTGGTCCACGTCAGCGCCGAAGCGGTCTTCTTGGGCAGGCTGGCGCGCAGCTTCGCGGTTTCGTCCACGCACACCGCCATCGTGGCTGCGGAAAGCGCCACGCGATTCGGGGCGTTCCAAACGACCACCTTGCAGTACGCCCGTTTTCCGTTGTATGTAGTGGCCGAGATCCACGCCTTGCCGGTCTTGCGGCCATAAATATTGCCATTTGCGTCCACCGTGACCACGGACGGCTTGCTGCTGGCATAAACCACCTGCGCGGAAGCAGAACCTTCCGGCAGCTTCAGCTGCAACGCCCGCGTCTCTCCCCTGCCCAGCAGCACGGCGGACACGTCGAAGGCCGCGTCCTGGGGCGCTTCCATCACCGCGACGCGATACACCGCGTTCTCGCCGGTGTCGGAAGTGACCAGTATCTGCGCCGCGCCAATCTTCCTGGCCAGCAGCGCGCCGGTCGCCACGTCTATTTCAACGGTCTCGGGATCGGAGGAAACCAATCCGGCCACCGCGCCGGCGCCCTTCAACAGGCTCGCATAATCCGGCGCGTACTGCTCGCCCACGCCCATCACCAGGTCGGGCGCCTGCTCCGTCGCCGCGAATTGCGC
>CACWVN010000094.1 GCA_902764285.1 uncultured Eubacteriales bacterium
TGCGCTTCGACGTGATCGAAGTGCTGCCCGGCGAGATCCGCCACATCGAAAACGCCTTCGACGCCACGGGAATGGAATGAGGAGTTGGGAGTGAGGAGTGAGGAGTACGGTTGCCCGCCGATGCGTATCGGGGTAACTCATACGCCTCACTCCTCACTCTCTCACTCCTTACTCTTTCTCCGTCGTGTCGGCGGGCTTTTTTTTGCCCATTTTGCATTAAATAGAAGGATTTTTCTGCGTCCGCATGGAAATTATATGGGTTAATCCATGATTATTGACAAGGAGAACCCCATGACCCGAAAACTGTTTTGCGCGCTGATGGCGCTGGCGCTGCTTGGCGCTGCTGTTTGCCCTGGGCGCGGCCTGCGCCGGAGAGGCCGGAGAAAACCTGCTGGTCAACGGCGATTTTTCCCGGGCCGACGGCGATCTGCCCGCCGGCTGGCACAGGGATATGTGGCTGACCGACGCCGGCATCAGCATACTGACGGTGGAAGAGGACGGCTATGAAGGCGCCTGCGCCTCTGTCATCAACGCCAGCGCCAACGACGCGCGCTTCGCCCAGACCGTCGCGGTGGAGCCGGATTCCATCTACCGCCTCTCCGGCATGATCCGCGCCGAGGGCTGCGACGAGGGCGGCGTGGGCGCTTCGCTGTCCATCGAGGACGTGTTCGTCTACACCGACGCCCAGTACGATACCCACGGCGGATGGAAATACGTGGAGCTGTACGGGCGCACCGGCCCGAACCAGAGGGAATTGACGGTCTTCGCCCGCGTGGGCGGCTACGGCAGCCTGTCCCAGGGCCGCGGCTGGTTCGACAACCTGGAGCTGGTGAAGCTGGACGAGGCGCCCGCGGACGCCTTCATTCACGATTTCTACCGCGAACAGACCCGGTCGAACGCGGCCTCCGGCGGCGAATCCGAATCGCCGCGGCGCTATACCGAAAGCTGGCTGCTGTTCACCTGCGCCTACGCGCTGGCGGTGATGGGGTTCATCCGCAAGCGCAACCGCGGCGCGCTGCCGCTGGAATGCCCGTGGCTGATCGACGCGCTGATCGCGCTGATGGGGATCGTGCCGGCCGCCGGGCTGGCCTGGTTCGGCATCGGGCGCATCGCGGTCGATACCGGCGACGCGGCCGGCTGGGCTCTGATCGGCGCGGCGGTCCTCTTCGCCGTGGGCACAGGGGCGGCACTGGCGTACCTGCGCCGCGCCTCCGGGAAGGACGGCGCGCCCGAAGCGCCGCGGATGACCGCCGGATTCATCGCCGCGCTGGTGCTGGCGCTGGTCGTGCGCGCGGTCATCGCCGCGCGGGTGCGCGGCTATTACGTGGATATCAACTGTTTCAGGGCCTGGTCGGAACGCATGGCCGGCGTCGGCCCGCTGAAATTCTACGCGCCGGATTACTTCTGCGATTATCCGCCGGGATACATGCTGCTGCTGTGGCCGGTGGGCGCGGTGCGCGGGCTGCTGGGGATGAGCACCGACAGCGGCGCATATCTGATCCTGCTGAAATCGCTGCCGATGCTGGCGGATATCGCCGCGGCGCTGCTGGTGTGGCGCGTGGCGCGGCGCAGGCTGTCCGAGCGGGCGGCCATGGCGCTTTCGCTGCTGGTGGCCTTCAACCCCGCGCTCATCGCCGATTCCGCGGCCTGGGGCCAGATCGACGGCCTCCTGGCGCTGCTGCTGGCGCTGTGCGCGCTGCGGGCCGCCGATGGCCGGTATTTCCGGTCGCTCGCGTGGTTCGGCGCTGCGCTGCTGATGAAGCCCCAGGCGCTGCTGTTTGCGCCGCTGGGCCTGGCGGCCATGGTCTGCGGCATCGTCCGCGCCGACGGCGAAGAGCGCCGGAAGCGGCTGATCGGGCTGGCCGGCGGGGCGGGCCTGTGCCTGGGCATGCTCTACGCGGCGGCGCTGCTGTGCTGCGCGGGTCAGGGCGGCGGCATCGGCGAAACGCTGGCGCGGCCGGTGACCTGGCTGGTCAATCTGTATTCCGGCACGGTGCAGGGATACCGGTATGTCACCGTCAACGCGCTGAACCTGCACTGGCTGCTGGGCATGAACTGGGCGCGGATGGACGAACACACCGGCGTGGCGATCTTCGCGTGGGCCATGTTCGCCCTCGCCTTCGCCGGCTGCATCTGGCTGATGATCAGGGGATCGAGGAAGCCCCGGCGGATCTTCCTGATCGGCGGGCTGCTGATCGTGCTGCTGTGCTGCTTCGGCCCGATGATCCACGAGCGCTATATCTTCCCCGGCGTCCTCCTGCTGGCGCTGGCCTACGCCTGCGAGCGGGACAAGCGCATACTGGTTTCGTGCGTCGCGCTGACGTGCACGCTGTTCCTGAATGAAATACTGGTGCTGCAGGGCGGCATGACCGAGCTGAACGAGGGCCACCTGCAGAACGGCGAGGCCTGGCTGAACGGCATCGTGTCGGTCGCGAACCTGCTGAACGCGGGCTTCCTGGCCTGGACGGCCTTTGAGCTGTGCGTCCGGAACCACCCGTGGCCGATGCGCGCGCCAAAGCGGGAGGAAATCCCCATGGGCGAGGTGACGCTGGCCGAGGCGCCGGGCTATAAAATGGGTCTGAAGCGGGTGGACGCGCTGCTGATGGCCGCGCTGACGCTGGTCTACGGAGCGGTCGCGTTCACGAACCTGGGCACGCTCTCCGCGCCGCAGACGGACTGGGTTTCCAGCGCCACGGGCGAAGCCGTGGTGTTCGACCTGGGCGAAGTGAAAACCTGGCGCATGACCTATTACGGCGGGATCTGCTCGTCCACGTTCTCGGTGGAGCTCTCCAACGACGGCGAAAATTGGACGGAGCCGGTCTGGGCGCAGTATCACACGCCCAGCGTATCGGGGATGATGTTCCGCTGGCTGTGGTTCGTGCCCCACGATTACACCGCCTCCGGGCAGAACGTGATCTATCAGGACACCGTGCCCACCGACGACGGTTCGGCCTATATCACCTATGCCGGCGGCGGCGAAAACAACCCCATGCAGACCAGCCGCTACGCGCGGATCGCCGCGGATTCACCGGGACTGGTGCTGTATGAAATCGGCTTTTTGGACGCCGACGGGAACACGCTGCCCATCGCCGGCATCAGCCAGAGCGGCCAGGACCCGGAAACCGCCGCCAGCGCCGCGCGGCTGATCGACGAGCAGCGCACGGTGGCGTCCCGGCCCAGTTACCTGAATTCCACCTATTTCGACGAGATCTACCACGCCCGCACGGCCTTCGAGCACCTGCACGGCATGTCGGCCTACGAATGGACGCATCCGCCGCTGGGCAAGGTGACGATGATGCTGGGCATCGAGATCTTCGGCATGACGCCCTTCGGCTGGCGGTTCATGGGCGCGCTGATGGGCGTGTTGATGGTGCCGCTGATGTATCTGATGGTGAAGCAGCTGACGAAGCGCACGGATCTTTCGTTCATCGCCGCGTGCCTGATGGCGCTGGATTCCATGCATTTCACCCAGACGCGCATCGCCACCATCGACAGCTACGCCGTGTTCTGGATCATGCTGATGTACCTGTTCATGTTCCGGTACTGCCAGATGAGCTGGAACCGGGAGAGCCTGGGCCGCACGCTGGTGCCGCTGGGGCTGTGCGGCGTGACGATGGGCGTCGCCTGGGCCACGAAGTGGATCGGGCTGTACGCCTCGGCGGGGCTGGCGATCCTGTTCTTCTGGACGCTGTTCCGGCGGCTGCGCGAGGCGTCCGCCATGCGCCGCGCGCCGGGCTATCGCGGCGGCCAGACGGTGCGCAACACCTGCGTGACGCTGCTGTTCTGCCTGCTGTTCTTCGTGATCATCCCGCTGCTGATCTATTATTTCAGCTATTACCGGCTGCTGAAGCCCGAGGGCGTGAAGACGCTGGGCGACATGATCGACATGCGGTGGGTCAACCGCGTGATCGACCAGCAAAAGCGCATCTTCAATTACCACGCCGGGCTCGGCGGCGACACCCACTATTTCCGCTCGCCGTGGTACCAGTGGCCGGTCATCTGGTGGCCGATGTGGTATTATTCCGGCACGGGATACCTGCCCGAGGGCATGATCTCCTCCATCAGCTGCATGGGCAACCCGGCGGTGTGGTGGTTCGGGCTGGCGGCGATGATCTTCGTGATCGCGCGGATGTGCTGGCGGCGCCGCGCGTCGGTGAACGACGTGATCGTGGTCGTCGCGTTCTGCTCCCAGTTCCTGCCGTGGGTCATCGTGCCGCGCTCCACGTTCATCTACCACTACTTCGCCAGCGTGCCGTTCATCATCATCGCTTCGGCGCTGATGCTGGAATGGATCCGGGAAAAATCGAAAACCGGCTTCAAGATCACCGCCGGCGCGCTGCTGGGCGCGGCGCTGATCCTGTTCGTCATGTTCTATCCGCTGGAGAGCGGCCTGCCCTGCAGCCGCGAATACGCGAAGTACCTGCGCTGGTTCAAGTGGTACAACTACTGACAGACAAAGGAGGCGCCCATGAGCATCACCATCCACATCTTCTACCGGGGCGAGAACGGCGGCGCGCGGCGGTTCGCCGAGGAGATGGAATCCTCCGGCACCGCCGCGAAGATCCGCGCCGAGGACGGCAACGAGGGATACGATTATTACCTGCCGATGGACGACCCTGAGACCGTGCTGCTGGTCGACCGCTGGCGCGACCAGGCGGCCATCGACCGCCACCACGCCTCCGGGATGATGGACGCCATCGCCGCGCTGCGGGAGAAGTACGGCCTGCACATGCGGGTGGAGCGCTTCGTCCCGGACGAAGGCATCCCCGAATCGGACGCGAGGTTCATTCGCAGATGACCGGCCGGAACACCGCCGCCGGGGCGGATCGCGGATGAAGCCCGGACCGCGGCCGTGCGGCGGTTTCGGCTTCATGAAAAACGGCAGCTTCACGCAATACAAACTGTAGCCTACGGAGGAAAGAGCCATGCTCGCATTCGTTTCCAGCTGCGGCCTGACCGGCATCGACGGCTTCGGCGTCGATGTGGAGGTGAACCTGGCCCACGGCATGCCGGTGTTCGACATCGTCGGGCTGCCGGACGCGTCGGTGAAGGAATCCCGGGAGCGCGTCCGCGCGGCGCTGAAAAACAGCGGCTTCCCGTTCCCCGCCGAGCGGCTGACCGTGAACCTGGCGCCCGCCGATGTGAAAAAGGAGGGCCCGGCCTTCGACCTGCCCATCGCGCTGGGCATGCTGTGCGCCATGGGCGTGGTGGACCAGGCGGCGCTGGACGGCGCGTGCGTGTTCGGCGAGCTGTCGCTGAACGGCGCGGTGCGGCCGGTGCGCGGCGCGCTGCCGATGGTGATCTCCGCCATGGAGCGCGGCGTGAAGCGCTTCCTGCTGCCGGCGGAGAACCTGAACGAGATCCGCTGCATCGAGGGCGTGCAGGCGCACCCGGTGGAATCGCTGTGTGCCGCGGCGCGCCATCTGACGGGCGAACTGCCCATCCCGGCGGCGCCTTCGACCGACTACCAGTCGCTGATCCGCCGCCGGCGCTTCGCCGAGGATTTCTGCCACGTGAAGGGCCAGAGCAAGGCCAAGCGCGCGCTGGAGATCGCCGCGGCGGGCGGGCACAACGTACTGATGATCGGCCCGCCGGGCAGCGGCAAGACGCTGATGGCGCGCTGCATGCCCACGATCCTGCCGGATATGACGTTCGAGGAGGCGCTGGAGGCCACGCGCATCCATTCCGTGGCCGGCGCGATCCCCGAAAGCGGGTTGCTCACCGAGCGCCCGTTCCGCTCGCCCCACCACACGGCCTCCTATGCCTCGCTGATCGGCGGCGGCCAGAACGCCATGCCCGGCGAAGTCAGCCTGGCCTCGCAGGGCTGCCTGTACCTGGACGAGCTGCCGGAATACCGCCGCGACGTGCTGGAGGCGCTGCGCCAGCCGATGGAGGACGGCTTCGTGACCATCACCCGGGTGAACGCCCGGTGCACCTATCCCAGCCGGTTCATGCTGATCTGCTCGATGAACCCGTGCCCCTGCGGGAACCTGGGCAGCCGCGCAAAGCAGTGCCGCTGCACGCCCGCGGAGATCCGGCGCTACCTGAACCGCATCTCCGGGCCCCTGCTGGACCGCATCGACATGCACATCGAGGTGGAATCCATCCCGGCGGAGAAGCTGTCGGAAACGGAACTGTCCGAGGACAGCGCGGCCATCCGCGCCCGCGTGGAGGCCGCCCGGGCCGTCCAGCGGGAGCGCTACGCGCCCATCGGCATCCGCTGCAACGCCGAGCTGGACGCCCGCACGCTGGCCGGGGCCTGCCGGATGACGCCCGGCGCGCAGGCGCTGCTGCTGGCTTCCACTGAACGGCTGAAGCTGTCCAACCGCGCCTATACCCGGATATTGAAGGTGGCGCGCACGATCTGCGACCTGGACGGCGCGGCGGAGATCGGCGACGAGCAGATCGCCGAGGCCGTGCAGTACCGCACGCTGGACCGGAAGTATTGGGGATGAGGGAAGACGCCCTGCCCTACACCTACGCCGACGCGAACGGCTGACGTTCCCGAACCATCTCTTTCTCCCCCGGAGGTTTTATGGAATACACCGCCATGGAGCAGTACTGGATCTGGCTGTCCAGCGTCGAGGGCATCGGCGCGAAGCGGTTCTACCAGCTGCTGTCGGTCTACGAGGACGCCCGCGCCGTATGGGACGCGCTGGGCGGCGTTTGGGTGCCGCCGGAGCTGCGCGACATGCTGGGCCCGGCATCGCTGAACGCCCTGCGCGACGCCCGCAGCGAGGAATACTTCTATCGGCTGTTCGATGCGCTGGACCGCAAGGGCATCCGCGCCGTCACCCGGATCTCGGATGATTATCCCTCGGCGCTGACCGGCATCTACGACCCGCCGCCCACGCTGTACGCCCGGGGCGAATGCCCGCTGAACGCGGAAAAGGCGTTCGCCATCGTCGGTTCGCGCCGCTGCACCCGGGACGGCCAGCGCGCGGCCCGGGAGATCGCCGAGGGGCTGGCCCGGGAAGGCGTGACCGTCGTCAGCGGCCTGGCCCGGGGCGTGGATTCCTGCGCCCACCGCGGCGCGCTGGACGGGCACGGGCGCACCGTGGCCGTGCTGGGCTGCGGCGTGGACGTGGTGTACCCGCCGGAAAACGAAAAGCTGACGGCCGAGATCCTGGACAGCGGCGGCGCGGTGATCTCCGAATACGCGCCGGGCACCCAGCCGCTGCCGGGCAATTTCCCGCCCCGCAACCGCATCATCAGCGGCATGAGCGCCGGCACGCTGCTGGTGGAGGGCGCGAAGGCCAGCGGCGCAATGATCACCGTCAATTTCGCGCTGGAGCAGGGCCGGGACGTGTTCGCCGTGCCGGGCGGCATCTATTCCCCGCTGAGCGAGGCGCCGAACCGCATGATCGTGGACGGCGCGATCCCGGCGCTGTCGGCCTGGGAGATCCTGGAATACTACCGCTGGGCCGCGCGCCCGGGCGAAAACACCGCCCCGAAGGCGCCCGCCGCGGAGCTTTCGGACGCGGAAAGGGCGCTGGTGGAGCCGCTGCGGGAACAGGAAATGTCCTTCGAGGAGCTGGCCAAAGCCACCGGCATGCCGGCGGGAAAAATAAATTCCCACTTGACAATGCTGGAACTTCGAGGAATAATAGAAAAGGTTCCGGGCGGAATGTACCGGGCATATATATGAAGTGAGGAGTGAGGAATGAGGAATGTGAAAACCATTCCTGTTCCCTGTTCCCTATTCCCTGTTCCCTAAAACGGAGGTTATTATGGCAAACAAGCTCGTCATCGTCGAATCGCCGGCCAAGGCAAAGACCATCGGCAAGTTCCTGGGCCGCGGCTACAAGGTGGAAGCCTCGCAGGGCCACGTGCGGGACCTGCCCAAGAGCCAGATCGGCGTCGATGTGGAAAACAACTTCGATCCGAAGTACATCACCATCCGCGGCCGCGGCGAGATCCTGTCCAAGATCCGCAAGGAAGCCCGCGCCGCCGGCAGGATATTTCTCGCGACCGACCCGGACCGCGAGGGCGAAGCCATCTCATGGCACCTGGCCAACGTGCTGGGCATCGACGAAAACTCGGCCTGCCGCATCGAATTCCACGAGGTCACCAGCAAGGCCGTCAAGGCCGCGGTGAAGAGCCCGCGGAAGATCGACATGGACCTGGTCAACGCCCAGCAGGCGCGCCGCGTGCTGGACCGGCTGGTGGGCTACAAGATCAGCCCGATCCTGTGGCAGAAGGTGAAGAAGGGGCTGAGCGCCGGGCGCGTGCAGTCCGTGGCCACGAAGATCATCTGCGACCGCGAGGCCGAGATCGACGCCTTCATCCCCGAGGAATACTGGACGCTGTCCACCGCGTTCCAGATCGGCGACGCGTCCGTCAACGCTCGCTTCGCCGGCATGGGCGAGGACAAAATGGATCTGAAGACCCGCGCCGACGCCGAGGCGGTCATCGAAAAGTGCAGGGGCGCGAAGTTCGCCGTGGGCGAGATCAGGCGCGCCGAGCGCCGCCGCCAGCCCGCGCCGCCGTTCACCACCTCCAACCTGCAGCAGGAGGCCAGCCGCAAGCTGGGCTTCTCCACCCAGAAAACCATGCAGATCGCCCAGCAGCTCTACGAAGGCGTGGAGCTGGCCGGCGAGGGCAGCCAGGGCCTGGTCACCTACATCCGAACCGATTCCACCCGCATTGCCGATGAGGCCGTGGCCGCCGTGCGCGAGGTGATCCTGTCCGCCTACGGGCCGGATTTCCTGCCCGAAAAGCCCAACGTGTACAAGACCCGCAAGAGCGCCCAGGACGCCCACGAGGCTATCCGGCCCACCGTGGTGGAGCGCAGGCCCGAGCAGATCAAGGCCAGCCTGTCCCGGGACCAGTACCGGCTGTACAAGCTGATCTACGACCGCTTCGTCTCCAGCCAGATGACGCCCGCCGTCTACGACACGCTGTCCGTGGACATCGACGGCGACAACGGCGTCCGGTTCCACTTCAACGGCCAGAAACTGCGCTTCGCGGGCTTCTCCGCCGTATATGTGGAGAGCGTGGACGACCCGCAGGAGGAGGACGAGAACAACGGCCTGCCGGAGCTGTCCGAGGGCATGGCCGCCGCGCCGGGCGAGATGAACGCCGAACAGCATTTCACCCAGCCGCCGCCAAGGTACACCGAGGCGTCGCTGGTGCGCACGCTGGAGGAACTGGGCATCGGCCGGCCGTCCACCTATTCCCCCACCATCTCCACCATCACCGGCCGCCGCGGCTATATCGCCAAGGAAAACAAGCGGCTGATCCCCACCGAGCTGGGCAAGATCGTCAACGACCTGATGTGCGCCAACTTCCCCGATATCGTGGACGTGGATTTCACCGCCGATATGGAGGACAAGCTGGACAGCGTGGAGGCCGGCGAGACCGACTGGCGCGGCGTGGTGGCCGATTTCTACGGCCCGTTTGAAAAGGACCTGGAGAAGGCCGAGTCCAGCATCGAAAAGGTGGCCATCGAGGACCAGGTGTCCGACGTGCCCTGCGAAAAGTGCGGCGCGATGATGGTCTACAAGATGAGCCGCTACGGCCGGTTCCTGGCCTGCCCCAATTTCCCCGCCTGCCGGCACACGCTGGCGCTGCCGAACAACATCGGCGTGCCCTGCCCCAAGTGCGGCGGCGAGCTGCTGGAGCGCATCAGCCGCAAGGGCCGCAAAAAAATACCCCGAGTGCGATTTCGTGTCCTGGGATCGCCCGGTGAAGGAAAAGTGCCCGGTCTGCGGCAGCTACATGGTGCTCAAGCGCGGCGGCAAGGGCGCCGTGTACCACGTGTGCGCCAACGAGACCTGCCGCCACCGCGAGCAGGTGGAAAACCCCGGCGCCGAGGACGGCGATGTCTGATCGCGTCACCGTCGTGGGCGCAGGGCTGGCGGGCTGCGAGGCCGCGTGGCAGCTGGCCCGCCGGGGCATCCCGGTGCGCCTGATCGAAATGAAACCCGTCAAGTACAGCCCGGCGCACAAATCGCCGGGCTACGCTGAATTGGTCTGCTCCAATTCCCTGAAGGCCGAGCAGCTGTCCAACGCCTCGGGCCTTTTGAAGGCCGAGCTGCGGGCGCTGAAGAGCCTGATCCTGGAATGCGCCGAACAGAGCCGCGTGCCGGCGGGCGGCGCGCTGGCCGTGGACCGCGATCTGTTTTCCGGCCGCGTCACCGCCGCCATCCAGGGCCACCCGCTGATCGAGACCGAATCCGCCGTGGTGGCGCAGATCCCCGAAGCCCCGGCGATCATCGCCACCGGGCCGCTGACCGACCCGGCGCTGTGCGATGCCATCGCGGCGTTCACCGGCGCGAAAGCGCTGAATTTCTTCGACGCCGCCGCGCCCATCGTCACCGCCGATTCGCTGGACATGGACAAGGTGTTCCGGGCCAGCCGCTACGGCAAGGGCTCGGACGACTACCTGAACTGCCCGATGACCGAGGACGAGTACAACGCCTTCTACGACGCGCTCGTCGGCGCGGAGCTGGCGGAGTTGCACGATTTCGAAAAGAAGCTGGTGTTCGAGGGCTGCCTGGCGGTGGAGATCCTGGCCGCCCGCGGCCGGCAGACGCTGGCCTTCGGGCCGCTGAAGCCGGTGGGGCTGGTCGATCCGCGCACCGGGAAGGAGCCCCACGCCGTGGTGCAGCTGCGGCAGGAGAACGCCCAGGGCACGCTGTACAACCTGGTGGGCTTCCAGACGCGGCTGAAATGGGGCGAGCAGAAGCGGGTGTTCGGCATGATCCCCGGGCTGGAGCACGCGGAATTCGCCCGCTACGGCGTGATGCACCGCAACACCTACCTGATGGGTCCGCAGGTGCTGGCCGCGAACTACGCCGCGAAGAAAGACCCGCTGATCCGCTTCGCCGGGCAGCTGACCGGCGTGGAGGGCTACATGGAATCCACCGTCAGCGGGCTGACCGCCGCCGTCGGCCTGGCCCGGGCGCTGGAGGGCAAGCCCGAGCCGGATTTCACCGGCCGGACCATCACCGGCGCGCTGGCGCGGCACGTGACCGCGCCCACGCCCAATTTCCAGCCGATGAACGCCAATTTCGGCATCCTGGAACCGCTGCCCTTCCGCGTGAAGGGCAAGAAGAACCGCTACGAACAGCTCAGCGCACGCGCGATCGACACGATGAACGAGGTAATCAAAGAATATGAGTTATGAACCCACGAGCCTCTTCCGGGGCACCACGATCTGCGCCGTCCGGCGCGACGGCGAGATCGCCGTGGCCGGCGACGGCCAGGTGACGATGGGCGAAAAGACCATCATGAAGGCCACCGCCCAGAAGGTGCGCCGCATCTTCGGCGGCAAGGTGGTGATCGGCTTCGCCGGCAGCGTGGCCGACGCCTTCGCGCTGTCGGAAAAATTCGAAGACAAGCTGACCCAGTATTCCGGCAACCTGCCCCGGGCGGCGGTGGAGCTGGCCCAGGACTGGCGGATGGACCGCGCCATGCGCAAGCTGGAGGCGCTGTTGCTGTGCGCGGATAAAGAGAACCTGATGCTGATCTCCGGCACCGGCGAGGTGATCGAGCCCGACGACGGCGTGCTGGCCATCGGCTCCGGCGGCAATTACGCGCTGGCCGCGGCCCGGGCGCTGATCCAGAACACCGATCTGCCCGCCGCCGAGATCGCCGAAAAGGCGCTGAAGATCGCCAGCGAGATCTGCGTGTACACCAACGGGAACATCATCGTGGAGAAAGTCTGACGCCCCGTCGACCGACTTGCGACTGCGGAGGCCGAGCATGAATACCTTATTGGAACTCTACTGGACATTTGTGAAGATCGGCTGCGTGACCTTCGGCGGCGGCTACGCCATGCTGCCCATCCTGGAGCGGGAGCTGGTGGACAAGCGCGGCTGGACCACGATGGACGATCTGCGGGACTACTTTTCCATCGGCCAGTGCACGCCCGGGATCATCGCGCTGAACGTGTCGACGTTCATCGGTGAAAAGCGGGCCCGCATTCCCGGCGCGCTGGCGGCCACGGCCGGCTTTTTGAGCGCGCCGATCGCCATCATACTGGTCATCGCCGCTTTCCTGACCAACTTCGCGGAGCTGGACGTGGTCCAGCACGCCTTCGCGGGCATCCGCGTCTGCGTGTGCGTGCTGATCGTCCAGGCCGTGCTGCGGCTGTGGAAGCGCAGCGTGGTGGACGCCTTTACGCTGGGGCTGTATCTGGCGGTGTTCGCCCTGAACGCCTTCTCGTCGCTGCTGCCCGTGAAGATCCCCGCGGCGGTGCTGGTGCTGCTGTCGGGCGCGGCCGGCATACTGATCTCGCTGCGCAAGGGGCGCACGGGCTCCGGGACCGGAAAGGGGGAAGCTGAATGACGCTGTTTCGCCTGGTCCTGGAATTCATGAAGACGGGCCTGTTTTCCGTGGGCGGCGGTCTGGCGACCCTGCCCTTCCTGTACGAGATGTCCGACGCCACCGGCTGGTTCTCCCACGCCGATATCGCCGATATGATCGCCGTTTCGGAATCCACGCCCGGCGCCATCGGCATCAACATGTCCACCTACGCGGGCTTCAAGACCGCGGGCGTGCCGGGCGGCATCGCGGCGACGCTGGCGCTGGCGGCGCCTTCCGTGATCATCATACTGATCATCGCCCGCTTCCTGCACCGCTTCCGGGAAAACCGGCTGGTGGACGGCGCGTTCTACGGGCTGCGCCCGGCCTCCATCGCCATGATCACCGCCGCCGGCCTGAACGTGGCCAAGGTGGCGCTGGTCGATCTGTCCGCCTATGAACAGACCGGCAGGCTGATGGACCTGTTCACCTGGAAGGCCATCCTCCTCGGCGCGCTGATATTCATCGGCCAGCGCAAGCTGAAATGGAGCCCCGTGATTTTCATCGCCATTTCGGCGGTCGTGGGCATTCTGCTGAAATTCTAAAAGCCATATCTCCCCGCACGGAAAGGAAATCGCCATGATTCAACTGACACCCCGCGAGATCGTTCGCGAACTGGACAGGTATATCGTCGGCCAGGACGACGCCAAGCGCGCCGTGGCCGTGGCGCTCAGAAACCGCTATCGCCGGGCGCAGCTGCCGGATGACATCCGGGAAGAAGTGACGCCCAAGAACATACTGATGATCGGCCCGACCGGCGTGGGCAAGACGGAGATCGCCCGCAGGCTGGCCAAGCTGGTGGACGCGCCGTTTGTGAAGGTGGAAGCCACGAAGTTCACCGAGGTGGGCTACGTGGGCCGCGATGTCGAGAGCATCATCCGCGACCTGGTGGAGGCCGCCATCCGGCTGGTCAAGGGCCAGCACGGCGAGCGCGTGCGCATCCGCGCCGAGGCCAACGTGGAAAACCGGCTGGTGGAGCTGCTGTCCGGCGCGCAGAAGCGCAAGCCCGCCAACCCCATCGACATCCTGCTGGGCAACAAGCCCAAGGAGCCCGAGCTGTCCCCGGAGGACCGCACCAAGCTGGCCGTCCGGCAGGACGACGTGCGCACCCGGCTGCGCCGCGGCGAGCTGGAGCACGAGATCGTCGAGGTGGAAGTGGAGGAATCCATGCCCCAGCCGGAGATCCCCGGCACCGACATGAACATGGGCGACGTGCTGGGCAGCATCCTGCCGAAGAAGACAAAGCTGCGCAAGGTGGAAGTGCGCGAGGCCCGCAAGATCCTGCTGGCCGAGGAGGAGCAGAATCTGATCGACATGGACCAGGTGTACACCGAGGCCGTGGACCGCGCCGAGCAGCACGGCATCGTGTTCCTGGACGAGATCGACAAGGTGGCCGGCCGCGGCGGCGCGCGCTCCGGCGGCCCCGACGTCAGCCGCGAGGGCGTGCAGCGGGACATCCTGCCCATCGTGGAGGGCAGCACCGTGAACACCAAGTACGGCCCGGTGAAGACCGATCACATCCTGTTCATCGCCGCGGGCGCGTTCCACGTGTCGAAGGTGTCCGACCTGATCCCCGAGCTGCAGGGCCGCTTCCCCGTGCGGGTGGATCTGAAGCCGCTGACGGTGGAGGATTACAAGCGCATCCTGACCCAGCCTGAAAACGCGCTGATCCGGCAGTACCAGCTGCTGCTGGGCGTGGACGGCGTGGATCTGGAGTTCGACGAATCGGCGCTGTCGCTGATCGCCGAATACGCCTGGCAGGCCAACGAATCCAGCGAAAACATCGGCGCGCGCCGGCTGCACACGCTGATGGAGAAGATCCTGAACGACATCGCCTTCAACGCCGGCGGCGGCGACGCCCCGCAGATCAAGGTGCTGGTGAACGCCGAATACGTAAAGGCGCAGATGAGCGCCGACATCCACCAGAAGGACGTGCGGAAGTACATCCTGTAACCGGACGGCCGCCCGCGGCCAACGCCGGCCAAACGCAAGCTCTTCACGGAGAGCTGTGGCATACTTTCCCTCATCCGTCACCTGCGCGATGCCCCCGTCAGGTGGCTGCGCAAAGCGAAGCCGGATGAGGTGTATTGAATCCCACAATTTTCCGCGATGAACCCGAACGCAAAACCCCTGCGCCGCAGATCCCGGCGCAGGGGTTCTTTGTCCGTTCCGTTTTCCGGCGCGGCCGCACGCCGGAATCGATCACCGTTTCCGGCAAATATACAGAAGATGGTTGGTATTGCCCAAAAGCTCCCGCTTTTCGGCAAACGCCAGGTACCACGCCGCGAACGCGTCGAAATCCTCGTCCGGGATGGAAAAATCGGGGCGTTCCTCGATGGGCTCCAGCAGGCCGTCCGTGCCCGCCGTCGTTATCCATTCGACCGGCTTGTCTGCGAACAGGCGCTCAAACTCGGCCACGTCGTACCCGGTAAACAGCTGCTCGCTGAAGTGTCTGACCCTGTAATCGTCGGTGAAGTTCTCCGCCTGTCCGAACGCCCAGTTCCCGCGCAGGTAATTGGCGTACATGATGCCGAATACCGAGATAAAGGCAAACAGGATCGCCCCGCCCGGCCGGGTCACCCGGATGGCTTCGTCGATGGCCCGGTTCACCTCGTCGGGTTCGTACAGGTGGTACATGGGGCCGAGGACGAGGGTCGCGTCAAAGGAATCGCCGGCAAACCTGCCCAGGTCAGTGGCGTCGCCCTGGTACGATCGGATATGATCCATTCCCCGGCTGTTCTCCCTGAGGATCGCGAGATTGCTTTCGACCAGCTCCACAGCGGTCACATCCATGCCTTCCCGGGCGAGCGCGATGGAATACCGGCCGGTCCCCGCGCCGACCTCCAGCACGTTGGATCGCTCGTTCACATACCGGTGAATAAAGTGCATGGTCGTCAGGTATTCCAACTGGCCGTGCCGCGTCTTCAGCAGCCGTCCGTCCTCGTCCGACTGGCCGTAAAACCCGCTCACGATCTCTTTTCTGGTGCGCATGGCCGTTCCCCCGTCCGACGCCTGTTCGCGATCGTTCAATCGTAGTTCCTGAAATCCACGGTGCTGCCGTCGTAACGGAAATATACCCATCCGCCGCCGTCGGCATCGCTCATCAGATCGTAATGGCAGGCGATCTCCTCATCGCCCAGGTTGATCTCGTACAGCCAGGCGCAGCCGCCGGAATCCGACCGCCACAGCACGTTGCCGCGCACGTCGATGGCCACCGGGTCGGGGCCGTAGTAGCCGCCGATGTACAGCGTGCCGTCGTCCGCGCGGGCGTGGGTGATGCTCGCGCCCAGGTCGGCCTGCCCGGGCGTCAGCGTCCACCGCTCCTCGCCGCTCCAGAGATCCAGCGCCGTCAGGCCCTTTTCGGCGTTGTACACCATCACGAACGGGTCCTGAACCGCGCCGCCGATGAAGGCGTCCGTCAGCGTCAGCTCCGTCACGTAATCGGTCATCGTCTCGTAGAACCAGCGCTGGTCCCCCGATTCGTCCTCGCAGGTCACCAGCAGGTATTCCCCGTCGCCCAGGCCGGCGCGCTCCGCCAGCACGTGCAGGCCGTTTTCCCGGTAATCCAGCACCACGTCGGACGCATCGGGCTCCTCCGGCTCGCCGTATTCCGTGGGCATCAGATAATCGGCCAGGATGTAGCCCCGCTGGCCCATGTAGGTGCAATAGAAGAACCGGTCGTCGATGCGGCTGCATTCGAACACCACTTCGCCCAGCGGCACCTGCGCGATCCGGTCGGCGGACGTGCTGGGCCCGGAGCGCAGCGACACCCATTCATCGCAGTTCACCACCACCATGGTCAGATAGGTTTCGCCGTCCTCCGCCAGCGCCGCAAAGCACGCCAGCGCCAGAACCAGCGCCGTCAGGCACGCCAAAAATCGCTTCATCGTCGTCCCTCCCGCCGTTTTTTGTTTCCAGTATATCGGATTTGCAGAAATCCGTCAATCCGCGAAAAACGCATAAAATGATTCTGCGCAGGCCACAATAGGCATACATAATGACTATGCCCGTGTAAAAGGATGTGTAGGGTTGCGATGAAGGCGATCATCATGGCAGGCGGCGAGGGCACGCGCCTGCGGCCGTTGACCTGCGATTGCCCGAAGCCGATGATCCGGCTGATGAACCGCCCGGTGATGCAATACGCGCTGGCGCTGCTGAAGCGGCACGGCATCGACCGCGTGGCCGCCACGCTGGGCTATCTGCCCGATGCGATCATCGATTATTTCGGCGACGGCGACGCGTTCGGCGTCGATTTGCGCTGGTATGTCGAAAAGACGCCGCTGGGCACCGCCGGCGGCGTGAAACAGGCGGCGGATTTCCTGGACGAGACGTTCGTCGTGCTCTCCGGCGACGGGATCACCGACCTGGATATCGGCGCGGCGGCCGCGTTCCACCGGGAGCGCGGCGCGCTGGCCACGCTGGTTCTGAAGCACGCGGACAATCCGCTGGATTACGGCGTGGTGTGCGCCGATAACGACGGGCGCGTGCGCAGCTTCCACGAAAAGCCGGACTGGAGCGACGTGCTGTCCGATACCGTGAACACCGGCATCTATATCCTGGAGCCCGAGGTGCTGGAACGCATCCCCGCGGACCGGCCCTGGGATTTCGGCCACGACCTGTTCCCCGCGCTGGTGCGGGAAGGGCTGCCGGTGTACGGGTACGTAATGCAGGGATACTGGTGCGACATCGGCGATGTGCGCGCCTATCTGGCCGCCCACGCGGACGCGCTGGAAGGGCGCATCCGGCTGGACGGGCTGACGCCCGGGCCGGGGCGCACCGTGCTTGCGCCCGGCTGCGAGGTGGACCGTTCCGCGGTGCTGGAAGGCCCGTGCCTGATCGGGGCGAACGCCCGGATACTGGCCGGGGCGCGGGTGGGCCCCTACAGCGTCATCGGCGAGGGCTGCGTGATCGGCGAAAACGCCAGCGTCAAGCGGGCCGTGCTGTGGCCGGGGTCGCGCCTGGAGCGCGGCGCGCAGGCCCGGGGATGCGTGCTGGCGGCGGGCGCGCGGCTGGAACCCGGCGCGCAGGCCTACGAAGAGGCAGTGCTGGGCGCCGGCGCGGCGCTGGGCGAACGGGCCGTGCTGCCCCAGGGCGTGAAGCTCTGGCCCGGCAAGCGGGCCGCGGACGGCGAACGCGTGGCGGCCAACCTGGTCTGGGGCAGCCGGTTGGAAACCGCCTTTCGCTGCGGCGCGCTGCCGATAAACGATCCCGCCGCGGCGGCCCGGGCCGCGCAGGCCATCGCCGCCGTGTTGAAGCCGCGGGAGCTGTTGCTGGGCCGGGAGCCGGGCGCGGTGGCCGGCGCGCTGTGGCACGCCGCGGCGGCCGGCGCGATGGCCCAGGGCGTGCAGGTTCTGGACGCGGGCGTGACGGCGCTGCCCGTGCTGCGGCACGCCCAGAGGGCGCTGCGCTGCGACGCGGCGGCGCTGGTTCGCACGGAGGATATCCTGCCGCTGAACGAATGGGGCGCGCGGCTGATGAACCGCCAGCAGCGCGCCGTGGCCGCGCTGAACGCCCGCCAGGACTACGCCGAGCCCTTTTCCTGCGGCGCCGTGCCCATCGCGGGCATCGGCAGCGCGGAGATGGGCTACATCGCGGAGGCCGCCGGGCGGTTCCGCGCCGACCCGAAGGCCGCGCCGCCGGTGGCGCTGTACGCCGCGGAACCGGCGCTGCGGACGCTGGCGGAGAGCGCCTTCCGCCGGGCGGGGCTGCAGGTGCGCGCCGAGGGCGATCCCGCCCGGATGGAGTTGTCGCCCGGCGAGACAGGCGTATGCCTGACGGACGGCGGCGAGGGCTTCTCGCTGGCCGACGAGGCCGGCGCGCTGGACGACGCGCAGCAGCAGCTGATGGCCGCGTGGACGGCGCTGGAAGCCGGACAGGGCGTCCTGCTGCTGCCGGTGCAGGCCACGCGAGCGATCCAGGCGCTGGCCGCGCGCCGCGGCGCGCGCACGGAATACGTGGCCGGGGAGCCGGCGCTGTGGATGAACGAGCTGGCCCGGCGGCAGCCGGAGCAGTTCGCGCTGTACTTCGACGGCATCGCCGGGGCATTGGCGGCGCTGGACGCGCTGGTAAACGCCGGTCTGACGCTGGATGCGTGGCGGCGGCGCATGCCGGCCGTGGCCCGGCGCAGCCGCAGCATTCCCATCGCGCCGTCCCAGACCGGCCGGATCCTGCACGCGCTGGCGCAGCGGGAGGCGCGGGTGGAGCTGGGCGGCGGCATGCGGCTGAGCCGGGACGACGGCTGGGCCTGGGTGTGCCCGGACGAGGGCCGGCCGGAAATGCGCGTCGTCGCGGAATCCGCCAGCGCCGAGACCGCCCGGGAGCTGTGCGATTTCTGCATGAGCGAATTGAAGCGGCTGGCGGGCGACGGGCGATAAAAACATCCGCGGATCGCATGTGCGATCCGCGGATGCGCGTCGTTCATCTTTTACATGCCGTCGGGGTTCATCGCCGGGGCAGGCTCGCTGACGGACTGCCCCGCCAGGATCGCCGCTTCGTCGATGTAGCCGAGCGAAAGCTCGTCCATGTCGGTGTCCCACGACGTAGTCAGCACGATGTAGGTGCCGTCTTCCAGCGTCCAGTTCCAAAACAGCGCGCCTTCGGGCAGATCCGGCGGCGTTTCGCCGTACAGCGCGGTCATCACCGCCAGGAAGCGCGGAATGTCCGCCGGGGCGGGTTCGCCGTACTTTTCGGTCAGCGCGGCGGATAGTTCATCCGCGGAAATATCGCCGGTATGGTAATAATAGCCGTCCATCACCAGCGCGCCGTTCATGAAGACGTAATTCACATCGCCCTTCGCGCCGGTGGTCATGTCGTCTTCAATGACGATGAGCGACAGCCCCGGCTCCATCTCGTTGCGCTGATACTCGGCGCCGCCCTCCGCGGCCAATACCTCGTCCTCCGTCATGCCCCAGGTGATGCCGTTGCGGAACGCAAACCCGGTTCCCTCCGCCATCGCCGCGCCGCACAGCAGCAGCGCCAGAACGATCGCCAGAATCCTCCTCATGTGAAAACCTCCTTCGCCGTTGTCCTGTCGTGCAGTCTCCTGTTCCCTGTTGCCTGTTCCCTCCTCCTCATGTGAAAACCTCCTTCGCCGTTGTCCTGTCGTGCAGTCTCCTGTTCCCTGTTGCCTGTTCCCTGTTGCCTGTTCCCTAATACTCCACGGGCGGGCGCCGCATCGGCGCCCCTGCGGGGAATTCGGGCATTCTCCTACTCCCTACTCCCTACTCCCTATTTCTTGATCCGCTTGTCCAGCCGCGCGGCGACGCGGGTGCCGACGCTCTGGAACACCTGCACTACCACCACCAGCACGATCACGGCCAGGTACAGCACGGCGTACTTGTAGCGGTTGTAGCCGTAGTTGATGGCGATCTTGCCCAGGCCGCCGCCGCCCATG
>CACWVN010000095.1 GCA_902764285.1 uncultured Eubacteriales bacterium
TCTATATGGGAATGAATTATCAATACAAGAGATTGGACAGCAACAATTTCACACGTAATTCATTGGATGATTTTGTCCGCCACCAGTCTGTTACAGAATGCTGGCGAAAGATAAACGACGATTGGAGGCTTGTGCCGAATATCTTTGAAGAAAACTGGTCGCCGGAACAGTGCCGGGAAATAGCAGAAGACGTGGTGCAGCATATAAGCCTTGACCAGACCGGCTTCGGCGCGTTCGACGGCGGGCGGATCATTGGTTTTGCAATCGTCTCCCACCGTATATTCGGAGCTGCGTCAAGATATGTGCAGCTGGTCTGTTTTCAGATATCAGAGGAATACAGGCGTCAGGGCATCGGCAGGAAGCTCTTTTCCCTGGTCTGCGAAGAGGCCCGGCGGCTGGGCGCGGAGAAACTGTACATTTCGGCTCATTCCTCAAAAGAGTCACAGGCGGCATACCGGGCACTTGGCTGTACGCCGCGGAACCCTTTGATGTCCAAATGGAATACAGGTTATAAAAGAGCAGGAGAAGCAGGATGTATCTTGTCAAAGCAGAGGCAAATCAGATAGAAAAAATCGTAGCAATGTCTGTCAGAGCTTTTGAAACAGATGTTAATGTAGGCGAAATAAAAGGCGATTGTCCCCCTGAATATGATTCGATCAAATGGCATCAACAGATGGCCCGGGAGGGGCATTTGTATCAGGCAATGATCGGAAACGATTTGGTCGGGGCTGCCATTGTATTCCCGGATGAAACAGAAAACAGCGTATACATAGGCAGGATTTTTATTGATAGCATCTATCATAGAAAAGGTTTCGGAATTCGCCTGATGGATTGCATAGAAAAGAATTTCCCGTGGTCTGCTGAGTTTCATCTGGATACCCCATGTTGGAATGAGCGGACAAATGCTTTTTACAAAAGATTAGGCTATCGCATCATAAAAAATGAGGATGGATTCGTCTTTTACCAGAAAAGAAAAAACGAACCCATGGAGAAACTGACAGAGAATATGATACGTTTTGCTGAAAGCAAACTTGGCAGCACAGAGTATGCAGGCTGGTGTCTTGCGTTTATCGAGGACGCACTTGAAATCAGCAATGATATCGAAGTATTCGGCGGGGACAGCGCAAAGGAATCTTGCGAGATGTACAAGGACGCGCTGCGGGGCGGAGTGCCGGAGCGAGGCGCGTTCGTATTCTATGACTGCCTGTGTCCAAGCGAAAACGGCCCGGTCAACTGGGGACATTGCGGCATAAGTTTTGGGGACGGCCGAGTGATCCATGCGTGGGACATGGTCCGAGTTGATGACTATCTGGCAATCGAAAAATTGACGGCATTGACCGGAAATCATCCGAAATACCTGGGCTGGGTGGCGCTCGAACGTGTACTGAATCAAAAACCGAGCGTGTAATTTTAAAATTCGGATTTATAGAGATGATACGCCGATGTCTTTTACGCGTTCTTTCACATCAAAGGAATGCGAATGAATCCATTTTGATCAATAGAGCGAAAAACCGGAAGATAATTGTCCAAAATCAGGTTTATCGATTTTTTTGCCGGTGTTTTTACGCGGACTTACCTCGGCTGCAAACCTTTTGGGCGTTCTTACACAGAGAGAAAAACTCCCTTTTCGGGGGCTTTTTTGTGCGCCGGTTTTCCATGGAATGGCAAAACATTACAAAACTGCGTAGACGGATTATCGATCGTTGTGCTATAATGATACGAGTAAAGAAATGTATACAGTGCTGAACCCGATAACATGAAGCGGGCACGGTTCGATCGCGGCGACGCGGCGCCAGACGGCACAGAATGGCGGGAAGCATGATGAAGCTGTCGTACAATGGCCGGCTGTGGCTTATGACGCTTGCACCGGCACTGGCGTACGCGGCCGCCGGGCGGCTCCTTCGGGCGCTGGGCCTGTCGGGTTGGCTGATCCCGGTGCTGCTTTTTCCCGCTGCGCTGCTCTGGACGGTGGCCCGGGGCGGACGCCGCTTCGGCGGCTTGAAGCGCGCCGGCTGGAAATGGTGGATGCCCATGGTCTGGCTCGCCGCCGGTTTTTGCCTGGGCGGCGCGGCGCGATGGGCGGCGCGGCTGCTGCGGCTTGAGGACGCCGTTCGGACGGCGGAACCGTCCTTCGGCATGATTGTCGCGGTCTGCCTGGCCGGGCCGATATGCGAAGAACTGATCTACCGCGGCCTCGTGCTGGACGGGGCGCTGGCGTTTCTGAAGCCCGGGTGGGCAGTCGCCGTGAGCGCGGCGGTTTTTGCCTGCAGCCACGGGTCTCCCGGCCGGATGCTCCTGGCCCTGCCCGCGGGCATGCTGTTCGGATTTGCCGCGCTGCGTTCGAAAACGCTGCTCGCCGCGGCGCTTGCCCATATTGCGGCGAACGCCATTCAGCTGCCGGACGATTGTGCCGCAGCCTGGATCCTTGGGTTTTCCGTCGTTTTTCTGGTCGTTTACGCGGCTTGGAAGCGCAAACATCCTTTTGAAAAGGCAGATGAACAGAACCAATGACGATTGCATCGATGCTGTATCAGCTTATCCTCGGTCCGCTCGTGCTGTTGTTCGACGTCATTTATTCGTCGGCGTGCACCGTCACGCGGAATCTGGGATTATCGATCGTCTTCTTGAGCCTGGCGATCAATCTGCTGGTGCTGCCGCTCTATCGCCGGGCGGACGCCATCCAGGAGGAGGAACGCCGGATATCGATGCGCCTGCAGCCGGGCGTGGATCACATCAAAAAGACGTTCAGGGGCGATGAACGCTTCATGATGCTGCAGGCCTATTATCGCCAGAACGATTACAGGCCGTATTACACGCTGCGCGGTTCGCTCTCGCTGCTGCTGGAGATCCCGTTCTTTATCGCCGCGTACCGCTTTCTGTCCGGGCTGAGCATTCTGCAGAATATGCCGTTCGGGCCCATTCGCGATCTGAGCCTCCCCGACGGCCTGCTGACGATAGCCGGTCATTCCGTCAACGTCCTGCCGATACTGATGACGGCCATCAACATCGTCTCCGGCGCCGTGTACACTCGCGGCATGCCCTTGCGCAGCAAGATCCAGCTCTACGGCATGGCGCTGGTATTCCTGGTGCTGCTCTATGATTCGCCCTCGGCGCTGGCGTTCTATTGGATGCTGAACAACTTGTTTTCACTGGTCAAGAACATCGTCTGCAAGCTGCGCCGGCCGAAGCTGGTCGTCGGCGGGCTGTGTTCGCTGCTGGGCCTTGTATTCCTGGCCTACGCGGCGACGCATGCCCGCTACAGGATTCTGTCGCTGGCGCTGTTTGCGGCGCTGCAGCTGCCGCTGGGCTCGTATTTCCTGAGCCGCAGGCGGAAGCCGGCTGAAGTCGCGCCTTCCAGACAGCACGACGCGGTGTTCGTGCTTGCCGGCCTGTTCCTTACGGTGCTGATGGGCGTCCTGATTCCCTCCGCGGTAATCAGCTCTTCGCCGATGGAATTCATGGATTACCTTGACCTGCATTCGCCGGTTCGGTATATCCTGAGCGCGGTCCTGCTCGCCGCGGGGACGTTCCTGGTATGGGGGAATGTGTTTTACCGGCTGGCGAATCCGGCGGTGCGGCGCCGCTTCGCCTATTTTCTGCTGGCGCTGGCGTGTATTGCCGTGGTGGATTTCATGTTCTTCGGCAAGAATTACGGCAACATGTCGTCGCTGTTGAAATACGATGATAAAGTGCGCGTCGGGCGAAAGGGCATGCTGCTGAACGGCGCCGTCGTGGCGGCCGTGGCCGCGGTCGCGTATCTGGTTTGGAAGAAAAAAGCCGCGCTGGCACGGGCGCTGCTGGCCGCCGGAAGCGTCGCGCTGCTGGTGATGTCCTTTACGAATATCGCTTCCATCAATTCCGATTACCGCGCCATGGCGGAAGCCGTGGCGTCCGGCGAAATCGGGCAGCAGGCATCCATTCCGCTGGACAAGAGCGGGAAAAACGTGGTCGTCATCATGATGGATCGCGCGATCAGCCGCTTTTTCCCGTACCTGCTGGAGGAGCGGCCTGAACTGAAGCGTCAGTTTGCGGGCTTCACCTATTATCCCAATGCGCTGTCCCAATGCGCTGTCTTATGGCAGCCGTACGAACACCGGCTCACCGGCGCTGTATGGCGGCTATGAGTATACGCCGATAAAGATGGATGAGCGTGTCGACGAATGGCTGGGTGACAAACAGAACGAGGCCCTGAAGGTCATGCCGGTCAGCTTTTTGAACGCGGGTTTTGAAGTGACGGTCTGCGATCCAACATATGCGGGTTATACACTGGTGCCGGATCTGGGCATTTTCGATGATTATCCTGAGATACACAGGTATATCACGAATGGGAATTTCTCTATCGAGGAGTTTGAAATGCAGGACAAAGACGAGGCGACGCGCAACCGGAATTTCTTCTGCTATAGCGTGTTCCGCGCCGCACCGTTGGTGTTTCATGCGAAGCTGTATGATGATGGGAAATATCATGAAACAGATGTGAATCTCTATTCTCGCCAGTATAGCAGCGGCGTGTCTCAGGCGACGGGAATACGCAGAAGCTTTCTTTCCGCATATACGGTTTTGAAGAAACTGCCGGAGATTTGCGACTTGCGGGATGAAAACAGGAATACTTTCGTGATGTTAAGCAACGACACCACTCACGAAGAAACGATGCTTCAGACCCCGGATTATGTTCCCGCACTCACGGTAGACAACACCCAGTATGACAAGGATCATTCTGTCCGCCGTTCAATTCTCGGCGATGAGATCGGCCTGACCACCGTTAAGCAGATGAGCCATTACCATTGTAATATGGCGGCGATGATCCAGCTGGGCAACTGGTTCGATTATCTGCGCGAAAACGGCGTTTATGACAATACACGAATTATTATCGTTGCGGATCACGGGCGCGACCTGGGCTTGTTTGATATGCAGTTCGGCGATGAGGACTATGCTGATACAATGCTGTATAATCCGCTCCTGCTGGTGAAGGATTTCGACAGCCGGGAATTGACGGTGGACGACCGGTTCATGACCAACGCCGATACGCCCGTCCTGGCGATGAAGGATCTGATCGCCGATCCCGTCAATCCCTTTACCGGTGTGGAGATTACTGACGCCGCAAAGGACGCGCCCCAGCAGTATGTTGCCTTCACGAACGTCTGGAATACCAAGAAGAATAACGGGAACACGTTCAAATACATCACGTGGCTGTCCGTGGGCCACGACGTTTTCGATATGAAGGCATGGAAAGTGCTGGACGGGAGCCCGGCGGGGGATTGACTCTGCGGGCAGGCAGCACAAGGGCCCGGCGCGATCGCGCCGGGCCCTTGAAGTGGCCGGTTTATTGTTTCCAGTGGTTCAGCTTTGCCAGGTTTTCGGTGTAGTACGCGCGCGCCTGCTCGGGCGGGAATTGTTCGCTGGAAAAGTGCTCTACCAGGAAATCCACCAGCGCGCCCATCGTGGGATAGACGTACCTGCCGTCCGCATAGCACCACTTGCAGTATTCCTCATTGAAGGCGCCGTCGGGCTCGCGGCTGATGTTCTCGTCCTCCAGCGGCATGCCGCAGCACTGGCAGACCAGCTGGCGCGGGGATCCCAGCAGCGTGTTGATGGATACGTCGAACAGCCGCGACAGCAGCTTGAGCGTCTCCGTGTTGGGCACGGTCTCGCCGGTCTCCCAGCGGGACACGGCCTGCCGCGTCACGAACACCTTCTGAGCCACGTCGTCCTGGGAGAAACCCCTCTTGGTCCTCAGGGACTGCAATACTTCCTTCGTTTCCATTTCTCTCACCTCGGGAAAAGTATAACACGACGGGCCGAAACGGGCAAGCAACGGGCTGTTGCTGAGGGGCTGCTCTGTGCACAGAGAGAAGAACTATTTTCCGAAAAACCGCTTCAGAAGCCCCGCGAAGGCCTTGCCGCGGTGTGGTTTCGCCCGGCCCTGCTCGAAGAGATATCTGGAATTCCTCAGATACAGGAGAAACTGGTAATATCCTTCAGAGGGTTCCTCATACGCCTCCCGGTAAAGAACGCCGTCCGAATTGTCAACACAGGCCAGTCGGATGCTTCCATCCGGCTGCTGAGACATTTCCAGGCGCTGTTGACGGACGTCGTCACAGGCCCACAGGCGGTTATCCACCTCTTTCAGAGTCAGGTATTCGCTGAGTAGCTGTTCTTTTTCAACCTGTTCGAGCAGTTTCTCTTTGGTGGGAAGGGCCCGAATCATTTCCCGACGCCGCTGCTCAAGCTTCTTTAAGCTCTCATCCTGTGACAATTTGACGCTGCTCCTTTCCGCCTGAGACAGGATACCGCGCGTTTTTTTTACTTCCCAAACAATATCCGCTTCAGCAGCCTCGCGAAGGGCTTGTCGTGCGAGGTTTCGTCCTCTGCCACTTCGTGGACGGTGTCGCGGTCCGGGGCTTTGGCGCGCTTGGCCAGGTCGGTCTTGCCGGCGGTGGCGCCGTTGCGCCTGACGGCGCAAGGGGGCACGATTGTTCAGTAATTTCAAGGTGCTTTCAACGCAAAGGATCGGCGTCAAGAGTATTATACAAGGAACACAAGAGTAAGTCAACGCAAACGCTGTTCGTGTCATAGTAATGGCTATGACAAGCTTCAAAACGGCACGAAACGCACGAAAAGACAGAGAAGTGTCATAGAAGGGAGGAGGAACACGAAAAAAGAGGATCGTTCGCGTGGAACGATCCTCCTGATTCACTAAGTCCAGCAGACCCTTGAAAGCCTTCCGACGAGGATTATTTCGCGGCCTTCTTCGCCTGCATATAACCGGCGACGCCGCAGGAAACGCAGATGACGGCATCGATGATGATATCTCCGACGCGCCCGATTTCCTGCTGAAAGGTAGTCCCATTAATCAGAGACATAACAAAGTTGAACAACGCAAGCCCGGCAGCACCGAGGACACAGGACAGTATCCCATTTACGATGGGTTTTTTGGACAGCATATGTTTTGCCTCCTTTTAATGCGTTTTCTTTCGCGGCGGGTTCTTACTTCCCGAAGTACCGCTTCAGCAGCCCCGCGAAGGCTTTGCCGTGACGGGCTTCGTCGCGGGCCATCTCATGCACGGTGTCGTGGATGGCGTCCAGGTTGAGGGCCTTGGCCTTCTTGGCCAGCTCGGTCTTGCCCATGGTGGCGCCGTTCTCGGCTTCCACGCGCATCTTCAGGTTCTTCTCGGTGCTGTCGGTGATGACCTCACCCAGCAGCTCGGCGAACTTGGCGGCGTGCTCGGCCTCTTCAAACGCGGCGGTCTTCCAGTATTCGCCGATCTCGGGATAGCCCTCGCGATAGGCGACGCGGCTCATGGCCAGGTACATGCCCACCTCGGTGCATTCGCCGGTGAAGTTCTCACGCAGGCCCTGCTTGATGTCTTCCGGCGCGTCGCTGGCCACGCCCACCACGTGCTCGGAGGCCCAGGTCATTTCGCCGGCCTGCTCGATGAACTTGGAAGCGGGCGCCTTGCACACCGGGCACTGCTCGGGCGCGGCTTCGCCCTCATACACATAACCGCAGATGGAACAGACAAACTTCTTCATGGATGTATCCTCCTTAATCAGGTCGATTTGAATCGCCTTGGTGATGCTATCATTATAACCTATATTTTGCAATTTGTGAATGACCTTTGCAAATTTATTTGCGATCGGGGGCGTACAGGGGCGGGGCAAAGCGCCCCAGGTGCATGCGGTCGTCCATGTACAGGCGGAACAGACGCGCGGCTTCGGGCCATTCGGGGCGTTCGTTCACCAGCTGGAACTTGTCGAACTGCGTGCGCGGCAGCTTCATGATGATGCGCCGCGCGCCGTTGGAAACCTTCGGCGCGCCGGAGGGGCACTGCAAACACACCGCGCCGCCCAGGTCAACGTCAAACCGCGCGTCGCCGTCGACGGGCCGGCCGCAGATCATGCACGCGTCCATCCGCGGCGCGAAGCCGTTGATGGTCATGAAGTGCATCTCAAAGGCCATCGTCACCAGCGCCGGCGGAAGCTCTCCGTAGTTCAGGTGGGCCAGCGCCCGCAGCGTGGTGATGAACAGCTCCGGCGCGGGCGTGTCCGGCAGGATCGCCGCGTCCAGCAGCTTCAGCCAGTAGACGCCGTGGCACAGCCGGTCGTAGTCCGAACGCAGCTCATAATAGCTGTCGGAGATCTGGCACTGCTCCAGCGACATCCGTTCCCGGTGGGCGTACAGCTGAAATTCGCCGCTGGTGAAAGGCTCCACCGCGTTGACCAGCGGGGATTTCGGCCTGCGGCAGCCCCGGGCGATGGCGTCGATCCGGCCCAGTTCCGGCGAGAACAGCGTGATCATCCGGTCGTAATCGGAATAATCCGCGCGGCGGATCACGATGGCGGGCGTGGTGAAGGCGGGCACGGTTCAGTCCTCGTAGCCCAGCGAGCGCAGATCGCTGGCGCGGTTGCGCCAGTCCTCGCGCACCTTGACCCACAGCTTCAGGTTTACCTTCGTGCCCAGCAGCCGCTCGATGTCCTCGCGGGCCTCGCTGCCGATGGTGCGCAGCATCGCGCCCTGCCTGCCGATGATGATCGACTTGTGGCTGGCGCGCTCGCAGTAGATATCCGCGTGGATCTCCGTCAAGGTGTCGGAGATCTTTTTGATGGCCATCATCTCCACGCCGATGCCGTGGGGCACCTCGTCGCGCAGGTGGCGCAGCGCCTTTTCGCGGATGATCTCCGCGCACATCACGCGCTCGGGCTGGTCGGTGATCATGTCGTCGGGGAAGTACTTCGGCCCTTCCGGCATGGCGTCCACCAGCAGCTTCAGCAGCGTGTCCACGTTCTCGCCGGTGCGCGCGGAGGTGGACACGATCTGGTCAAAGCCGATGCCGTTCAGCTGCGCCAGCTGGGGCATCAGCGCTTCCTTGGTCACGATGTCGGTCTTGTTCACCGCCAGGAATTTCGGGCAGCGCATGGCCGCCACGTCCTTCAAAATGGCCATGTCGCCCGCGCCGATGTGCTGGCCATCCACCACGCACAGCACGGCGTCCACGCCCTCGCGGGCGTCGTTGGCGCTCTTGACCATGTATTCGCCCAGCTTGGTGCGGGGCTTGTGCAGACCGGGCGTGTCCACGAACACGATCTGCCAGCCATCGCCGCCGGCCACGCCCATCAGCTTGCTGCGCGTGGTCTGCGGATGGTTGGAAACGATGGCGACCTTTTCGCCCACGAAGCGGTTCATCAGGCTGGATTTGCCCACGTTTGGGCGGCCCAGTATGGCGACAAAGCCGGAATGGAACGCAGTATCAGACAAAGCGGTATCCTCCAATGATCTATGCTTGGGTATCGACGCCCAGGTCCTCAGGGCTCAGGCTTTCGGGCAGCAGTTCGCCCAGCGTCTTTACGACGAAGCCCTTGCCGTAAGCGCCGACAATCACGGGCATGTCGAGATCGGCAAACTCCCGCAGGACCTGGCGGCAGATGCCGCAGGGCCAGGCGACGGCCGTGGACCCGACGATGGCGATGGTCCTGAACCGCCGGGCGCCGGCCGCGATGGCACAGCCCGCCGCGCAGCGCTCCGCGCAGATCGTGGCGCCGTAGGACGCGTTTTCAAAATTGCAGCCCTTGAAGGTCCGGCCGTCCTCGGTGAGGATGCACGCGCCGACCTTGAAGTGGGAATAGGGGCTGTAGCTGTTCTGCATGGCCTCGCAGGCCAGGGCGAACAGCTGTTCATGGCTGATGCCGTCCGAATCCCGGGTAATCCCGATGGATTCCAGCGCGCGCTCTTCCATTTCCCGCATGGCGGATCGCTCCTTTTCGTCAATGTGGTCGTAGCCCATCAGGTGAAACGCCGAATGGGCGGCCAGATAGCTCAATTCCCGCGTCAGCGAGTGGCCGTATTCCTCCGCCTGCCGGCGCGCGCGGTTCAGGTTGATCACGCAGTCGCCCAGGTTGACGCAGCGCAGGTAAGGGTCGTATTCCCGCCGCAGGCGCTTCGGGCAGTCCCGGGCGGTCTTTTCCGCGGGGAAAGAGACCGTGGGGAAGGACAGCACGTCCGTCGCGGCGTCGACGTTCCGCATCTCCCGGTTCAGACGGCGGATGGCCTCGTCATCCACGATCCTCACGGAAAATCCGGCGCCCGAAATCCCTTCCGTCCGGAAGCACGCCTCGGCCACGCGATCCAGCGTGCGCTCGAGCTCCGGCAAATCGTCCGGAACGGGGATTTCCCATTGAAGCTCAATGAGCATCGGCGTCCGCCTCCTTGGGTTCGGTCTGTGGAACCGGCGCAGCGGCTTCGGCGGCGGGCGCGGCGTGGGCTTTCGGCTCTTCGGGCTCCGCCTGTTTAGTGCTTTCCTGCGCCGGGGCCTGGGGCGATTCCGTTTCAGCCGGAGCGTTCGGCGTGGGCTCCTGATTCCCCGCAAGCTCCGAGCGCGGCGGCAGGGACACGTCCGGGTATTCGATGCGCTCGTGGAACACGCCCGTCAGCACGGTGGAAAACGCGCTGCAGATCTTTTCGAGATCGGCGAACGTCAACGGCGATTCATCCAGCTGACCGCCGTTCAGCGTGTTGTGCACCAGCTTGCGGATCAGCGCGTCGATCTTCTCAGGCGTGGGATCGGGGATGCTGCGCGCCGCGGCCTCGATGGTATCGGCCAGCATCACGCAGGCGGCTTCCTTGGTGCAGGGCCGCGGCCCTTCATAGCGGAACGCGTTGATATCCACGTTCTCCGCGCCGTACTGCTTGACGGCCTTGTCGTAGAACCACAGCGGTACGCTGTCGCCGTGGTGCTGGCGGATGATGTCGATGACCGGCTCGGGGATGCGCGCCTTCTGGGCCATCGCCGCGCCGTCGCGGGGATGCGCGGTGACGATCGCGGCGGAAACGCGGGGATCGGTGCGGTCGTGCGGGTTGTCGCCCAGCTGGTTTTCCTTGAAATAGACGGGCCGCTTCAGCTTGCCCACGTCGTGATAATACGCGCCCACGCGGGCCAGCAGCCCGTTACCGCCCACGGCGGTCGCGGCGGCCTCGGCCAGGTTGGCGACGATGATGGAATGGTGATAGGTGCCCGGCGCTTCCAGCAGCAGCCGGCGCAGCAGTGGCTGGTTCGGGTTGGAAAGCTCGATCAGCTTGGAATTGGTGGCCAGGTTGAAGATCAGCTCCATCAGCGGCTGGATACCGATGCAGAATATGGCGCTGATGACGCCGCCCGACATGGCCCACACCGCGTTGATGAACACGTCGGAGAGCTCCGTGCTGTTGATCAGGCCGACGGCCATCGTGCACAGGAAATTCGATATGCCCACCAGCACGCCGGCCAGCAGCGTGGTCGTGCGCTGCATGCGCATGGTATAGACCGTCGTGACGATCGGCCCGGAGACCAGGCCCATCAGCACCACGGAGAACATCGTCACGGAGAACAGGCCGCTGCTGGCATCGGTGAACAGCGAAACGATGATGGCGAGACAGACGTTGAAAAGCAGCGCCATGCGCCTGCCGGCCAGCAGGTAAACCAGCATCATGCCAAGCGAAATGGGCATCATGTACGCGTTCCAGCGGCTGAGCAGCAGGGACAGCGCCGTGACGATCAGCGTGATGAGCGCCAGGAGCATCAGCATCTTCGTGTTCAGCTTGTTCCGCTCGTACCGCCACAGGTACAGGCCCAGCGCGCCGAGGACCAGAAGCAGCACCAGCGCGATGCCCAGGATCAGGTGGGTGTCCAGCGCGTCTTCCTTTAGCAACCCCAGCGAGGACAGCATGGCATACTGCGCCTGAGTGACGATCTCGCCGCGCCGGACGATGACTTCGCCCTTGACGCAGGTCTCCATCTCGACTTCGTTCCGCGCCTGCTGGCGGTGCGCCTCGGTGATCTCCTCGTCGATCAGCATGTTGGGCCGGATGCAGTTGCGCACCACGGCCGTCGCCAGCGATGCCAGCGGTTCGCCGTAACCCCGGCCGGCGAGGTTTCGCGAAATGCGGTTGATGGCGCTGGATTCCTGGCCCTCGGGCAGCGTGGAATTGAGCTCGTCGCGCACGACCGAAATGGAATCGGTGAACAGCGCGCGGAGGCTGTCCTCATCCGCGTCCAGCAGGGCGGCGTACTGCTCCCGGGTGACGGGAACGATCAGCTGTTCGTTGATCGCGTCCAGCTGCATATCGTCCATGGCGAGCGCCTGTGCGGACGACATGCCGTCCCGCAGCGAAACCAGCTGGGAAAAACAGACCTCCATATCGCCGGTGACGCTGGCAACCACCGTGCTGTCGACGCTCTTGTAAGTGGGCTCGACTGCGGCGGCGGCGGCTTCGCGGTGTTCCTCGGTGGACACGACGTCGTTGACGTCCTTGCTGGCCAGGATGTCGATGGCCGCGGGCGAGCCCACCTGGATGTCGTGCTGCTCGGGCGTGGTGCCGATCAGTATCATCGCCGTCAGCAGGATATACGTGACGGCCGCGATCATGACGACCTGCAGCACCGGCGCCAGACGCGCGGCGCGCGTATTCTTCTTCCTTTTCATCTCAGAACTCCTTTGCCGTCAAAGGCAGTGCCCTTAGAAAGACCTGGGCCGGACGCCCCGCGGCTTCCGGTCGGCTTTCGCGGCGTGCTTTTCATACGCGCGCACGATGGCCTGGACCAGCTCGTGGCGCACGACGTCGCGGTGCGTAAGCTGGACGATGCCGATATCCGGCACGTCCTTTAATACTTCCAGCGCTTCAACCAGTCCGGAACGCTTGCCCGCAGGCAGGTCGATCTGGGTGACGTCGCCGGTAATCACCATTTTGGAACCCATGCCCATGCGCGTCAGGAACATCTTCATCTGCTCAGACGTGGTGTTCTGCGCCTCGTCCAGGATGATAAAGGCGTCGTTCAGCGTGCGCCCGCGCATGTAGGCCAGAGGGGCTACTTCTACCGCGCCGCGCTCCAGCAGGCGCTGGTAGGCGTCCACGCCCAGCATTTCGTGCAGCGCGTCATACAGCGGGCGAAGGTAGGGGTCGACCTTCTGCGCGAGATCCCCGGGCAGAAAACCCAGCTTTTCGCCGGCTTCCACGGCGGGACGGGTGAGTATGATCTTTTCGATCTCCTTGTTCTTCAGCGCGACGACGGCCATCGCGATGGCCAGGTACGTCTTGCCGGTTCCCGCCGGTCCGACGGCAAAGGTGGCGGTGTTCTGTTTGATCGCGTCCACATATTGCTTCTGGCCCAGCGTCTTGCACTTCACCTGCCGGCCGCGATAGGTGATGGCGATGACATCGCGCATGATCTCGCCGATGCGATCGGCCTTGCCCTCCGAGGCCAGCTCGATCGCGTAGCGGATGCGCGTGCGATCCACGGTCTCGCCGCGCATCACGATTTCCTGCAGCTTTTCCAGCGTGGTCCGCGCCAGCGCCACCTTCTCCGGGTCGCCGCTGAGCGTGATTTCGCCGCTGCGCGCAAAAACATCCACGCCCAGCTCGTCTTTGAACAGGGGAATATTCTCTTCGCGTATGCCGAACATGCCGATAAACTGTTCCGGCGAATCCACGTTTAAAAGCTCGATATGGGCGTTTTCCGTTTTCTCCAATGGTTCAGCCTCCCTGTACTGCATCCTTCCGCGCCACCGCGGCATTGGTTTGTATTTCATAGACGGCGCGCATGCGCTTCATGCCGCCCGATGCCGGTTCGCCGTCAAACCACGTCTTAACGACGGAATGTCCGTCCGGGCAATCCCCGAAAAGCCGCAGCCCCGCGTCGGCGGCGGCCAGCAGCCGCAGCTGCCGTTCAAGGAGCGCCGGATCGGCATCGACCTGTGTAAGCCGCGTCTCCCGATACGTGCGCCGCACGATCTGAACCGGCAGGAACAGTCCGCCGATGGCCAGCGCCCGGGTCTCCTCGCGCTGCGATTCGAACGAAGCGCCGCGGACGATGGGGATTTCAAAGCAAAACACCCTGAGCACGCTGGAGACGGCAGAGCGTCCGGTGAAGCGCACCTCGCCCTTCGTCGCGGGCAGCGCCGCCTCGCCGCAGCGCCAGGTGCGCACGATCACTTCTCCGAGCGCGGCGATCGGCCGCGTGCCTTCCGCGGATGCCTTTTCTTCGCCGCGGATCAGCAGCTGGCCCTTACGCACGGTGTCGCCGGGGGAGACGCACAGTTCGCCGCTGCGCGCCTCGGCGGATACGACGATGCCGTCGCAGGCGCTGACCAGGTCCCTCGCGGCGTCGACGTCGTAGATCTGGGGCGCCGGCGTTTCGGGAATCGCCTCCACCAGCAGCCTGACGCCCTGCGCGCGCACGCCGACAAAACTGTAATCGCCGGAAGCCGCTTCGAGCTGCTTGCCGATCAGCCCGACGTCCTTCGGGCGCGGCGAACCCGGGCGGATTTGCATCTCATCCAGCATGCGGCGCAGCGGCTTCGGATCCCCGCGGGCGGCGCCCTCTCCGGTGAATGTGATGTCGATTTGCCACACGCGCCCCAGAAACAGCGCGCAAAGCACGACAGCCGTCAGTATCCCGGCGGGCAGCGTGGCGCGGCGCTTCACAAAGCCCGCGACGGCGCTGACGCCTCCGCGGCGAACGACGCTGAACGGTATGGAATAACGTTCTCCCAGCCCGCGCAGTATTCGTTCGCCCTCCGGGTCGGTATCCAGCACCAGCGTGCGCGCGTCCGCGCGCCTGATCGAGGTGAAGACGGCTCCGGCGTCCAGCGCCCGCCGGAGCAGCCGCTCCGGGGTCAGGCAGGTCACGCGCAGACGGATCTTACCGCTCATCCGGCGCACCGCCTCCCTCACAGGGCAGATCCACCCGATGAATCTCTCCGCGGACGATCAGACTGCCGGATCGCACCTCGCGCAGCGACAGATCCCGCCCGGTCACGCACAGCGCGCCGCCTCCGGTATCCAGGCGGATGCGCTCATCGCTGAACGCGATGATGGCGGTATAATTTTCAACCAGCAGGCGGCGGTTTCCGATGGCCGTGGCGCGGGCGCAGCGCCCGGTGACGTCGTCCATCCAATCCATCGCGGGCAGGCTCCGCCGCGCCGCATGGGCCCTCCGCCGGAAAATCGGCAACGCGCTCATGATGAATCCCTCCGCTTCATGCAGATCATACCGGGAAAACTTATGCGGCCCGGCGGGGATTCATCCAAACGACTGAAAATACAGAAAACCATTCTTATTATACACGATACCGCGCCGTAAATGCAAGGCCAATCGAGGGCGGCGGTTCATTTTGTGCGCCGGCTTGACAGGCCGCGGCGGTTGTTGCTATACTCAGACCGGTATCAAAGGGAATGCGAGGGGAATGAAACCCGTGTTTCAGATTCAGGATTTGCTCGCCGCGCACGGCGCGGGACTGGCGCCCATGGCCGGCGTGACCGACGCGGCCATGCGCCTGTTGTGCTTCGAACAGGGCGCGGCCTGGGCCGTCAGCGAGATGCTTTCGGCGAAGGGCTGGGTGCTCTCCAGGGGGAAGAACCCAAACGCGCTCGATCTGTTGAAGCGGCTTCCCGGCGAAGGATTCGCCGGTTTGCAGCTGTTCGGCAGCGAGCCGGAATATATGGCCGAGGCGGCGCGACAGCTGGAAGGGGCCGGTTTTCAGTTTTTCGACGTCAATTTCGGCTGTCCTGCGCCGAAGATCACCGGAAACGGCGAGGGCAGCGCCATGATGCGCGAGCCGGAGAAGATCGGGGCGGTGGTGCGCGCGATCGCACGCGCGACGAAGCTGCCGGTGACGGTGAAGATTCGCTCCGGATGGGACGAAGACAGCGTCAACGCGCCGCTGGTGGCGAAGATCTGCGAAGACAGCGGCGCCGCTGCCGTCGCCGTACACGCCCGCACCCGCATGCAGCAGTATTCCGGGAATGCCGACTGGCGGGTGATCCGCGATGTCAGGCGCGCGGTGACAGTGCCGGTGTTCGGCAACGGAGACGTGCGCTGCGGCCAGGACGCGGTCCGCATGATCGACGAGACCGGCTGCGACGCCGTGATCGTCGGCCGCGCGGCCCAGGGCAACCCGTGGATCTTCCGCGAAATCGCCGCCGCGCTGCGCGGCGAAACGGCGGTCCCGCCGACGCCGAGCGAGCGCGTGGAGACGGCGATAAGGCATTACAGGCTGGAAATGGCGCTCTACGGCGAAAAGCATGCCAACCTGGAGATGCGAAAGCATATCGCGTGGTACGTCCACGGCATGCCGGGCGCATCGCGCTTCCGGGACAGGATCAACGCGATGCCGGACGCGGCGCAGGCCATCCGGGCACTGCGGGAATTCGCCGGGGAACAGGCGTGACGCGGCGCGGGGAAAAGCGCGCTGA
>CACWVN010000096.1 GCA_902764285.1 uncultured Eubacteriales bacterium
CCGCGCGGCCAACTATTTCAAGGCCCTGGGCATCAAAAAGGGCGACCGCGTGATGCTCGTGCTGCGCCGGAACTGGCAGTTCTGGGTGGTGATGATGGCGCTTCACAAGCTGGGCGCCGTCGCCATCCCCGCCACGGACCAGCTGCTGAAGAAGGATTACGAGTACCGCTTTGAGACGGCCCAGGTCAGCGCCATCTGCGTAACCGCCGACGGCGAGGCCGCATCCCACGTGGAGGAAGCCTTTGAGACGTGCCCCTACGTGACCCGGCGCATCCTGTGCGGCGGCAAGCGCGAGGGCTGGCACGACTTCGACGAGGAATACCTGAGCTACCGCTCCGCCTTCCCGCGCACCGAGGATTCGCCCTGCGGCAGGGATCCGATGGTGATGTTCTTCTCATCGGGCACGACCGGTTATCCGAAGCTGGCCATGCACAACCACTGCTATCCCCTGGGCCATTTCATCACGGCCCACTACTGGCACAACGTGGAGCCGGACGGTCTGCACTTCACGATCTCCGACACCGGCTGGGGCAAGGCGCTGTGGGGCAAGCTGTACGGACAATGGATGAACGAATGCGCCGTGTTCGTGTACGACTTCGACCGCTTCAACGCCCACGACATCCTGCCGATGTTCGCGAAGTACAACATCACCACGTTCTGCGCGCCGCCGACCATGTACCGCTTCCTGATCCGCGAGGACATCTCCAAGTACGATCTCAGCAGCATCCACACGGCGTGCACCGCCGGCGAGGCGCTGAACCCCGAGGTGTTCAACCTGTTCAAGAAGACCACCGGTCTGTCCATCATGGAGGCCTTCGGCCAGACGGAGACCACGCTGGTGCTGGGCAACTTCGCGGGCACCACGCCGAAGGTCGGCTCCATGGGCAAGCCCAGCCCGCTGTTTGACGTGGAGCTGGTGGATCCCGACGGCAACCCGGTGAAGGTCGGCGAGCCCGGCGAGATCGTCATCCGCACGGACAAGGGCATCCCCTGCGGCCTGTTCGCGGGCTACTACGGCAACGAGGAGGCCACGAACACGGTCTGGCACGACGGCTACTACCACACGCGCGACGTCGCCTGGCGGGATGAGGACGGTTACTTCTGGTACGTCAGCCGCACCGACGACGTGATCAAGTCCTCCGGCTACCGCATCGGGCCGTTCGAGATCGAGAGCGTCATCATGGAGCTGCCCTACGTGCTGGAGTGCGGCGTATCCGCCGCGCCGGACGAGATCCGCGGCCAGGTGGTCAAGGCGTCCATCGTGCTGACGAAGGGCATCGAGGGCACCGAAGAACTGAAGAAGGACATCCAGAACTACGTGAAGAAGCGCACCGCGCCGTACAAGTACCCGCGCATCGTGGTGTTCCGCGACGAGCTGCCCAAGACCATCAGCGGCAAGATCCAGCGCAACAAGCTGTAACCAGCGGCACAGAACGACCTGCGGCTCCGGCGGACGACCCCCGGAGCCGTTTTGAAAAGGAGCGATCGACATGCTGTACGAACCCAGAACGTTCCGTTTGAAGGACGGACGCGAGGCCGTGCTGCGCACAGCGGAGCCGGACGACGCGGCGCAGATGGTCCGGTATCTGTCGGATACCGCCGCCGAGACGGAATTCGTGCTGCGCTATCCGGAGGAATGCCATTTCACCGAGGAGAAGGAGCGCGAGCTGCTGGAGGGCTTCAAGAGCGCCCCGAACAGCCTGATGCTGTGCTGCTTCGTGGAGGGACAGCTGGCCGGGAACTGCAACATCCAGTTCAACGACAAGATCAAGATCCGCCACCGGGCGTCCATCGCCATCGCGCTGTACCGGGCGTACTGGGGTCTGGGCATCGGCACGGCCATGTTCAATGCGTTGATCGATGTCGCCCGGGAGCGCGGCGTCATGCAGCTGGACCTGGAGTACATCGACGGCAACGAGCGCGGCCGGGCGCTGTACGAAAAGATGGGATTTGAAAAGGTCGCCGAGTACCCCGACGCCATCCGGCTGAAGGACGGCAGCTTCCGGAAGATGATCATGATGCGTAAGGTCCTGTAAAAAAACTGCAAGGCGGGAGAGCGAATCGCTCCCCCGCCTTTATGTCGATTGATTGCGTCATTTGTGCAGGTCGGTCTTGATCTGGGTGGTGGAGATTTCCGGCGTGCGCGGCAGGTAGACCACCTCGCAGCCCTCCTCCTTCAGGAAATCGAACTTACCGGTCCAATCGTCGCCCATCACGAAGGTGTCCACACGGTAAAGATGCACGTCGGTGCGCTTCTGTTCCCAGTTCTCCTCGGGGATCACCAGGTCCACGTAGCGGATGGCCTCCAGCAGGAGCTTGCGCTCCTCGTAGGAAAAATAGCACACCTTGTTCTTTTCCACGCGGTTGAATTCATCGGTGGACAGCGCCACGATCAGATAATCGCCCAGCGCCTTCGCCCGGCGAAGCAGGTTGATGTGCCCATAGTGCAGAAGATCGAACGTACCGTAAGTGATGACGCGCTTCATGGCAAACCTCCGCGTGCTGCATTCGTATGATATTATTTTATGCCAACGGGCGCGTCGATGTCAAGGCCCGCGCGCAGGCAAATCCGAATCCGCCCTTGCCGAAACGGCGATCAGGGTATATACTGTCCCTGTCACGATGGAAAGGCGGTGCACGCATCATGGAAAAACTGCGATGTGCAATCGAGCGCTACACACCCTGGAACGATCAGGAAGCCGCGGACCGGGTGATGCTGCTGCGCGCGCTGGACGCGCTGGACAATCCCCTGTCCAGGGAGAATCCCTTCGCCCATTTTTCGGCCTCGTCATGGATCGTCAATCCCCGGCGCGACCGCGCGCTGATGGTCTGGCACAACATCTACAGGACGTGGTCCTGGACCGGCGGCCACGCCGACGGCGAAAGCGACCTGCTGGCCGTGGCGCTTCGGGAAGCCCGGGAGGAAACGGGTGTCACCAGGATCGAACCCGTTCTGCCGGAGATCTATTCCGTGGAAGTGCTCCCGGTGAACGCGCACGTGAAGCGCGGGCAGTTCGTTTCCGCGCACCTGCACCTGAACGTGACCTACCTGCTGCAGGCCGACGACGGCCAGGAAATCCGATGCAAGCCGGACGAGAACAGCGGCGTTAACTGGATGCCGCTGGATGAAGCGGCCGACAACCGGGTGGAGCCGTTCATGGCCGTCATATACAAAAAGCTGAACGAAAAGCTGGCGAGGCTTTGAGCCCGCCAGCTTTTCATTCATTCCGGGAAATTTTTTCGTGTCGTCACAGCGCGATATCCACGGTTCCGCCGCGTCCATCCAGATGCAGCGTCGCTTCGCGCGCGCCGTCCGTGACCGCATAGATCCCCTTGAAACCGGATACCTCGGCGCGGCCGTCCGCGTCGGTCGTCACGTCGCAGGAAGTGCGCCATTCCCCGTGGATCAGCTTTTCCAGCGTCCGGTAAACGGGCTTGACGCGGTTGTCCTTCGCCAGCATGCCGCTGGGCGCGCCCAGCCAGGCGCCGTCGGAGAAATCCCAGCCTGTGACGGCCTCCACCATCGGATGATCGAACAGCAGCCGCAGCATCTCCTCCCATTCCCGCGCCTGGCGCGCTTCCCCTTCGGGCGTGCTGGGCCACTCGGGAATCTGATAATCGTTCAGATCCACGATGTGCGGCGGCATCAGGTGACCGGATACCAGCGTATTCTCCGTAAAGTGCAGCGGCAGGCCGAAGCCTTCGAACCGGCGCAGGATCTCGTTCAGCTTCTCCGCGCCCAGGTAGCCCTGGTGCTGGTGCGTCTGCAGGCCGATGGCGCCGATGGGAGCGCCGGCTTCAAGGCAGTCGCGGATCAGCGCCGCGTACTTATCGCTGAGATTGAAATCGTTGATCAGCAGCAGCGCCCCGGGATTGGCCGCCTTCGCCGCCTCGAAAACCTCCTTCACCAGCTGGACGCGGCCGTAGCGCCTGCAAACGCGGGTGATGGCGTTGTCATAGCGGTCAAAATCTGGCATGATCACGACTTCGTTGATGACATCCCAGATATCGATCACGCCGGTGAACGCGGAAACGTCGCGGTGGATGCGCTCCAGCTGCTTGTCCAGGATCGTCTTGTCGTCATACTTCAGCAGCCAGTCCGCGCAGACCGTGTGCCAGCACAGCGGGTGTCCCTTGACCTTCCTGCCGTTTTCCACCAGGAACCGCGAGGCGTTCATGAGGCTTTCAAATTCGGGCTTCCCTTCCACCGGCTCGTAGCGGCCCCAGTAGAAGGGCACGGTGCCGTAATTGAACAGGTTCAGCCACTTTTCCATGCGATCGCGCCAGAACGGATCGTCCCGCTTCCCGTTGGCGTAGATCACGGCGTCAAATGCTCCGCAGCCGAACAGGAAATCATGTTCCCGCTGCTCCAGATGGATCCTCCGGTTGGCCATCGCGTTTCCGGAGGCATCCAGCACGCGGATGGAAGCGGTCGCTCTGCGATTCTCAAAAGACATCGTATCTTCTCCTCTCTCATCGGGGAAACGCTTCCCCGTCGCGCGGTCGTTGCCGTCCTGTTTCCTCTGGTTCTGGGGGTTCGGCTTGTCGGCAAGCCGGATTTACAGATCGCACCGTTCATACCTTCCTATGAACGGCGCGTCCTTCAAAGGCTCCCGTCGGTTTTGATCAGCTTCACTCGCCCGCCACGGCTTCCTTTGCCCGCGGGGACAGATCCATGAACCAGGTGTATTCGCCCTTCCAGCCCAGCTTCACCGTGCCGAGAGCGCCGTTCCTCTGCTTGGCGATGATCAGCTCCGCGATGCCCTTCTCGGGCGTCTCGGGATCGTAGTATTCCTCGCGGTGAATGAACATGACGACGTCGGCGTCCTGCTCGATGGCGCCGGATTCGCGGATATCGGACAGCAGCGGCCGGTGGTTGGCGCGGCCCGTAGGCGCGCGGGACAGCTGCTGCAGCGCGATGACCGGTACGCCCAGTTCGATGGCCAGGCCCTTCAGCGTTCGGGAGATCTGGGAGACCTCCTCCTGGCGGCTGTTGTTGCGGCCTGTGGCGGACATCAGCGAAAGATAGTCGATCATGATCAGATCCAGGCCGTGCTCCAACTGCAGGCGGCGCGCCTTGGACCGCACCTCGGGCACGGTGATGCCGGGGGTGGTGTCAATGTAGATGCTTGCCGGGCCGATGCTGACCAGCACTTCGGCGAGGCGCTCCCATTCGTCGTCCGCCAGCTGGCCGCGGCGCACGCGCTGCATGTCCACGCGGGCCTCGGTGCACATCATGCGCATCGCCAGCTGCTCGGCGGGCATCTCCAGCGAGAACACCGCCGCTTTCTTCCCGGCCCGGATGGCCGCGTTTTCCACGATGTTCATGCCGATGCTGGTCTTGCCCATCGCGGGGCGACCGGCGATCAGCACCAGCTCGCCCGGATGCAGGCCCGTCAGCAGATCATCCAGCTCCGCGTAGCCGGTGGGCACGCCTTCGATGCGCCCGTGGTTCTTCACCAGCTGTTCGATCTTCAGGAACGTATCCACCAGCACGGGCTGGATCTGTTTCAGCTCCTCGCCGCCCTTGCGCATGGTGATGTCGTAGACGGCCTTCTCGGCGATCTCCAGAATCTCCTGGTTGCTCTTATCGCCGGTATAGCTCTCCTGGGCGATCTGCTCCGCCGCCTGGATCAGCCGGCGCAGCGTGGCCTTTTCATCGACGATGCGGATATAATCGCGGATGTTCGCGGTAAACGGCACGTCCTGGGTCAGCTCCACCAGGTATTCGCTTCCCCCTACCGAATCCAGCTTGCCGCGGCGCGTCAGTTCCTCGTCCAGCGTGACGAGATCCAGGCTGCGCGACGTGGCCAGCAGCGCGTGCATGGCAGAGAAAACCTCCCGGTTGGCGGGATCATAGAAATCCCGCACCGCCAGGCTTTCGTCGGCCTGCATGGCCGCTTCGCGAGAACGAAGCATCGCGCCGAGCACGCTGCGCTCGGCCTTGACGCTGTTGGGCGGCGTGCGCGCGGAATCCGGCTGGGGTATGTATTGCTGCATAGTATCTCCTCGGTAAAGCGGCGCTTACTTGGTATGCACCTTGACGTTGACGATCATGCGCGTGGAAATGCCGGGATAGAGCTTCAGCGTGACGAAGGACTGGCCAGCCGTGCGGATGGGCTCCTCCTGTTCCAGCTTGCGCTTGTCCACCTCGACGCCGTGCTGGGCCTTCAGGGCGGTGGCGATCTGGTCGTTGGTGATCGACCCGTACAGCTTGCCGTTTTCGCCGCCCTTCACTTCGATCTGAATGACCTTGCCCTTCAGTTCGCGGGCGCGGATCTCCGCCTCCTGCTTGCGCACTTCCTCGCGATGCCTGTCCGCGCCGCGGGATTTCTCCAGTGCATTGACAGCCTCGGCCGTGGCTTCCTTGGCCAGCTTCCTCGGAAGCAGGTAGTTGCGGGCATAGCCGTCGGAGATCTCGAGGATCTGGTCCTTCTTGCCCGTGCCCTTGATGTCCTGAAGCAGAATAACCTTCATGTCAGTGGCCTCCCATCATTCAAAATCATCGCGATTCGAATCGTCGTTTTTCTTCTGTTTCCATCGCCGGATGACGCCGTGGCTGCCGAACAGCGCCGACGACGCGCCCACGATAAACAGGAAGGTGGACAGCATCTGGATCAGCAGCGCGCCGATGACCAGTATCGTCAGCAGCGTCCGGCGCCGGCCCAGCGACCTTCCCGCCTCCAGCATGCGCCGGTCCATCGCAGCGACGGCCTGTATGCCGAACAGCGCCGCGGAAAGATGGAACACGGTGACGTAAACCGTCGCGCCGCTGGAATAATCGCTCCGGGCCATGACAAAGCCGATCGCGCACAGCGCCAGCGCGCCGACCGTAACCCGGGAGGGCAGGTACCAGCGGCTCATGCCCGCGAAGCTTTCGTTGGTCGCCAGACCGCGGCGCGCCTGCGTCCAGTTCCCCCAGAGCGTCGATGCCGCACCCGAGAGCAGCGCGCCTGAAAGCAGCGTGCCCGGGAGCGTCCGGCCGTAGGTCTGCTGCATCAGATCCAGCACGCCGGAAATCTGGGAGCGGTAGCTCTCCACGGTGACCCGGCCCGCGGTCTGAACGCCGCTCATGGACAGCGCGGAATTGACGGCTTCGACCAGCGGTCGGAACGCCGCGTCGGGCATGGCGGCGATTTCGACGCGGAGGCCGTCCATCAGCCGGGCGATCATGCCGCTGCCGAAGGTGGCGCGGGCAAAGGCCATGGCCGCCAGCAGACCGAGCGTATAGAAGATGATCGACGCGCGCAGCTGGTCGAAGAACGGGCGTTTCAGCCCGATGCCCCTCAGCGTGAGCACGCCCGGCAGCATGCCCGCCGCCAGGATCATCCACATCATATCGGTTCCGGCAAACCAGACCGTCGCGCCGAGCCCGGCGGCCATGAACGCGACCGAAGCCGGCCAGCCGCCGTAGCAGTGCAGGTAGGCCGTAAACACACCGCCCAGCATCAGCACCGGCAACAGCAGCGTGATCTGCAAAAGCGTGATCACGGGCAGCAGCGCGCCGAGTATCAGGGCCAGTATGACGCTCCAGATCCGCTTGCCCGAGGACAGCGGATATGCCTGATTGAGATCCAAGTGAAATCCTCCGGAATACAAATCTACATTATTTATTATATCACGGAATTTCCGGATTGCAACACCGACCGCGCAGAAAAAGGCGCGCCCCTTCCGATCGGAAGGGGCGCGCGGCACCGGGCTTGATTACAGGAAAGGATCGATCCGGTCGATCGCGTCGAAGTCGCCTTCCGCGATGGCCAGCTCCATCAGCTGCTCAACGCTGTGCCGGTCGGCGCGGTCGGCGTATTCCACCGCCCTGTCCCAGTTCTTTTCCTGGGCGCGGGCGAAGCACAGACGGCCGAAGTATTCCGGGCTGAGCAGACCCGCGATGTCGTTCAGGAAATCGTAGTCGCCGGCCTTAACCGCGGCGTCGGCGAGGGCTTCCCGCTGGGCAGCGTTCAGGCTGTGCTCCGCCAGCTGGCGGGCCAGTACCCGGGCTTCCGCGCTGTAAGCGGCGACGGCCACCTCCACCCCGCAGTTTTCCATAGAAATCTGTTCGGCATAGGTGGACAGCCACTGCCAGTTTTCGGCCTTGGCCGCCGCCAGGGCGATCTTCTCCTGAAGCTCGTATAGGTGGACAGCCACTGCCAGTTTTCGGCCTTGGCCGCCGCCAGGGCGATCTTCTCCTGAAGCTCGTCCTCGAACTGCCAGACGTGGTCGCCCAGCCAGCCCCAGTTGCCGGATTCGATGGCCGCGTCGATGGTGCGCGTGTCGGCATAGCCGTTCAGGTGCTCCAGCACCCAGTCGTGCATGCCGGCGGCATTGGCCTTCTGGGCGATCTGGCGCAGGAACTCCTCGTCGTCGATGCCCTCGATGTGCGCGGCCAGCCAGTCCCATTTTTCGTCCTGCAGCGCGCGTTCGCAGGCGGCGCGGCGCAGCGCGTCGGTGCGGTCCTGGTTGCCTTTGATGCAGTCCACGAGATCGTTCACGGCGCCGCTGACGCCGTTGGCGATATCCTCGCCCAGCTTGCCGGCTTTGCGGATGGCCTTTTCCATGCCGCTGCCGATCTGCTTGGAGACGTCGCCCAGCGCCTTGCCGATATCATCGGTATTGATGCCCGTGGAATCGACGGCGCGCTTCATAAAACGCCCGCCCTCCGCCGCCGCGCGGGCCAGCTTGTCCACCATCTCGCGCTTCAGGAACGGCGCGACGCGGCGCAGGGTATCCCAGCTGATCTCGGAATCGGAATTCTGGATCAGCTTGACCAGGCATTCCTGGCTGACGTAAGGCGCCAGCTGGGCGATATCCGCCGCAGTCAGCTTCGCCTTGTTCTCCAGCAGCAGCGCGTCCACGGCGGCCTTGCTCATGAACGGAGCCATCTGCAGGAGCTTCTGAACGTCGAAGTCTTCCCCGTCGCATTCGCCGCCCGCGGCCGGCTCGGCGTCGCTCTCTTCTTTATATTCGGGCTCGGACTGCGGCGCCTCGTCTTCGCTCTCCGCGGTTTCGGCCTTCTTTTCCGGGCGGAAGATGCCGGAGACGATGCTGTTCACGAAATTGCCGATGTTCTGGATCGGCTCATCGAAGGGCGAAGCGGGCTTCGAACCCAGGCGATCCTCGGGCACCTCGTCGTTCAAAAGCTGTTCCATGGTGATCCCGAACAGGCCCGTCAGCGCCATCAGCGTCTGAACGTCCGGCAGCGCCGCGCCGGTTTCCCACTTGGAAACGGCCTGGTGCGACACGTTCAGCGCCGCCGCCAGCTGCTGCTGGGTCATGTTCTTGTTCTGCCTCAGCCTGGCGATGTTCTTTCCTACCGCAATGTTATCAATCATGTTTTCGCCTCCAATCGCGTTGATTGCTATGATTCTGGCTTTCGCCTGCTTACACTATATCATATTCTACTATCGTTTGCAAGCAACCAGCGGTAGAATCCATTATATTCGGAGTTGAATCGTCGTTTTTGTTAGCACTCTTTTTATTTGAGTGCCAGATTTTACTTGACTTTCGCGGCGCGGCGGCTATAATACCATTGTGGACGGATGATTGCATCCCCCACTCAATACGAAAAATGATAACAATGGATTCATTGGAGGTAAACGGATATGTCCAAGGGAACTGTTTCCATCAACGCCGAGAACATCATGCCGGTCATCAAGCAGTGGCTGTATTCCGACAAGGATATCTTCGCCCGCGAGCTGATTTCCAACGGCTGCGACGCCATCCGCAAATTCCGCTGGCTGGTGAATAACGGCCAGGCCGAAGCCGGCGAAGGCGAAGACCGCATCGACGTGATCATCAATAAAGAGGAAGGCACGCTGAAATTCATCGACAACGGCATCGGAATGACCGAAGAGGAAATCGTCAAATACATCGCCCAGGTGGCCTTCTCCGGGGCGTCGGATTTCATCACGAAGTACGCCGATGAAAAGGACGAGAGCGCCGGCATTATCGGCCACTTCGGCCTGGGCTTTTACAGCGCGTTCATGGTGTCGGACAAGGTGGTCATCGATTCCAGGAGCTACCTGGCCGACGCGCCCGCCGTGCGCTGGACCAGCGAGGACGGCATGGAATACGAATTGGAGCCCTCCGACCGCGCCGAACGCGGCACGTGCATCACGCTGTACATCGACGAGGCCGACAAGGATTTTTTGAACCTGTGGACGCTGCGCTCCACGCTGGAAAAGCACTGCGCGTTCATGCCGGTGCCGATCTATCTGTCGGAGGTAAAGAAGCCCGAAGAGCCCAAGGAGGGCGAAGAACCGCCCAAGCCCGAAGAGCCCCAGCAGATCAACGATACCCATCCGCTGTGGATGAAGCGGCCGAACGACTGCACCGACGACGAGTACAAGGATTTCTACCGCAAGGTGTTCAACGACTTTGAAGAGCCGCTGTTCTGGATCCACCTGAATGCCGAGTTCCCCTTCAACCTGAAGGGCATCCTCTACTTCCCCCGGATCAAGAACGAGTTCACCGCCAGCGAAGGCATCGTGAAGCTGTACAACAACCAGGTGTTCGTGGCCGACAACATCAAGGAGGTCATCCCCGAATTCCTGCTGCTGCTGAAGGGCGTGATTGACTGCCCCGACCTGCCGCTGAACGTGTCCCGCTCGTTCCTGCAGAACGACGGCTACGTGAAAAAGATGGCCGCCTACATCACCCGCAAGGTGGCTGACCGGCTGGTGACGGAATTCAACACCAAGCGCGAGGATTACCAGCGCTACTGGGACGACATCCATCCGTTCGTGAAGTACGGCTGCATCAAGGACGAGAAGTTCTATGACCGCGTGAAGGGCGCGCTGATCTTCAAGACCACCGCCGGCGAATATGTCACGCTGGACGAGTATCTGAAGAAGAACTGCGACGGCGACGCGGACAAGACCGTCTACTACGCCAGCGATGAAAAGCGCCAGGCGCAGATGATCAAGCTGTACACCGATCAGGACAGGGACGTCATCCTGCTGAACACGCTGATCGACGACAACTTCATCAGCTTCCTGGAGTACGCCGAGCGCGACGCGAAGGTATCCTTCAAGCGCGTGGACGCCGCCGCCGACAGTCTGACCGAGGAAGGCGAAACCAGCGAGGACGCCCGCAAGAAGCTGGAAGGCCTGTTCCGCAAGGCCATGGCCGACGAGGCTGTGGAGGTGCAGCTGAAGCCCTTCAAGGACGAGGACATGATCGCCATGATCACCGTGGACGAGCAGAACCGGCGGTTCACCGAGATGTCCAGCCGCTGGGGCGGCGGCGACATGAAGCTGCCGGAGAAGCGCACGCTGGTGCTGAACGACAAGCACCCGCTGGTGAAGTGGCTGCAGGACGCCGGGGACGACGAGCGCACCGAAGCGGTTTGCGCCCAGGTGGCCGACCTGGCCGAGATGGCGCGCCAGCCGCTGGTGGCCGACCGCATGGTGGATTTCCTGAAGCGCAGCAACGCGCTGCTGACGCAGCTGGTGGAGAAGTAAATCGACAGAGAAAGCCCCGCGAACGACGTCCGCGGGGCTTTCTTTATATCTTCCGGATCGGGTGCCGGATCACGGTTTTCAGCTTTTCCGCCGCCGTACGGCGGGGATCGGACAGGTAGATCTCGTGGTGCAGCCGGGAATCGGAGAAATCGTTGACGTAGCCATTTTCCCGGATGAACGCGTCCAGCTTCGCCACGGAGGCCGGCTCGTCGTCATAGGGACCCAGGTGCATGATCTGCACGCACAGTCCCTCCGTCAGGGCCATGTACTGCACCGCGGAGCAGTCCAGCCGCTTCCGGCGCAGCGCCTCGTCCTTCGCCCATTCCACATCCGCCGGAGCCGCGAAGTCCGGCAGCCGGATGCAGGAGATCCAGCGGAAATCCGCCTTGCGTCGGTAATCGATGCCCTCGACGCCCTCCTGTCGCCAGAAGCCCTCCAGCGGCGGCACGACGTAATCGAAATAGCCCTCGATGCGCCGGTCTCCCAGCTTGCTCATCTTGATCGTGTACGCCACGGCGTACAGCGCGTTCAGCGCACGGCTGTAATCGCCGTCCGGCGCGTTCGGGTCGCCCGCTCCGCGCACGGCGATGAAGCGCATCTGCGGCACGTCGACGATCCCCGGCGCGGCCTTGGGCAGGTAAAGCTCCCGGTATTCCTTTTTGAAATCGAACACCACGGCGCATCGCTCCTTCGGTGTGGTCACGGATCGAACATGCTGATTTGCCGGCTGCGCTCAGGCAGCGTATTGATAAACGCAAAGCAATCCTCCGGCCGCCAGAGCATGCCGCGCTCTTCACAGGTGTCGCGGAACAGCGCCATCAGCCGGCCGCGGTTCGGACTGGGCACCTCGTAACGGTTCCCGTATTCCCGGATGTAGCGCGCCTTCAGGCCCGGAAAGTGCCGGTCCAGCGCGGCGTAGTAGTATTCCCGGTCGCCCTGCCGAAGCGTCAGGCCCATGTCGAAGCAGACGATGCCCTTCACGCCGGCATCCGCGCAGGCTTCGAGGATGGGCAGTACGTTCTCTTCGGTGTCATTGATGTACGGCAGGATCGGCGTCAGCCAGACGAGCGTCGGGATGCCGCGCCGCCGCAGCGCTTCCAGCGTTTCGACCCGCCGCCGGGTGTTGCAGACGTTCGGCTCGAGTACGGCGCACAGGGCGTCGTCCCAGGTGGTCAGCGTCATCTGCACGACGCATTTCGCCCGGTCGTTGATCGCCGACAGCAGGTCGATATCCCGCAGCACGCGGTCGGACTTCGTCTGCAGCGCCGCGCCGAAGCCGTGGCGCTCGATGACCTCCAGGCACCTGCGCGTCAGGCGGACCTTCTCCTCGCAGGGCTGGTAGGGGTCGGACATCGATCCCGTGCCGATCATGCACTGCTTCCGCCTGGCGCTCAGCGCCTTGTCCAGCAGCTGCGGCGCGTTCTGCTTCACTTCGACGTCCTCAAAGGCATGGGTGAACTGGTAGCACGCGCTTCGGCTGTCGCAGTAGATGCAGCCGTGCGTACAGCCCCGGTAGACGTTCATGCCCACGCGCCCGTCCTTCGCCGTCAGTATGCCCTTCGCGTCCACAAAATGCATCGTATCCTATCCTCCTGATCAGAAACGCATCCGCCCGGCGCGCTCGCGGATGCCGGCCTCGAATTGCTCGTCGGACAACGAAGGATCGCGGGTATCGCGCCAGACGCCGCAGGGCATGTCGCTGCACTCGCCGCACAGCCCGCATCCCTTCTTCTCGCAGCAGGCGAAGATCGGGCAGGCCTTGCCCGCGGGCGCGTGGAACACCTTGCCGTTCGCCTCGTTACAGCCCTCGCAGACATTTTTGTACAGCGGGCATTCGGCGCAGACCGCGCCGCAGGCCGTCAGCCCCAGGATCTCCCGGCGCTTTTTGCGGCTGAACCCCGCCAGCACCAGCCGGTAGGATTTGTCCAGCAGCGATTTCAGCAGCTCGTCCGGCACCGCGCCGTCGGGCATGACGGAGTTCCAGCAGCGCTTGTCGGAATAGTAGCCGGGGATGATGTCCGCGTACTGTCCGCGCAGGAACTCGCCCTCGGTGGGCTCCAGCTTCAGGTTGATGTAAACGGGCTTGTCGTCGTCGTCCAGCAGGATCGCCGCGAACATCTTCCCGCCGATGTGGTACCTTATCCAGTTCCATTCCACCTGCAGATCCTTCGTCACCGCGGGTTTTGCCATCAGGTATTCGTCCAGCCAATCGTATCTCATTCGTCTTTCCTCCGTTCGCCGTAGGTCCGGGACAGCCACTCGCCCATCCCGGCCAGCTCTTTCCTCAGTTCCAAAGGTTCCAGCAGCTCCGCACCGCGCCCGAAGGACAGCAGCCACGTCACCACGCCGTCGCGGTCGTTGAAGTCGCGCTCAAACGAGAGCATCCCGTCAGCCAGTTCTTCGAAGCTCTCCGGGCCGTATTCCTCGATCAGGCGCCACCTGTACTGCGGCTGTACGACCGTCTTTATCCGCAAGCGCCCGGGTAACACGCGCGCGTCGGACAGGTCCGGCATCTGCGCGGGCCGCCGCTGGAAGGCGTCGAGCCGCTGCAAGGCCGTCATTCGGTTCAGCTTGAACAGCCGCCAGTCCTCCCGCGCGCGGCACCAGCCCCACAGGTACCAGCTGGACCAGTGGAACACAAGGAAATACGGTTCCACCTGCCGGTCGCTCTCGCCCGAGGGCGAATAATACCGGAAACCCACCGCGCGGCTATCGTCGATGGCGGCGTGGATCAGGCCGATCTTTTCCGACAGCGGGCCCCTGTACCAGGACGCCAGATCGATCAGCAGGCAGTCGTCCGCGGCGATCACGTCCGACGCACCGGCGGACAGCTTTTCCATCAGAGCCGCATAGCGGTTCGTGCCGCTGACGCTGTCCAGGCTGCGCAGGCCGGCCAGGATCGCCCGCATGTCCGCACCGGTCAACAGCGCGCGGTCGATCCGGTAGCCGTCCATGATGGCTATGCCGCCGCCCGCGCCCTGCCGCGTATCGATGGGAATGCCCGCGCGGCACAGCGCGTCGATGTCCCGGCTGATCGTGCGACGGGAAACCTCGAATTTCGCCGCCAGCTCCGGCGCGGTCACCCGCTCCTTTTGCAGCAGCACGGCCAGTATGCCGATCATGCGGTCCAGCTTCATATCCTCACCACGCATGCAGTATACACAAATAAACAGGACATCAGCGTGTCCTGTTTATATTATACCGGATTGTTTTGTTTTGCGCAACGGTTTAGCGGAGAACCCCTCTCAAACAGATGCAGAGCTCCTGCATGCGCACGTCTCCCGGGCCATCTTCATCTCAACTCGAATCTCTCAAATCTCAACTCTTCACCAATTCCGTGACCACGTCGTCCATCACGACCACGACGTACGGCTGGCCGCGGCCGGAGCGGTTTTCGATGACCACGTCTTCGGTGTTCAGCGGCGTGACGCCGCCGTTCTTCTGAATGATCTTGAAATCGTAGGCTTCGCGCACCATCAGCGCGCCGGCTACGTAGCTGCCGTTGGCGCCGTTCTTCAGGAAATTGAAGGCCTTCACGCCCTTGCCGCCGCGCTTCTGACGCTCGAAATCGAACAGCAGGCAGCGCTTCATGCAGCCCATCTCGGAGATCATGATGATCTCGCCCTCGCTGTTGTGGACGAAGGCGAACGCGACCTCGTCGTCCGCGGCCAGATCCATGCCCTTCACGCCCGCGGCCGTGCGGCCGATGACGGAAACCTCCTCGACGGCGAAGTGGATGGCCATGCCCCTGCGGCTGATCAGCAGCGCGCTTTCGCAGTCCTCCGGTCGCACCACGGCGAGCAGTCCGTCGCCGTTTTTCAAATTCAGCGCCGCGAATTTCGATTTGCGGACGTTGTATTCCTCCAGCTTCGTGCGCTTCACCAGGCCCTTGCGGGTGACGAACATCAATTCGCCCTTCCACTCGCCGCCCTCCACCAGCGCCACCAGCTTTTCATCGCTCTCCAGGCCCGCCAGCACGCCGCCCAGCGGCAGCCCGCGGTCCTTGGCGCGGGCGCTCTCGGCGATGCGGTCCGCCGTCAGGATATAGGCGCTGCCCATATCGGTGAAGAACAGCAGCTTCGCGTCGGTCATCGTGCGGATGGCCTGGCGCGGCGGATCGGCAAATTCCCCGCCGGCGACGGCCTTGTCGTAGGCCTTGGGCTGCATGCGCTTGATGAAGCCCGCCTGGGTGAGGATCACCACGGTCTCGTCCGCCGCTGGCAGCTCGTCCTCGATGACGATCTCGTCGAAGGAATCCACCAGCTCGGTGCGCCGGGCGTCGGCGAACTTCGCGCGGATCTCCGTGAGCTCCTTTTTGATGACGCCCAGCAGCTTGCGCTCGCTGCCCAGGATGGCCTTCAAATTGGCGATCAGCTTCGTCAGGTCCTCGTATTCCTTCCGCAGCGACAGCACCTCCAGGTTCGTCAGCCGCTGCAGGCGCATGTCCAGGATCGCCTGGGCCTGAATCTCGGTGAGCTGGAAGCGCTCGACCAGCTTCTCCCGGGCCTCCTTCGGCGTCTTGCTGCCGCGGATCAGCCGGATCACCTCGTCCAGGTTGTCCACGGCGATGATCAGGCCCTCCAGGATGTGGGCGCGGGCCTCGGCCTGCTGCAATTCGTATTTCGTGCGGCGGGTGACCACGTTCTTCTGGTGGACGATGTAGTGGGCGATGATGTCCCGGATGCCCATCTGCTTCGGCTTGCCCTCGGCGATGGCCACCATGTTCACGCCGAACGTGACCTGCAGGTCGGAATATTTGTACAGCGCGTTCAGGATCTTCTCCGGGTCGCTCTCCTTCCTGACCTCCACCACGGCGCGCATGCCCGTGCGGTCGGATTCGTCGCGGATGTCATAGATGCCGGACAGCACGCCCTTCTTTTCCTCGCTGACGCGCAGGATCTTCTCCAGCATGGCGGCCTTGTTCACCTGGTAAGGCACCTCGTCGATGACGATCAGCTTCCTGCCGGCGCTGCCGTCCTCGATGTGCACCTTCGCGCGCAGCTTCAATTTGCCGCGACCGGTCTCGTAGGCCTGGAACAGCTCCTCGTCCCGGGCCAGCACGCCGCCCGTGGGGAAATCCGGCGCGGGCAGGTATTCCATCAATTCCGCCGTGGTGATCTTCGGCCTGTCGATCTGCGCGATCACGGCGTCCACGGCCTCGCCCAGGTTGTGGGGCGGGATGTTGGTGGCAAGGCCCACGGCGATGCCGTTGGCGCCGTTCACCAGCAGGTTCGGGAACCGCGCGGGCAGCAGGTCGGGCTCCTTCTGCGTATCATCGAAATTCAGGTGGAAGCCCACAGTGTCCTTGTCGATATCCTGCAGCATCGCCATGGCGGCGTCGGTCATGCGCGCCTCGGTGTATCGCATGGCGGCGGGGCTGTCGCCGTCGATGGAGCCGAAGTTGCCGTGGCCGTCCACCAGCATCGCGCGCATCGCGAAGGGCTGGGCCATGCGGGCCAGCGCGTCGTACACGGACGTATCGCCGTGGGGATGGAATTTGCCCAGACAGTCGCCCACGATGCGGGCGCACTTGCGGTGGGGCTTGTCGGGCGTGTTGCCCAGCTCGTGCATGGTGAACAGTATGCGCCGCTGCACGGGCTTCAGGCCGTCCTCCACCCGGGGCAGCGCGCGCTCCAGGATGACGTATTCGGAATACGGCATCATAGAATCGTGCATCACGTCCTCCATGGTGCGCTGGATGATCTCCTCCGGGCGGCGGGGCGTCAAATCGTCTTTCTTTTTGCGTGCCATTGGGCTTGCTCCTCAATCAAAAGTGTCTATGGTCATTCCCGTTTCGTAGTTCCTGATTCACTGCGGGCGGG
>CACWVN010000097.1 GCA_902764285.1 uncultured Eubacteriales bacterium
CGTTGTAGCGCGCCCAGGCCACGATGTCCTCCTCGTGCACGCAGTAAAGCGGGCGGATCAGCTGCATGCCGGGGAAGTTTGTGCTGTGCAGCTTAGGCATCATGCCCTGCAGCTGCGCGCCGTAGAGCATGGCCATCACGGTGGTCTCGATCACGTCGTTGAAGTGGTGGCCCAGCGCGATCTTGTTGCAGCCCAGCGCCTGCGCCCGGCTGTACAGGTGGCCGCGGCGCATCCGCGCGCACAGGTAGCAGGGGTTCTTCTCCGCGCCGTTGGCGGCGGCGAACACGTCGGTTTCGAAGATCTCCGCGGGGATGCCCAGCCGCGCAGCGTTCTCCTCGATCCGCCGCCGGTTCGCCGGGCTGTAGCCCGGGTCCATCACCAGATAGCGCGCCTCGAAGGGCACGTCGCTGCAGCGCTGCAAAAGCCGCATCAGCACCGCCAGCAGCATGGAATCCTTGCCGCCGGACACGCACACGGCGATCCGGTCGCCCGCCTGGATCAGCTCGTAGCGCTTCACCGCGGCGACGAACGGCGTCCACAGCTCCTTGCGGTACTTCTTGTGGATGCTGCGCTCGATCAGCTGCAAATCGGTCAGTTCCCGCTTCACCGGGCCGTCCCTCCCTTCGCCTGGCGGCGCTTCTGCCGGCGCACGCGGTTGATGTGGCGCTCGAAATCGCCGCTCTCGATCACTTCCGCCAGCAGGTACTGCTCGAACACCGGCACCGTGCAGGAATAGAAGCCCACGCGGTCCTCGAACAGCGGCATCAGCCGCGGCGGCAGCACCATGTAACCCACGCGCAGCGCCGGCGAAACCGTTCGGGAAAAGGTGTTCATGTAGATCACGTTCTGCCGGTCGGACAGCGAATACACCGTCTCCTCCGGCTTGCGCAGCAGCGAAAATTCCGATTCGAAGTCGTCCTCCACGATGTACCGGTCGCCCGCCGCCGCCCAGCGCAGGTATTCCACGCGCCGCGACGCGCTGGCCGTGACGCCGCTGGGATAGCTGCGGAAGGGCGTGATGTGCAGCACCGACGCCCCCGTGGCCGCCAGCGCCGCCGGTGAAATGCCGTCCTTCTCCAGCGGCAGCAGCTCGCAGGCCACGCCCTGGGCGCGGTAGACCTGCTCGATCTTCTTGTAGGAGGGCGATTCGATGCCGTAGACCCGGTCCGCGCCCAGCGTCTCCACCACCATGCCGTACAGGTATTCCGCGCCGGAGCCGATCACGATCTGCCCGGGCTCCGCGTGGACGCCGCGGCTGCGGGCCAGGTAGCTGGCCAGCGCCCGGCGCAGCGGCTCGCAGCCCTTGTTCGGCGGCTTCTCCAGCAGCGCCTCGCCGTATTCGGAGATCACCCGGCGCATCGTCCGCGCCAGCACCGAGAAGGGAAAGCGCTCCGGCGAATCGCCGGAAACGGGCGCGGGCACGTGCCGCGGCGCGGCGGGCGCGGCCGATGCGAAGCCGTCCGACGCCCGGTACGCCACGAAATAGCCGCTGCGGGGCCGCGACTCCGCGTAGCCCTCCTGGCACAGCAGCTCATAGCAGTGCTCCACCGTCACCACGCTCAGGCCGCGCTCCTGCGCCACCTGCCGCCGCGACGGCAGCTTTTGCCCGCAGGGCCACGCGCCCCGGGTGATCTCGGCCCGCAGCTCCTCGTACAGCCGCAGGTATTTCGGTTTGTTCGCGTTCATCTGGCCTTATAATTTTCTCCCAAACTGGCACTTTTAATAAGATCAAATATAGTATATACTGTTTGACAATCCAAAGTCAAGGGGTTTTCCCGGGGGAGGCATACCCATGAAAAAGAAATCCATCGGCGCGCTGACGATCGCGTTCACGGCCATGATGGCGGCGATGGTTTACGTCGTCACGCTGTTCCGTTTCCCGCTGCTGGGGTCGAAGGTGCACTTCGCCAACGCCGTGTGTCTGCTGGCCGGGCTGCTGCTGGGGCCGGTGCACGGCGGGCTGGCCGCCGGGTTGGGCTCGGCGCTGTACGACGGCATCGCCGGCGGCTACGACTTCGTCAACGTGCTGATCACGTTCGTCAGCAAGTTCGCCATGGCCTGGGTCTGCGGGAAGATCGCCGCTGCGAGCCGGGCGAAGGCGGGCGGGGACGCCGCAAGCGGCGACCGCGTGGACCGCACGCTGGCTGCCTGCGTGTGCGGCGCGCTGACCTACGTGGCGCTGTACATGCTCAAGACGTTCATCTTCCAGCGGTTCGTGTACGGCCTGCCCTACGATACCGTCGGCGCCGCGATGGTCAGCAAGCTGATCCCCTCGCTGATCAACGCCGGGGCCGCCGTGGTGGCCGCGCCGCTGTTCTACCACGCGGTGCTGCCCGCCCTGCGCAGCGGCGGACTGCTGAAGGAAATGAGGAGTTAGGAGATGGAGTGAGGCGTTGGAAAGTGAGGAGTGAGGCGTACAAGCTGCCCGCTGCCGCGCGCCGTTCTGTACGCCTCACTCCTCACTCCTCATTTCTTCATTCCCCGCTGACAGACAAACCCCGTGCCGGAGGCACGGGGTTTGTCGTATCCTGAACGCACTGTCTCATCTCGCAGTGCTGCCCAGGTAGGCGTCGCGCACGCGCTGGTCGGCCAGCAGCGCCTCGCCGGTGCCGGACATGGTGATGCGCCCGGTTTCCAGCACGTACGCCTGGTCGGCGCAGCGCAGGGCGGCGTTGGCGTTCTGCTCGATCAGCAGGATCGTGATGCCCTCGGACTTCAGTTCGCGGATGATGGCGAAGATGTCCTTCACCACCAGCGGCGCCAGGCCCAGCGAGGGCTCGTCCATCATCAGCAGCTTCGGGCGCGCCATCATGGCGCGGCCCACGGCCAGCATCTGCTGTTCGCCGCCGGACAGCGTGCCCGCCAGCTGCCATTCGCGCTCCTTCAGGCGGGGAAAGCGCTGGTAGATATCCTCGATGCCGGCCTCGATCTCTTCCTTGTCCTTGCGCAGGTAGGCGCCGATCTTCAGGTTTTCCTTGACCGTCAGGTTGTCGAACACGCGGCGTCCCTCGGGCACCAGGGCGATGCCTTCGGCCACGACCTGCTGGGCGTTGAAGGGGATGATGTCCCTGCCCAGGAAGTTGATGGCGCCGGAGGCCGTCTTGACCAGGCCGGAGATGGCGCGCAGCGTGGTGGACTTGCCGGCGCCGTTGGCGCCGATCAGCGTGACGATCTGGCCCTGCTCCACGTCGAACGAGATGCCCTTCAGGGCCTCGATGCCGCCGTAGTTGACCTTCAGGTCCTTCACCTTCAGCATGTTGCTCATTCAGGGCTCACCTCCTCGTTCCCGTCCCGCGCCTCCGGCCGGGCGTCCGCAGGCGCCTCAGCGGCTTCGTCCTCGTCCACGCCCAGATAGGCGGCGATGACGGCGGGGTTCTCCTGCACCTCGGCGGGCGTGCCCATGGCGATCTGCTTGCCGAAATCGATGACGTAGATGCGGTCGGAGATGCCCATGACCAGGTTCATGTGGTGCTCGATCAGGAACACCGTCAAATCGAATTTTTCCTTGATCTGCTTGATGAACTCGCCCAGCTCCTCAGTCTCCTGCGGGTTCATGCCGGCGGCGGGCTCGTCCAGCAGCAGCAGCTTCGGCTGCGTGGACAGCGCGCGGGCGATCTCCAGCAGGCGCTGCTTGCCGTAGGGCAGGCTGGTGGCCTTTTCATTCCTCAATTCGAAAAGACCCACTTCCCGCAGCAGCTGTTCCGTCTCCTGGCGCATCTTCTTTTCCTCGGCCAGGTTCAGCCGGAACGTGGCCGTCAGGAAGTTGCTGGTGCGGCGCAGGTGGCGCGCCGTCAGCACGTTGTCAAACACCGTCATGCTGGAAAACAGGCGGATGTTCTGGAATGTGCGGGCGATCCCCAGCTTGGTGATCTCGTCCGGGCGCTTGCCGGTGATGTCCTGCCCGTTCAGGCTGACCCAGCCGGAGGTGGGCGTATACACGCCGGTGACGGCGTTGAACGCGGTGGTCTTGCCCGCGCCGTTGGGGCCGATCAGGGCCACGATCTCGCCGCGGTTGATGTCCATCGTCAGGTCGTCCACGGCCACGACGCCGCCGAAGCGCATCGTCAGATGGTCGATGTGCAGCACGCACTCCGCGTTCCCGTTGGCCGGACGCTTGATTTCAGCGCTCATGACTTTGCGCCTCCCTTCGCCTTGCGCCTGCCGCGAAACAGATCCGGCAGTTCCCTGGTGCCCATGATGCCCTGGCGGAAGAACAGCACCACGATCATGATGATGATGGAGAACACCACCAGGCGGAAGCCGTTGCGCAGCAGCGGCACTTCAAACCCGCCGATCATCTGCTTCTGGTCCAGGAAGCGCAGCCACCATTCGGAGGCGGCCACGAACAGGAAGCTGGAGATGCAGCTGCCCGTCACCGAGCCGATGCCGCCGATGACCACGATCAGCAGGATCTCATAGGTCATGGCCGTGGTGAAGCCCTTGGCCTGCACCGTGCTCTGGTACATGGCCAGCATCGCGCCGCCGATGCCCGCGAAGAACGAAGAGATGCAGAACGCCAGGCGCTTGTGGCTGGCCAGCCGGATGCCCATGGCCTCGGCGGCGATCTCGTCGTCGCGGATGGCCTTCAGCGCGCGGCCGAACGTGGAATTGATCAGCATCACGATGATGCCGATGCACGCGCCGGCGATCAGCAGCGGCACCAGCGTGGAAAGGTAGACCGTCACCTGTCCGTCCGCGCCGCGGATGTTGAAATCGTTGAAATTGGGGAACAGCCGCAGCATGTTGGACCCGTTGGTGATCGGGCCCAGCTTGTCCCACTGGAAGATGGCGCGGATGATCTCCGCGAAGCCCAGCGTGGCGATGGCCAGGTAGTCGCTCTTCAGCCGCAGCACCGGCAGGCCGATCAAAAAGGCGAACAGCGCCGCCACCAGGCCGCCCAGCAGCATGGCCACGAACCAGGGCAGCGTGAACTGCACCAGGCCGCCGCCGTAATACTGGTAGACGTTCACGCGCTCGGCCACCGGCAGCGTCAGTATGCCGTAGGTATAGGCGCCCAGCAGCATGAAGCCCGCCTGGCCCAGCGAAAAGATGCCGGTGAAGCCGTTGCACAGATTCATGGAAACCGCCACCAGCGCGTAGGTCGCGCCCTTCTTCAGCACCGTAAACAGCATGGAGGTGGGCGCGATGAGCTGTTCCGCGATGAACACCGCCACATACAGGCAGACGACGATGACCGCCGACAGGATCGTGGCGGAATCGATTTTCTTCTTCGTCAGTTGATTGTTCATTCCGCTCACCTCACACCTTGTCCGTAGTCTTTTCACCGAACAGGCCCGTGGGCTTGACGGCCAGTATGACGATCAGCAGCGCGAACGTGAAGGCATCGGAGAACGTGGCCAGGCCCATGGGACCGGAGATGATGCCCGCCTTGAACAGGATGATGTCCAGGCCCTTGATGATGTTCTCCGCGATGCCGATGATGAACGCGCCCACCACCGCGCCGGGGATGGACCCGATGCCGCCGAACACCGCCGCCACGAAGGCCTTCAGACCCGGCATGGCGCCGGACGTCTGGATGACCGTGGTGTAGTTGGTGAAATACAGCAGCGAGGCCACGCCCGCCAGGAACGTGCCGATGACGAAGGTGGCGGAGATGACGGAATTGATCTTGATGCCCATCAGCTGGCTGGTTTCAAAATCGCGGGAGACCGCGCGCATGGCCATGCCGATCTTGGTGTGGTTGATCAGCATCACCAGCGCCACCACCAGGATCACCGTCAGAACCGGCGTGACGATCGTGACCATCTTGGTGGTCGCGCCGAAGATCGTCACGGAATCGGAGATCCAGGGGATGGTGGGATACAGCTGGTTCAGGCCGCCGGTGATGTACAGCACCAGGTTCTGCAGCGTATAGCTGACGCCGATGGCGGAGATCATGGCGCTCATGCGCGGGGCGCTGCGCAGCGGCTTATAGGCCACGCGCTCGATGATGAAGCCCACCAGCGCCGTAGCGACCAGCACCAGCGGGATGCACAGCCACAGCGGCATGCCGCTGGCCGCCATGTACACCATCACGATGCCCGCGACCATGAACACATCGCCGTGGGCGAAGTTGATCAGGCGCAGTATGCCGTATACCATCGTGTAACCGATGGCGATCAGCGCGTACTGGCCGCCCACCGATATGCCCGACAGCACATAAGGAAAAACGGTGTTCCACATGGGAAACGCTCCTTGTTCATTAAACTGGGAACAGCGGATCTACAGCGATCCGCACAAATCGAAAACTCGGCGGAGGCGATCGCCTCCGCCGAAGAACGGAAACCGGAAATCAGTCGACGGTCTGCTCGGCCACGAACTCCCACTCGCCAGTCTCGTTGTTGATCTTCTTGACGAAGGCGGAGCTGCGGATCGCGTCGCCGGTCTCGTCGAACTCGATGTGGCCGGACACACCGTCATAGGTCACGCCGGGCAGCGCGGCCATGACAGCCGCGGAGTCGGTGGAACCGGCGGCCTTCAGGGCCTCCAGCGCCACGTAGTAGGCATCATAGCCCATGGCGCTGACAGCGGCGATCATGTCGTTGCCGCCGTTGTTGGTCATGGCCTCGGAATCCGCGTTCAGCCAGGCCTTGATGCCCTCGTCGAACTCGGGCGCGGCGCCTTCCTGATAGAAGGTGGTGATGATGATCTGCACATTGGTGCCCTTGGCGGCCTCGGCCACCTTGTTGCTGTCCAGCGTGTCGCCGCCCAGAATCGGGAAGGTCACGCCCTGGCTGGAGGCCTGCTGGATGATCTGGGTGGAATAGGCGATGGACACCGGGCAGAAGAACACCTGCGCGCCGTAGTTGGCGGCGTTGGTCAGGTAAGAGGTGAAGTCCGCCGTGCCGGTGGGGAAGCTCTCGGCCACCACGGTGCCGCCCAGGCCCTCAAACGCCTGCTTGAAGTAGGTGCACAGGCCCTGGTCATAGTCGTTGCCCAGCTCGCCCAGGGTGTAAGCGGTGGTCGCGCCCAGCTCCTTGAAGGCGTAGTTCGCAAGAACCGTGCCCTGGAAGGGATCCAGGAAGCAGATGCGGAAATAGTGGCTGTTGCCCGCGGTGACCTGCGGGTTGGTGCAGGTGACACCGATGGCGGGGATGCTGGCGTTCATGAAGATCTCGCTGCCGGCGATGGAAACGCCGGAGCCGTAGCTGCCCAGCACCACGGAAACGCCCGCGTCAACCAGGGAGTTCGCCGCGGAGGGCGCCTTGGTGGTGTCGGAGCCGTTGTCCGCATAGACCAGCTCGACATCGTAGGTCACGCCGCCGATCTCGACGGTGGGCGTCTCCTGGTTCGCGAACTGCATGCCCAGGGTCTCCTGCTTGCCGCCCGCGCCGCTGTCGCCGGAAGCCGGCTCAAACACGCCGATCTTCACGGTCTCGGCCATGGCCGCCGCGGACAGGATCAGCATCATTGCCATTACGATAGCCAATACCTTTTTCATGGGGAAATCCCTCCTTTTTTGGATAAAGGTATTATACATTTTTCATGCAGAAAATGCAATCCCCCCGAAAGTAAATTTTGCAATCGTTCCGGCGCTTTCTGCATACCGGAAACTCAAATCCGCGTCCGGCGGACATTTTTGGCCATTTTTGCAAAATTCTTCCATGTTAAGCTTCATTTTTGACCACGGTGCCACATATTTATACATTTTCTCTTCGTTTGTCCGTATTTTTATGAGCGATATGGCTCCTTTTCCGGCCGGATGTCCCTTTCCGGCGGACGAAAGGCGCTTCTTTTCACAATCTTCCATTAAAAAACCCGTTGCCGCCACGGATTTGTCACGCGTGAAATATTACGAAACGTTGACAATATATAGTGTATTGTGGTAAAATGTAGGAAATTGGATATTGCTTGAATATGGGTTTATAATAATTGGAGGATATTCTCATGAAACGATGGTTCAGCCTGGCGCTGATACTGGCTCTGCTCAGTTCGACGGCATTTGCCGAAAACGCAGAGCCCGCGGCGGAAGCCGCGGATTCCGCGCTGGCCGCCGCGGGCTTGGTCATAGAGGAAAGCGAAACGCCGCAGGTCGACGCCGGTTCGCCGGAAGATGTTCTCATCACCGACGACGGACAGACGGAGGTTTTCTCGGTGCGCTACGGCCGCGTGACGGCCGACAGCGCCGCCGTTTACGCGGATGAATCGGCGCAGGAAGCGTTCGCCGCCGTCCCCGCGGGAAGCGTCGTGCTGCTGGTCGCGTCCGCCGGCCAGGGCCGGGTCCAGGCCGCCTTCTTTACCGGCGAGGCGATCGTGACGGGCTACATCGAAACCGCCGCGCTCGCGGAGCTGACCGACGCCGAGATCAGCGCGTACATGGATACCGCCGCCAACAGCGGTCCGGTCGCGATCTACGGCGACGATCTGAACCGCCCGCTGGTCCCCGTATCGTGCACCTTCGCCGAACCGGCGAAGCCGGCCGAATCCTCCGACGAAACCCGCGCCGAGGCTGCCGAACCCGCGTCAGAGCCCGAACCGGCCGAGCCGGTCGAAGCCCCCGCGGAACCGGCGGAATCCCCCGCCGAACCGGTCGAAGCGCCCGCGGAGCCCGCAGAAGCGCCCGCAGAACCGGCGGAGGCGCCCGCGGACGAAGTGCCGCAGGACGCCGCGGTCATGGCGCCGGAAGCCGCCGATAACGCCGAACCGGCGCCCGCCGAGGCTCCGGTCGCGGCCACGTCCATCAGCCTCAACGCCGATTCCATCTCCATCGGCAAAAAGGAATTCTACACCGGCCTGAGGGCCGTTCCCGCCCCGGAGGGCAGCGTCCTGCCGGAGATCACCTGGCGTTCCAGCAACAGCAGGATCGTGGCCGTCAACCAGAACGGCGAGATCTACGGCAAGAAGAACGGCTCCGCCTATATCTACGCCGCCATGGCGGGCGGCAACGAGGTCGCCTGCAAGGTGACCGTGCTGAACGCCCCCAAGCGGGTCTATGTCAGCCCCGT
>CACWVN010000098.1:0-8885 GCA_902764285.1 uncultured Eubacteriales bacterium
CTGCGCCGCCGCGATCGCCGCCACCGCCGCCGCCAGCGCCTTCACGTCCGCGTGGTTGATGGCCGCTTCCCCGATCTCCGCCGCCGCGATCTGCGCCAGGCTCGCGTACAGCTCGTCCGTCGTGATCCGGCCCGACGTCAGTTCCTGCAGATGCGCCTGCACCGCCTCGATGGCCTGGGCGTATACCGCGCCGGCGGCCAGCTTCTCGGCCGTAATGCTGCGGGCGGCGACGATCCCGCCGTCCACGACGCCCACCAGCGCCCCGGCGTTCAAACCGCCCTCCGGGGTGATCGCCCGCAGCACGCCGGAATCGTCCCGCGCCGGCGTCTCGCAGGCGCAGGTCGCGGAAAACCCGCCCGCGAACCGCAGCGTCTGCCGCGTCACGGTCAGGTCGTGCGCCTCGCCCCGGGTATCCGTCAGCCGCACCCGCGTGCCCGCGCCAACGGCGGGGTCCCCGCGCCACCTGAATTCGGCCTTCACCAGCGTCAGCCCCGCCAGCTGCGCAAGCATGCCCCGGGCCAGCGCCTCCAGGTGCGCCGCGTCTTGCATGAACAGCGGGTTGTTCTCCACCTGCAGCGTGTCGCTGCCCTGGACCTGCGCGTCCCGCACCTCCAGCGGCGTCTGTTCGCCGTCGGCGTTCTGTATGGGCAGAACGCGGATGCCCGAGACCGGCCCGAAGGAATCGAAGCCCCGAGTCAGCGCCATGTACTGCGTCGGGCCGATCTGCGCTTCCGCGGCGGTGCGCCGGCACGGGCACAGCTGCAGTCTGCCTTCGCGGTCAACCTGCACGAAGCAGCCCGCCGCCGCCGCAATGTATCCCAGCGCCTGCCGCAGCGAAATCTCGCCCCAGTTGGGCCGGGCGTCGATCACCGCGCCGCCGTTGGGCACCGCGCCGTCCCAGGCGTACCGCGTCTGGCCCACGGCGTGCTGCCACAGCGCCGCCAGCGTGGCCGGGTATTGCAGCGAATCCGCGAACGCCGTGGACAGCTCGATACCGATGCTGTCGCAGCCGGACAGCCGGATCACCGGCCGCTGCTCGTCGGCGCTGACGCCCGTGACGATGAACGCGCCCATCGGCGCCGTGCGCCAGTTCGCGCCGTCCTTCACGTTCAGAACGCACGCCATCGCGGCGCCCTCCAGGCGGCAGATCTCCCCCTGCAGCGGCAGCCACCGGCCGCCGGCGTTGTCCAGCTCGGCGGTGAACCCGACCGACAGCACGCAGCCCGGCGTCAGCGCCGAATCCGCGCCTTCCTGGATCTCAAGGGAGATGATATCGCCGTTTCCCAGCGCCAGCGTTTCACCGCCCGCCAGCGTCAGCGTCGCGGAGGGATACAGTTCCCGCGCCTCCGCCCGCAGCGCGTCCGAAATCGCCATGTCCGTCACCTCTCCATCCATTCCATCTCGCAGTTCCACACCGGGGCGCCGCCGCGCATGAACATCATTTCCGTCGATCGCGCCGCGCACCAGCAGCGCACGGTCGCCGCCGCGCCGGTGACGGGGTCCGGGTATTCCGCGTCAAAAAAGCAGGCGTCCACCGCCTGCAAAAGCGCGCTCAGCTGCCCGGCGGTCAGCGCGGGCCAGCGCAGTTTCAGCCGCCGCTTCGCGCCCGCGTAATCCCGCACGGCGCCGCCGGCGGCGCTGCGCTCCGCCGCCGCGGAGATGTCCTCCAGGCTCACCTCCAGCGCGCCGGGCGACGGCATGGCCTGTCCGTCTATCTTCAGCATGTCAAACCTCCACTATATGTTCAGCAGCACCTTGCCCGCGCTGCGGGTCACGGCGTTGATGCCGCGGATGCTCGCCTCGCCCAGCTTCATGCCGTCCACGTTCAGCGGTATGGTGATGTTCATCCGCTCCAGCGCCGCGTCAACAGCCGCCGCGCCCGCCGGAGCGGCGGCGCGCACCTCCTTCGGCAGCGGCGCGTCCAGCCCGCCGCCCGCCGCGTTCGCCAGCCCCGCGGATGCCGCCGCCACGCGGTCGACCCCGCCGGAGATGCCCCGGGCGAAGCCCTCCGCGAACCAGCCGCCCATCTCCGCCGCCACCTTCGACGGCGAATGGATGCCCAGCATGCCGCGGATCAAGGCGTTGGCGCGGGCGACCATGCTCCTCACCGCCGCGTACACCGCGCCGGAACCGGCGCCGATGCCCGCCGCAAAGCCCGCCGCCAGCGCGACGCCCGATTGCCGGGCCCGCCCCGCGGCGGAAGCGTCGTCCAGCCGGGCCGCGGACAGCACCAGCGCCGCCGCGCTTTTTGCGTTCGCCGCGCCGGAAAGAAGCCCTGTCGCAAAGGCCCGGGCCGCCAGCGCGCCCGCCGGGCGCGCCTGCGCCTGCACGGCATCCAGCGCGCCGGTGAAGCCGTCCAGTTCGCCCGTCAGCCCGGACAGCTTTTCCTCCAGCCCGCCGGTATCCGCCTGAAATTCGATTTTCAGCGTTTCAAGTGTCATTGTCCCTCGCCTCCCGTTCCGGCGCGCCGTCGGCCAACGCCAGCAGCGCGCGCTTCATCTGCGCCTCGGTCATCGGCGCAGCCGCGCCGAAGCGCCGGAACGCCGTGCCGGAACGCCGCGGATAGCGGCGCGGCGCGTGGACGGCGACGGCGGCGTAATACCCGATCATCCAGGCCAGCCGCTCGTCCCGCTCCTGTTCCGCCCTCCGACGCGCGGCGAAGGCCGCCAGCGCGCGCTCCGCTTCCGCCGGGCTCATGCCCCACAGCCTTTCCGCGCCGTCGAAGCCCTGCCGGGCCGCGCCGTCGATCACCGCCGCCATCCGCGCCCGCAGCGCGCCGCCGCGCCGCTCGTCATTCATCGCCGGCGCCGAAGAAGCCCGCGTCCCGCAGTCCTTCGGCGCACAGGTCCACGATGTCCTCCAGCCGGCCGCCCGCGGCCAGGCTTTCGCCGATCAGATCACCCGCGGCGCGCACCGTCATCTCCGGCTGGCATTCCACCAGCCCGCCCCACAGCAGCAGCCGCGTGGCCGAGAACTGGCGGTCCAGCAGCCGGTCCAGCGGCATGCCCGCGCGGTCCTCCACGGCGCAGAGGCTGTTAATCGTATACTTCATCCGCAGGTTCCTGCCCGCGATCTCAACGATTCTCTCCATGGCCGCCTCCTTATGCCTGGCCGGCCGCGGGCTGGGTCACGGTCACGGCCCCGGTCACGCGCAGCACCGCGGCGAAGCCGATGGCGCCGTCCACCTCCGCCGAGCCCAGCGTGTGGCGCTTCACGAACGCGGAAAAGCCCACGGTGCAGCCGTCGGTGAAGCAGATCTGCACCGCGCCGGGCAGCCCGCTTTCATAGGCCGCGCGCAGCGCCGTCTGCCCGGCTTCGTTCTTCACGTGGAAGCCGGAGATCTCCAGTTGGCCCGCGTCCTTGCAGCCCTGCATGCTCTCCCGCCAGCCGCCGGCGGAATCCAGCGTGGTCACGTCCACCACTTCCGAATCCGGCGACAGCTCGCCGATGCTGGTCAGCTTGCCCACGGTCACCTGCGAACCGCCCTGGGGCGTAAACTTCAATGTCGTTCCATAAGCGTTGGTTGCCATATCCTCTCCTCCAATCGTTTTACTGGTAGACGCGGCCCTGTCCGTCCGCCACGCAGCGGTACCGCAGGCTGCGGTGGTGGAAGCCCGTCTTCGCGTCGAACAGGTCCGCCATGTAATCCCGGCGAAGCCCCGCCGCGGCCATGCGCCGGTCGATCTCCGCGCCCAGCGCCTCGTTCTGCGCCGGGCTCTGCGACCACACATCCACCGCGTAGGTCAGCTCCGCCAGGTGCGGCTGTCCGTCCGCCCGGGCCAGCTCCCGGTTGCCGCTCTCCCGCCAGGAGACCGCCGGCAGCTGTACCCAGTTCTGCGGATAGAAATAAAACACGGCCGCGTCCAGGCCGCCCAGCAGCTCCGCGATCCGCGCCGTCAACGTAATCATGTCTCTCACCTGCCCATCGCCTTCGCCGCCAGCTCCGCGGCCAGTTCGGCGAAATTCGATTCCTGCGCCGCCGGCAGCAAATAAGGCTGCGCCGGATGCTTCCGGCTGCCCAGCTCCACCGCCGCGGCGTATTCACAGCCGGCGGACACCTCCGCCGTCAGGCCGGAGACCGACGCCCGGATGCTGCCGCGCAGCCGCCCGGTCTCCACCGGGGCGTTTGCCGCCGCGGCGTCCCGCGCCGCCTCCGCCGCCTGCCGCACGGCCTGTTCGGCGGCCGCCCGGCAGCCCGTGCCCATGCGCGCGATCTTCGCGCGCAGCCGCGCCGCACCGTTCACGGCGATACGCGCCGCACCAGCGACGCCGCCAGGTGCGCCGACCACCGGCGCACGTCCACGCACAGCCATTCCGGTTCGCCGGACGCCGCCTCCGCCACGCCGTCGCCAGCGGCGATCGGCGCGTCCAGCGGCAGCAGCGCCAGGCAGCGCCGTTCCGCCGTCAGCCCGCTCTCCCGGCGCCCGATCTCGCCTTCCGCGGGGATCAGGCTGGCCCGCGCGGGGATCCGCTCCTGGGAAAATACCCGCCGCACGCCGCCCAGCGCGTCGTTCTGCGTCAGTCCCGGCGCGATGTACACCGGCTTCAGCGTTCGCTCCAAAAGCCTCATCGCGCCACCGCCTTCGCCAGCCGGAACGGGTTCATCTGGCGGCGCAGCGGCTCCGGCAGGCCGTCCGCGCTCCGGCTGACGCCGCCCTCGCTGTGGCTGGCTTCGCCCTCCATGCCTATTCGGTTGTAGGCGATCGCCGCCAGCTCGATCTGCACCGCCTGCAGCGCCTCCGGCACACTGTCGCGCCCGGTATAGGCCATGATGGCCGCCGCCGCGCCGTCCAGCAGGTCGTTCAGCAGCGCGTCGTTCGCCGCGTCGGGGATCCGCCGCTTCAATTTCTCCAGCATATCGTTCACCTCGTCTTCGTCCACACAAGGCCGTTTCGATCAAACGCCGGCCCGCCGCGCTTGCGTCTATGGCGCGGCGGGCCGGGTCGGTCCATGCGGCAGCAGATGTCAGCCGGCGCCGCCGGCCGTCACCCCAGCACGCGCACGGCCAGCTCCGGATACACCGTCTTGAAGCCGTACAGCACGTCCATGGAGTACACGCTGCGCTTGTACTTCTGGTCGTAGCCCTTGGTCACGCGCAGCGAAATGCCGTTGAAGCTGGTCACGTAGCTGGCCACGCCCTCGCCGTCGGGGTTGTGCAGCGGGCGCGTGACGTAGGCGAAGGCCATCGGGTGGAAGGCCAGGTTCGCCGTGTGGGAGGCGACCAGCGTCACGTCGGCGTTGTCGGCGATCTGCGGCAGCGCCGGGTACACCTTCACGCCCGCGATGGCGTTGCTGGTCGCGCTGGCGCTGTCCTCGGTCACGACGTAGTTCTTGCCGCCGATGGTCAGGATGTCGCCCTTCACCAGCTTGCCGGTCAGCGACGTGCCGTCGATGGACAGCTGGGTCGCGCCGGCGGAGACCGCGCCGTTCACCTTCACGGCGGTGGCGGCGGTGATGCCGGTGGCGTGCTTCTTCACGCCCTGGGACATGTAGTGCTCCATGCCGAACACGCGGCCGATGCTGCCCTCGCGCAGGGCTTCGCAGCTGCCGGACTTCTCGGCGTTCACGATGGCCGGGATCTGGGCGAAGGCGGTGTCCGCCTCCGGGTCCCACACGGCCACGCGGCCGAAGCCCGGCACCTTGTTCACGTTCAGCGCGCGGCGCGCGGCGGCCAGGTCGGACAGCGCCGAGGGCGTGGTGCCGGCGGTGCCCACGGCGGTGGGGATGTCGGCGTACAGGCTGAGCCCGTCGCCGTTGATCTTCTCCGCCAGCGCGGCGGCCGCGGGCTCGATGAACACGCGGTTCAGGTCGTCGATGTTCACCGCGGTCTCGATGGCGGAAGCCGTGGCGTCCACGGTGGCCAGGTGGTCCAGCTTCACCTCCACGGCGTCCTCCTGGATGTCCTGGTAGTTGACGCCGTTGGCGGCGTCGAAATCGGACGCGGTCAGGATGACCGGCTTGCGCACGCGGATGGTGTCGCCCAGGTCGTGGAAATCCTCGGAATAGTCCCGGTGCACCAGGTTCGGGAACACCAGGTTGTCGATCAGCCTCGGCAGGGCTTCACGCGCGATGGTCTTCAGGGTGATGAAAGTATTCGCCATGTGTCTCTTCCTCCTTTATCGTCCCATGCCCGCCATGCGGTAATAGGTCTCGTCGTCCATTTCGTCGCCGCCGCCCTGGGCGGAAGCGCCCGCCGCCGGGGAAACGCCGCGCAGCCGCTCGTCCACGGCGGCCTGCACCGCCTGGCGGAAGGCCTTCTCCACCGCGTCGATCGAAGCGATCATGCCCTCGCGGCTGTCATAACCCACCGCGTCCGCCAGCGCCTTGGGCAGACCGCGCTTCTCCAGTTCCTCCAGCGCGTCGGCCCGCAGCTCGCGCCGGGCGATGCGCTTCTCGCGCTCGGCGAGATCGTCCTCGCGGCGGGCGGCGTCGTACTCGGCGCGCTCCTCCGCCGTCATGCCGGACAGCCGCGCGGCCTCCTCCAGCATTTGCCGGAACTTCTCCTCCAGCGCCGCCTCCAGCTCGGCGCGCAGGGCGTCCACGCCCTCCTTCGCGCCGGATTCCGCGGCCTCGGCCACGGTCTCCTCCACCGGTTCCTGCGCCGGTTTTATCAGGTTCCTGTTCTCCTCCATGGTTCCTTCCTCCTTATTTTTCTCCCAGGATGGCGGCCGCGCGTTCGCGCAGCGCCCCCGGTTCGGCCAGTCCGCCCAGCGCGTTCAGCGTCCGGGCCTCTTCCAGGCTGTTCATGGGCAGCGACCGCGTGAACGCGATGCGCACGTCCCCGGGCGACAGCGCCATGCCGCCGCGCCGCTGCAGAAACGCCGCGTACAGCGCCAGCCTGCCGTTCAGCCCTTCGCGGAACCAGCGCTCCTTCACGCGGGTCAGCTGTTCCAGCCCCAGCAGCTTGTAGCGCATGGCCACGCCGCTGATGTTGGCGGCGAAGTGCTGGTCGGTCATGTCCGGCACCAGGCACAGCTTGTGGATATCCTCCTTCAGCGCCTGGCGCAGCACCTCGGTGTCAGCCTCGTTCAGCTGCTTGCACAGCCATTCCGCCCGGGCGTCGCTGTCCGGCAGCGCCAGCGCCTTGTCCTCGCGCAGCTGCTGGCCGGGCGTGCGCCCGCGCTCGTCGGTCTCCATCGTACATCCGTACAGCAGAAGCAGCGCGTCCACGAACTGCTGCTTGTCGTTCAGCCGGTCGGAGGCCAGCGCGTCGTAGGCATCGATCAGCGACAGCACCGGCTCGAAATCGCCGCGCTCGCACTCGTCGTTCCAGTATTCCACCATCGGCACGCCGCCGAAGAAGTGGTCGGCCTCGCTTTCGACCTGCCCGCTGCGGAAATCCGACAGCGCGCTCATCCGCCAGGTGACGCGCTTTTTGTCGGTGAACACGTGCACGCGCCAGCCGTCCACGCCGCCGTCGCCCCGGCGCACGGGGGTGTAATACACGCCGAACAGCGGCCGCGCCGCCACGGTATCGCCGTACACCACGAAGGCGCTGGCCGGGTCCAGCGATACCGACCGCGGCTGCGCCTGCTCGTCGGCGTACACCAGCTCCACGGCCCGGCCGTAGACGCTGGCGTTCCGGGCCAGCTCCGCGTCCACGCTGTCCGCGTTCGCGTCGCGATAGGCCTCGCGCAGCGCCTCCACCGCCGCCGCGGCGCGCGCGTCGCCGGTATCCCGGGGCTGGTAATCCACCGGACTGCCGATCAGGTACCCGGAAGCCATCGCCGTGATGTACCGCGCGAACCCGTGCGCCAGCCGGTTGTTGGGCAGCCCCGGCTCCCTGCGCCGCAGCCGCACGTCGTTCTTTCCGTCGTAATACCGCTTCAGCCGTTCCAGCCGCGGCAGCCGCGCCAGATGCTCCCGCAGGCACGAATCCAGCATCACCCCGTCCGGCGCGTCGCCGGACATCCATTGGGGTCTGATAATCATGAGTCTCTCCTTTCTGCAGGCGGTCACAGTCCCAGCGCCCGCCGGTCCACGCTGCGCGCCTCGCGCCGGCCGATCACCGGCTCCATGGCGTATCGCAGCGCGTCGATCAGGTGGTTGTCCCGGTCCGGGTATTCGGCGCAGAACCCGCCGCGGCCGTCGGGCCGGTAGGAATAGGCCGAAAACTCCCGGGCCGCGTCGGGACAGCGCGCCGGATCGATGATGATCCCGGACAGCTCCTGCAGCCACCGCATGCCGTGGGCCACGCTGCCCGGCCCCTTTTTCGCGCCAACCGCGCGGACGCCCCGCTGCCGCAGCTCCTGGATCATCCGCGGGTCCGCCGAATCGCAGCGCACGGTCTCGTCGCCCGCCAGCGCCTTCGCCCGCTCCGCCAGCGCGTCCAGCGGCGTGCGCACGCGGCAGTATTCCCCCGCCAGCCACAGCCGCCGCTTCCGCGGGTCGTAGGCCGCGCGGACGATGGCGTCCGGGTCCGCCGCGAAGCCGAAATCCAGCCCCACGTAGAACGCGCCAAGGCCGTCCAGCTCCCCGTCGTCGATCCGCCGCAGCTCCAGGTTGTCGAACACCTGGCCGCCCGAACCCACGGCCTCGCCCATGTACATGTGCCGCCAGGCCCGATCGTTCGTCTGCCGCAGGCGCTCCGCCTCCTCCAGGAAACTGGCGCCCAGCCATTCGGCCGGCATCCGCGTGTAATCGCTGTGGTGCACGATCCGCCCTTCCCGCGGGGCCAGCGCCTCCTGGTTCACCCAGTTGTCCGGCGCCCGGGGCGGGTTGTAGCTGAACAGCGTCGCGCAGCGCGCCGCCGTGCCGCGGAACACCGAGGCCCGGATGGTGCGCACGTCCTCCATGCCGTCGAACTCCGAAAGCTCCTCAAACCACAGGTACCTGAAGTAACCCTTCGCCAGCTTGATGGATTTCGACTTGCCGGGGTCGTCCGC
>CACWVN010000098.1:8932-17564 GCA_902764285.1 uncultured Eubacteriales bacterium
CGCAGCGTGGCCGCCACCTTTCGGTAGATGATGGCGCTGGCCTGCGGATCGCGCATCATGCCCAGCGCGATCTCCAGCGACAGGAACGACGATTTCCCGCTGCCGCGGCCGCCCTTCAGCCAGTATTCCGCGTGCCGGCCGGCCTTCAGGTCATTGTGCAGGCCGTGGAAATCCGGTCCGATCAGCGCCGACAGCCGCACCGGTTCATCCATCGCCCGCGCCCTCTTCCGGCGGGATGTCGTCCAGGATCACCGGCGGGCTCGCCGCCTCCGCGGCCTCGTTGAACGCGCCCAGCCGCTTGCCCAGCAGCTCCGCCGCCTTCATCCGCGGCGACGCCGACGCCGACCGCCCCTCCGATTCCATCTCGCCGCGCATCACGTCCGTCAAGAATTCCAGCACCTCCCGCTCCGAAGCCACCCGGCCGTCCGCGATCGGCGCGGAACACCCCGGTTCCGCCACCCGCGAGGGCCAAGCCTTGGTCGGGGGCCAAGCCTTGGTCGGGGGCTCCGCGCGCGGTTCGTTCGCGCCGTCGATCATCCGCCGCACGGCCGCCGTCCGCAGCGCCCTGCGCCCGTAATCCGCCCGGTAGCCCGCGGCCAGCGCCGCCTGCCGCGCATCGCCGCAGCGCAGGTACGCCTCGGCAAACCGCCGCTGGCGCCCGTTCGTTTGCGCCATAACACGCCTCCCTGCCTTGGATTTATCCCGTTTTCGCGGCCCGCGGGCATAAAAAAGAGGACTGCGCCTTTCGCAATCCTCGCCGGGCATCCCCGCTGGGTTTCCCCGCGTCCGCTTTGGGGGACGATAGCATTATAGCACCTTTCTTTCGTCATTTTCGTCAAATTCGCCGCCCGGGCAGACGTCCGGCCGCATCAAATACCGATTGTGCAGCCGCCGGGGATACTGCTCGTCGGTATCGCCGATCAGAAACGCGATCCGCTGCCAGGTCTCCCCGTCGATGTACCGATAGGTGAAGATCTGCCGCAGCAGGCTGTCCCCGATGTCGTCGATGAAGGCGTACAGCGCGCCCAGCAGCTCCATGCACCGCAGCCGCCGCGCCTCCAGCCGGTCCCAGATGTCCGCGATCTTCGCCGCGTAATCGCCCGTCCGGTCCCACCGCCGCCCGGCCCGGGGCATGCCCGTGATCCGCCCCGCGCCGCCCTGAGCCGCCAGCTCCAGCTCTGCGATGCGCTGCGACAGCAGGTCCACCTCCCGCCGCAGGTCCTTCAGCTGCTCCAGCCGCCGCACCTTTTCCCGCATATCCACGTCCGTCACCTCCCCGTAATCGCGCCGGAAATAACCGTTTTCGGTTATTTCCATCGTATCACCGTATTCGGATAATTTCAACCCCTATTTTTATATTTTACACCGTGTTCGGTTAGAACCGGCTTGTTTTCGCTCCTTTTTTATGATATACTATAAGAGGTAAGGGGGCGTTTGCATGCGGCTGAACGAAAAACTGGTCCAGATGAAAACCGAAAACGGTTTGACCACCGACGCCCTTTCTCTGAAATCCGGCGTCCCGAAGGGCACGATCAACAAGATCCTCAACGGCGAAACCCGCAACCCCACCGTGGCCACGCTGGCGGCGCTGGCCAGGGCGCTGGAATGTCCGCTGGAATATCTCGGCGCCCGGGGCGATTCCCCCGCCCCGCCGGATGATATCCCCGGCGTAGGCCGGCTGGGCAGCCTGCGCAACGCCGCTGACCTCCTGCCCGCCGCGGGCCGGCGCATCCCGCTGCTGGGGCGCATCGCCGCCGGCCGGCCCATATACGCCGAAGAGACCTTCGACACCGCCTGCGACAGCATCATGCAGTGCGATTTTGCGCTGCGGGTGCAGGGCGACAGCATGGTCGGCGCGCGCATCCACGACGGCGACGTGGTGTTCATCCGCCGCCAGGACGACGTGGATGACGGCCGCATCGCCGCCGTCATCATCGACGACGAAGCCACGCTCAAGCGCGTCTACCACATCAAAAACGGCCTGCAGCTGCTGTCAGAAAACCCCGCCTATCCCCCCATGGTCTTTACGCTGGAAGATCATGCCAGCATCCGCATCCTGGGGCTGGCCGTGGGCTTCGCCAGCCGCCTCTGAATTCCCGGAATACGAAAGGAAGGTCCTGCCTCATGTCCACCATCGAAAATGTCCGCGCCTATCTCGCTCCCTTCGGCCTGGCCGAAAAGATCCTGGAATTTCCCGTCTCCAGCGCCACGGTGGAGCTGGCCGCCCAGGCCGCAGGCGTTATTCCCGCGCGCATCGCCAAATCGCTGACGTTCATGCTGCCCGACGGCCCGATCATCGTCGTCGCCGCCGGAGACGCCCGCATCGACAACCCGAAATACAAGGCCCAGTTCCACGCCAAGGCGAAGATGCTGTCCTTCGACGAAGTGCCCGAAGCCATCGGCCACGCCGTGGGCGGCGTCTGCCCCTTCGCCGTCCGGCCCGGCGTGCGCTGCTGGCTGGACGTTTCGATGAAGCGCTTTCCCAGCGTCTACCCGGCCTGCGGCAGCGACAACAGCGCCATCGAACTGACGCCCGAACAGCTGGAATCCGCCGCCCAGAACTGCCAGGGCTGGATCGACGTGTGCAAGGACTGGGACCCCGATCTGCGCTGACGCCGCCTCCCGATTCCCCTTCCCCGGCTCCCCGCGAAAGGCCGCCTTTCGCGGGGAGCCCTTTTTTTCTTTTTATCGGAAGAAACGCCCGCACCGGCGCACATTCCGTGTCAGCTGTGTGTATAATATGTGAAATATTCAGGATTTATGAATAGATATTGACAAATCATTTCGATGATGCTATAATTATTACAGTTTTATGACATCAATGACCAAAAATAGCTGGATGGAGAATACCAACATGATGATTCAACGCAAGACAGCGACGCTGCTGATACTGATTCTGCTCCTCGCCCTGCTGGCGGGCGCCGTGCCCGCGGCGATGGCGGAGAACACCTTCAAGGCCGTGGTAACCGCCGATTCCATGCCCGTATACAGCCAGGTGGAATCCCACGATTATCTCGGCTCGCTGCCCAGGGGCGCGGAAGTGACCGTCGAAGCCTATTCCGGCAACGTGGCGCTGATCAGCTACCGCGGCTATTACGGGCTGGCAAAGGTCAGCGATATGAAGGCCGTCGCCGAATCCGCCGCCGTCCAGAATACAGCCGTCCAGAGCACAACCGTCCAGTCCCGGCCGGTCATCGCCGTGCGGGCCACCCGTATCTATAAAAAGCCCAGCACCCGCAGCCGCTATATCAGCGTGGAAGCCGGCACCAGCATGACGCTGCTGGCCGTGAACGGCAACTGCGCCAAGGTGGAGCGCGGCGGCGTCGTGGGCTACGCGGTGTACAGCCACCTGGGCGAGCCGGGCAGCGCGCTCCAAACCACCGAGACCGCACCCGCGGCGCAGGCCGAAACGACCGAAGCCGCCCAGACCGCCGAGGTCAAGACCGGCAGCGCCCCGGTGGTCACCACCTGCTCCACCCGCATCTACAGGAAGGCCAGCACCTCCAGCGCCTACGTGACCGTGGACAAGGGCACGAAGCTGACGCTGGTGGCCGTCAGCGGCAACTGCGCGAAGGTTCAGCGCGGCAGCGCCGTGGGTTACACCACGCTGGACTGCCTGGCCAGCGATACCAGCGGCGGGGAAAGCGCCGCGTCGACCGCCGATACCAAGGTCTCCAGCAGCTTCTCCTCCGGAAGCACCGAATACGTGATCTACAAATTCCTGGTCGGCGAAATGGGCCTGAACCGCGCGGCGGCCATGGGCGTGCTCGCCAACATCAAATACGAATCCGCCTACAAGCCCACCATCAACGGCGACGGCGGCACCAGCTACGGCCTCTGCCAGTGGCACCTGGGCCGCAAAACGAACCTGATCAACTGGTGCAAGCAGAACGATCTGGACTACACCACGGTGGAGGGTCAGCTCCGCTTCCTCCAGTACGAGCTCAGCACCAGCTATCCCGGGGTGCTCAGCTATCTGAAGAAGGTGGACAACACCGCCGAGGGCGCCTATGACGCTGCCTACTACTTCTGCTTCAATTTCGAAGCGCCCGCGGCCCGCACGTCCCAGTCCAAGGCCCGCGGCAATTACGCGAAAAACACGCTGTTCAAGCTGTAACCGCGGCCTATCAAAAACCCCCGATCCGAATGGATCGGGGGTTTTTATTGCCGTCGACTCTGTTACGAATCGCCCTGGAGAGGCTCATACACCTGCTGCGCCGCGGCGGTGATGTCGAAGCCGTCCAGATCCGGCGCGACGACGCTGATCGAATACATGATCCCCGGCACAACGTCGAACCACAGGCACACGTTCACGGTGTTCTCGCCGTCCTTCACGCGGGCTTCGCGGCCCGGGCAGCCGCCGATTTCGCACTCCATCTCCGTGTCCCATTTTTCGTAGAACATCCCGCTGATGTCCTCGTATTCCGCCGCGGGCTTGATCCGCGCGACGTAATCCATGCCGTACCAGGTAAAGCGCATCTCGGCCAGCTGCTCATCCTCCAGCAGGAAATAGCTGACGTTCTCCGCGCCCTCCGGGATGCCGAATTCCACGCCGGGGTTCGCCGCAATCGCCTCGGCGGTCGTCTCCGTCCAGGGATTGGCGATCTCCGCGTCCTCCTCCGCGGCGGCTGCCAGCGTCAGCGCGATCACGATGGCAATCAGCGCGCACATCCACTTCTTCATGTTCGTTTACCTCCTTCAATGGTCTGCTCTTTGGACGTATTTCCCATGGAAAAGTTTCCCGATTTCCATCTATTTTCCATTTTTGTCGCCCAGAATATCTTCCAGCGTGATCTGGTCCATCATCTCGTTCTCCAGCTGCGCGCGGCGGGCGGCGCGGCGGGCGTGGGCGGCACGGATGCGCTCGATCTCCGCCTGCTTGCCGTCGATCTCCGCCCTCAGCTTCTCCTCACGCGCCCGGGCCTCGGCCTCGCTGGCCCGCAGCGCCTTGCGCGCGCCGTCCAGCTCCTTTTCCAGCTGTTCCATCTTCAGCCGGCGGGCGCCGTCCTCCTTCTCGGCCAGTATGCGCAATCCGCTCTCGCGGAACAGATCCATATTCAGATCGGACGTCCGGGTTTCCATCTCCTGCACGTCGGCTTCGTAGGCCGCCACCTTTTCGCGCAGCCGGCGGATCTCCGCCTCGCGTCCATCCAGCACGTGCTGCAAATTCTGGCGGATCGCCCGGTCCTTCTGCATCGTGCGGCAGCGCGCCTGGACGCGGGCCAATTCCCCGCGCAGCGCGCGATTGCGCCACCACAGCCATGCCGCGGCCATTACGGCCAGCGCCAGAGCGATAATCGCGTAAACCATACCGACACCACGTCTCATTTTATCTCTATGGCTGTATTATAGCACACATTCCCCGCGCGGACCATCACCCTGGACAAATCTACGAATATTGTCATAATTTGCCGGCCCGCCGCATATTCTACGGCCGCGCCGGCCATACTGCACGCGGCGGATTGAAACAACATAAACATTCCAAAAAGATGTCCGGTTACGCAGGATTTTTCCCTCTCTCCGTAGAATGTATTTTCGGATGGGGTGATGCGTCATGCGGGGCCTGCGCGGTTACGCCGTGTCGGCGGGGCTTTCCGGCCGCGCCGCCGAAGTGCTGGTGCAGGCGGGCTTCTCGCCCGTGGAACGCGCGGCGGACGCCGCCGGGGCGCTGCAGATGGTGCAGGCGCGCCAGACCGACGTCCTGCTGGCGAACGCCATCCTGCCGGGAATGGACGGCGCGGCGCTCGCGGCGCGGGTGCGCGGCATGCGCCTGAACGTGCAGCCCGCCATACTGCTGGCCCGGCTGCCCGGATGCCGTCTGCCGGATGAAGAGCGGCTGGAATCCCTGGGCGCGGCGGCGCTGGATAATCCGCCGGACGCCGGGGCTGTCCTCGCCGCGCTGGACGGGCTGGCGGCGCGGGGACCCGCGCTGCCCGCGGAGAAGGCCGAAAGGCTGTCGTCGCTGATGGACGCGCTGGGCGTGCCCGATCACATCGGGCGCGAATGCCTGCGGCGCGCCGTGGCGCTGGCCTGGGCCGACCGCCGGCGGCTGTACCCGCTGAAAACCCGGCTCTACCCTGAAACCGCGCGGCTCGCGGGCGTTACTCCCGCCCAGGCCGAGCGCGCCATTCGCTATGTGATCGACGCCGCCTGGCGCGCGGGCGACATCGACCAGCAGCAAAAAATCTTCGGCGACACAATCGACGCAAGGCGCGGCAGGCCCACCTGCGGTGAAATGATCGCGCAGCTTGCGGACATACTGCGATGGGAGGGACGACCATGAAGAAAATCAAACGCGCGGTAGTTATCGTTCTCGACGGCGCCGGCGCGGGCTGGCAGCCCGACGCCCCCAAATACGGCGACGAGGGCGCCAACACCCTGAAACACGTCATTGAGCAGGCCAACCCGGATATCCCCAACCTGGAGGAGCTGGGGCTGAAGCACCTGCTGGGCCTGCAGGGTCCGGACGCCGACGACCCCATCGGCTGCTACGGCACGATGCTGGAACAGGCCGCCGGCAAGGACACCACCACCGGCCACTGGGAAATCGCGGGCCTGACGCTTCGCAAGCCCTTCCCCACCTATCCCGACGGCTTCCCGCCGGAGGTCATCCGGGCCTTCGAAGCGGAGACCGGCATGGGCACCATCGGCAACAAGGTCGCCTCCGGCACGCAGATCATCCAGGAGCTGGGCGCCGAACACCTGCGCACCGGCAAGCTGATCATCTACACCTCCGCGGACAGCGTCTTTCAGATCGCCGCCCATGAAGCGGTGCTGCCGCCGATGGAGCTGTGGCACGTATGCCGCATCGCCCGGAGGCTCCTGAAGGGCGAACACAACGTGGGCCGCGTCATCGCCCGCCCGTTTGAGGGCGAAGTGGGCGCGTTCGTGCGCACGGCCAACCGCCGCGATTTCTCCGTCGATCCCGTCGGCCGCACGATGCTGGACGCCGTGAAGGACGCCGGCATGGACACGCTGGCCGTGGGCAAGATCGAAGACATCTTCAACCACCGCGGCATCACCCAGTCCAACCACGCCGCCGGCAATCCCGCCTGCATCGACGCCACCATCGAATTCCTGAAGAAGGACCGCTGGAAGGGCCTGATGTTCGTGAACCTGGTGGATACCGACATGCTGTTCGGCCACCGGCGCAACGTGCAGGGCTTCGCCGGCGCGCTGGAGGAGTTCGACCGCCGCCTGCCGGAGATCATGCGCCTGCTGGGCGAGGACGGCCTGCTGATCCTGACCGCCGACCACGGCTGCGATCCGGCCTTCACCGCCCACACCGACCATACCCGTGAGCGCGTGCCGCTGCTGGTATGGGGCCTGGGCGCCCGGGAGGGCGTGAACCTGGGCGAGCGCGCATCCTTCGCCGATATCTCCGCCACGGTGCTGGAGGCGCTGGGCTGCAGGGAAAAGCTGGACGGCACTTCCTTCTACGGCGATATCGCGCTGGACTGACAAAAACCGGCCCTCAACCCCGCGAAAAACGGCCATATTTTACAGAAAAGGGCTTTTCATTGGCCGCATGTTCGGGTAAAATGATAGATGTAGTGATAGGCGGTATACGGGCCCTGCCCGGCCGCTTAACGCCAAACGACAATTTATTTAGGAGGTTTTTCCCATGGCTGTTAAAGTTGCTATCAATGGCTTTGGCCGCATTGGCCGTCTGGCTTTCCGCCAGATGTTCGGCGCTGAGGGTTACGAGATCGTCGCCATCAACGACCTGACCACCCCCAAGATGCTGGCGCACCTGCTGAAGTATGACTCCACCCAGGGCAACTACGCCAACGATCACAAGGTCGAGGCCACTGAGAATTCCATCATCGTGGACGGCCACGAGATCCGCATCTATGCCGAGAAGAACGCCGCGGATTGCCCCTGGGGCGAACTGAAGGTGGACGTCGTGCTGGAGTGCACCGGCTTCTACACCTCCAAGGAAAAGAGCCAGGCCCACATCGACGCCGGCGCCCGCAAGGTCGTCATCTCCGCTCCCGCCGGCAATGACCTGCCCACCATCGTCTACAACGTGAACCACACCACGCTGAAGCCCGAAGATACCATCATCTCCGCCGCTTCCTGCACCACCAACTGCCTGGCGCCCATGGCGAAGGCCCTGAACGACGGCTGGGAGATCGAATCCGGCATCATGTGCACCATCCACGCCTACACCGGCGACCAGATGATCCTGGACGGCCCGCAGCGCAAGGGCGACCTGCGCCGCTCCCGCGCCGCCGCGATCAACATCGTTCCCAACAGCACCGGCGCCGCCAAGGCCATCGGCCTGGTCATCCCCGAGCTGAACGGCAAGCTGATCGGCGCGGCCCAGCGCGTGCCCACCCCCACCGGCTCCACCACCATCCTGAACGCCATCGTCAAGGGCGCTCCCACCAAGGATGAGATCAACGCCCAGATGAAGTCCGAGGCCACCGAGTCCTTCGGCTACACCGAGGATCAGATCGTCTCCTCCGACGTCATCGGCATGCGCTTCGGCAGCCTGTTCGACGCCACCCAGACCATGGTCATCAACCTGGAGAACGGCACCAGCCAGGTCCAGGTCGTGTCCTGGTACGACAACGAGAACAGCTACGTGAGCCAGATGGTTCGCACCATCAAGTTCTTCAGCGAGCTG
>CACWVN010000099.1 GCA_902764285.1 uncultured Eubacteriales bacterium
ACGGCGGTCCTGTGGATCATCAGCCTGGCCGGCGCGCTGGCGGAGGAGGCCTTCACCAAGCGCGTGCTTTACGACGGCCTGCGCGCCCGGTGGGGCACAGGATGGGCGGCGCTGTGCGCGTGCGCGGCGTTTTTCCTGACCAACGGCGGCTTTTCAGGCAGCGCGCTGAGCGCGGTGAACGTAATGCTGCTGGGGCTGGCCGGATGCGCGATCTACGCGCGGCTGGGTTTCTGGGCCGCCGCGGCCTTCCGCTGGGGCTGGAGCGCTGCCAACGTGTTCCTGCTGGGCTTCGGCGGCGGGGAATACGCCGTCTACCGGCTGTATGCCGTCTCCGAAAACGGCTTGACCGGCGGCGACGCGGGCTTTATCTACGGCGGCTGGACCACGCTGCTGCTGGCCGCGGTGATCGCATGGCTGGAGCGGGACCGGATCCGCACCGTGGCCGGCCGGCTGAAAAGGAAATAACGGACACAACAAAACAGACCGTCCACAGAAGGCGGTCTGTTTTGTTGTATATGAAATAGACTACGGTCTGTATATGCGCAGTTTATTGGTTACCAGATGCACGTCAAAGGGCAGGGTTTCGTAGATCTCGCCGTCGATCTGGATCGGCATCGGCCCGTCGGAGCGAATGGTCACCTGGTCCTGCCGCTTGAAGCTGGTTTCGGGCAGCGAAAGGATCCTGCCCTTCAGCAGCTTGACGAAGGCGCGGGGAATGGCTGCGCGGCGGATGTTATCGATGATGACCAGATCCAGCATGCCGTCGTCGATCACGGCTTCCGGGCAGATCGGTATTCCGCCGCCGATGCGGCGCCCGTTGCCCGCGCAGGCGATGAAAGCGTTGTGGGGAACGCTTTCTCCTCCGCTGAGTTCGGAAAAGCAGGGCGGCTTATAGGTCAGCACCGACATTACCAGCGACGCCAGATAGGCCGCGGCCCCTTTCAGTACCTTCATGCGGTTGAACCGCCGCAGGATATCCACGTCGATGCCCGTGCCGATGGCGTTGATGCCGCGCACGCCGCTGCATTCCATGTAATCGGTGTATTTCGCCTCTCCGGACAGCAGCACGTCCAGCGCGCCTTCCGCGGTTTGGGGAATGCCCGCCGCCGCGGCAAAATCGTTGCCGCTGCCGCAGGGAATGATACCCAGGCGCACGCGGCCGGGGTCGTCTATGCCGTTCAGCACCTCATGCAGCGTGCCGTCGCCGCCCATGGCCACGATATCGACATAATCCGAAGCGCCGCGGGTCAGCGCCTGCGCGATTTTGACGGCGTCGCGCCGGCCGCGCGTCTCGTGGAAGGCGTATTCGGCGTTCGTTCCCGCCAGCCGGTTCTCCACGGCTTCGCGGAACCGCGCCGACCGGCCTTTTCCGGCGATGGGATTGTAGATGATGTGCAGCATGGCTTCGCTCCTTACGGCGCCCTTCCTGTCGCGGGCCGGCCGGACATGGGAAAGCAGGCCGCGTCGCCGAACGATTCGCTGAAGGGGAGAACGAATCGTTCCATCCGTACATGGGGAGAAATCATAGGGGAAAGGGCAGATGGACTGCGGCCTGCCTGTGATTCCATACTATCCGATCAACATCAACCGAATATGAACAGGCGCGGGAATATCAATGCCTCGCGCGGCGCAGGCCCGCCAGCCCGCCGATCAGCGCCACGGGGAAGGCGATGGCGGCCAGGAGCCCGGTCTTCAGGCTGTCGCCGGCCAGGCTGGAAAACACGCCCACCACGGACGGCCCCAGCGCGCCGCCCAGGTCGCCCGCCAGCGCCAGCAGCGCGAACATCGCCGTGCCGCCCCGGGGCACGCGTCGCGAAGAGATGCTCAGCGTGCCGGGCCACATGATGCCCACCGACACGCCGCACAGCGCGCAGCCCGCCAGTCCCAGTATGGGCCAGGGCGACAGCGAAGCCAGCAGATAGCAGGCCACGCACAGCGCGCCGCTGGCCAGCATGAACCGCGTCAGGTCGATCTTTTCGCTGTATTTCCCGTAAAATGCCCGCGTGGCGCCCATCAGCACGGCGAAAAGGCAGGGCCCGGCCAGGTCGCCGACGGTCTTGGAGACGCCCAGCGCCGATTCCGTGAACGCCGAGGCCCACTGGGCCATGGACAGCTCCGCCGCGCCCGCGCAGGTCATCAGCAGCGCCAGCAGCCAGAACACCGGCGTTCGCAGCAGCTGGAGTATGCCCATGCCCTGGCCGTCGGGCACGGTATGCTCGATGGGGCAGACGGCGAAATTCCATACGTTGACCAGCGGGATCAGCGCCCACGCGCAGGCCAGGATCCGCCAGCGTTCCAGCCCGAACGCCGCGAAGAACAGCGTGGAGCCGAGTATGACCATCACCGAACCCCAGCAATAAAAGGAGTGCAGCAGGCTCATCACGCCGGCCTTGTTTTCAAAGGGACAGGCCTCCACGATGGGGCTGACCAGCACCTCGATCAGGCCGCTGCCGACGGCGTAGATCACCACGCAGATCAGTATCCCTGCGAAAGGATCGGATACGAGCCCGGGGATGAACGCCAGCCCGATCAGGCCCGCGGCGGAGAACACCTCCGACGCGATGATGCAGGCTCGATAGCCGATCCTGTCGACGAACTTGGCGGAAGCCAGATCCACCAGCAGCTGCGTGAAGAAGAACAGCGTGGGGATGAGCGCGATGCGCTCCAGCGGAATGCCGTAGGCGCTGCGGAACGAAATGAACAGCAGCGGCGCGAAATTGGCGGTGATCGCCTGGGTGATGATGCCCAGGTAGCAGGCGGTTAACGTCCTGCGGTATTCGGGTTTGCCCTGCATGGTGGATCCTCCCGGACACTGGAATGACACGATCCGATTATACATGACATTTGCGCAAAAAATCAACATCGCCCGCGTTATTTTGTAGATTTGACCGATTCAATCTAAATTTCATGTTCGATGCCTTGAATAATCCATTCGGAGGGCGTATAATAGTAATGTTGTGTACGGTAAACGTACAGAAACCGTCGGGGAGATGGGCGATATGACACCTGAAATGCGCGAATACCTGGATGCGCCGCATGATCGCATCGGTACGAACTGCGAAAAATGGGACGGACTCGAGCGCCTTTACGGGCGGAGCGATCTGATCGCCCTGTGGGTCGCCGATATGGATTTCAGAACCGTGCCCCAGGTGCGCGAAGCGCTGGTGCGCCGCGCGGAGCACGCCATCTACGGCTATACCGACGACGGCGAGCGGGCCCGGGCGGCGGAGGCCGGATGGCTGAAGCGCCGGCACGGACTGGATGTGGATCCCGACTGGATCCTGTACAGCCCCGGCGTGGTGGACAGCCTTTATTTCTGCGTCGGCGCGCTGACCGGCCCCGGCGACGGCATCGTGGTCCAGCCGCCGGTCTACGGCCCGTTCTACAACGCCGTCCGCCTGTATGACCGCGCGCTGGTGCGCAGCCCGCTGATCCGCGAGGACGGGGAATGGCGGATGGATTTCGACGACCTGGAGGCCAAATTCGCCGCCGGCGCGAAGATGATGATCCTGTGCAGCCCCCATAACCCGGTGGGCCGGGTGTGGACGCGCGCGGAACTGCAGCGGCTGGTGGACCTGGTGAACCGCTACGGCGTCGCGCTGGTCTCCGATGAGATCCACGCCGATTTCGCCCTCGACGGCCGCAAGCAGACGCGGATACTGGCGCTGGACGGCGCGGAGCGCGCCGTGATGCTCACGTCGGCCACCAAGTCGTTCAACCTGGCCGGGCTGCGGCAGTCATCGATCATCGTCAAAGACGCCGCCATCCGCAAAACGCTGAAGAATGCGGTCGAGCGCGTTCACGCCGCGTCGCCAAACATCTTCGGCGGGATCGCCCAGACGACCGCCTATCAGTACGGCGATGAATGGATGGACGCCGTGGTGGAATACGTGACGGAGAACCGCGATTTCGCCGTGGAATTTATCCGGCGGGAGATCCCCGAAATCCTCTGCCGCCCCCAGGAGGGCACCTATCTGATGTGGATGGATTTCCGCGGGCTGGGCATGAATCAGGCCGATGCGATCGCCATGCTGGTGAACCGCGCCCACGTGGCCCTGAACGACGGCCTGTTCTTCGGCGAGGAGGGCCGCGGCTGGTTCCGCATGAACCTGGCCACGCAGCGGGACAACGTGGCCCGCGGGCTTGAGAATATACGCGACGCGATACGGAGCAGATAATGTGATTAATTTCTTCAAGAATCTATTCAGAAAGCCGGAAAAGCAGATCGCGCTGGATGTGGAGCTGGACGGCATGCATCCCAGCCACATCATCCAGCTTTCCTATCTGGTGATCGAGGGCCGGAAGATCCGCGGCAAGAACTTTTATTTTGCCGCCAGGGCCATCAACCGGTATGCGCGGCAGGTGCACGGCCTGAGCGTCTATCAGCTGCGCAAGCTTTCCGGCGGCAAGGGCTTTATCGATTACGCCGATGAAATCTACCGGGATTTCGCCGACTGCAAGCTGATCATCGGCCACGACGTGGCGGGCGACGTGCGCTACCTGCGCCGGGAATTTGACAAGATCGGCGTGAAGCTGCCCAATTATCCGGTCTTCTGCACGCTGAAGCACTATACCCAGGAGGCGCACATTCCCCTAAAGCAGAATCCCCGGGTGCTGAAACCGCCCAAGCTGACGGAGCTGACCGAGCATTTCGGGCTGTCTCAGGAATTCATCGCTGAAAAATGCCGCAAGTGGTACGGCGGCGGCGACCATCCCCATGACGCGCGCTACGACGCCGCGGCGGCCTACCTGTGCATGCTGGTGGGCGAGGAGGAAGCATAAGAGGGATTGATTGTCGACGTGTTCCTGCGGAACCCGCTGGCCACGCACAATCCAAACCATTCGAAGGACAGACCGCGATCGGGCGGTCTGCCCTTCGTTTTTGGATAAAAATGGCTGGAAAAGGTTGACGAAATTGGTGTGGATATAGTAGGATATAATTAGATGAATATTGGGATGTGAAAACCGATATGAAAAAACTGGCGCTTTTGCTCGCGATCTGCCTGCTGGCTTCCATGCCGGCGGCGCCTGCGCGGGCGGATGATATCGAATCCGGAATTGCGGCGGTCGATCCGTCTGCCGGGAGCTATGAACCCTCGGTGGAACTGGCGCCCGCGGCGGAGGATTCCGCGCCCGGCAGCGCGACCGGTGCGGAGGGGATCTTCATCGAATCGGAGGGATCCGACGCGGCCGGCGAAGCCGAAGCCGTCTCACCGGAGAACCCCGAAACGGCGGTCCCCGGCGACGATGCGCAGGCCGGCGTTATCGTGGAATCCGGGACGTCGGTCGACTATTCCAGGGACGCCCGGTACAGCCCGGTATTTCTGCTGGGCTATGCGTGCGTGCTCTCGAACGCCGGATTGACGGATGCGGACGGACAGCCCCTCGGAACGACGGTTCCCGCCGGCACCATCGTCTACGTCCACGACCGCAATCTGGACGATCGGCTGAAGATCGCGGTGGATAAGCCCGAAGGCCCGGCTGTCGGCTGGCTCCGGGCGGAAGAACTGCGCCCGATGAGCCCCGACGAGACGTCTTCGTTCGTCGCCGCGGCGCTTTCAGCCGGCGGCGCGCGCTGCTTTGATGCCGAGGGAACGCTGCCGCTGGCGCGCATCGGCGCGGCGGAGCAGGTCGAATCCACGAATGAACCCGTCGCCGTGGTCGCGGCGGACGCCGCTTCCCAACCGGAGGCCGAAGCGCCGGCTGCGCCCGCGCCTGAAGCCGTTGCGGAACCCGAAGTCGTCGCGGAACCCGAAGCCGCTGTGATCGTTTTGGAGGACGACGCTGTTTCCGACCCTGAAGCGGCCGCCGACGCGGACGCCGGGGTCCTGGCTCCGGCAGCGCTGGAACCCGTGCCGGAGGCCGTCGAACCGGCGGATGATCCAAACACCGAAGTGCTGGCGCCCGAAGCGCCCCAGCCCTTTCATATCGACCCCGAAGGCCCGCAACTCAGGGCGAACGAGATCACGCTGGGCGAAGGGGAGACCTTTGCGCTGGAGGGCGTCATGCCCGAAGGCAGGGAATCCGCCATCGCCTACGGCGTCGATAATCCCGCCGTCGCGGAGGTCGATGCCCAGGGCGTCGTTCGCGCGCTGGTTCCCGGAGAGGCCCGCGTTCGCGCGGAGGCCGAGGACGGCGCATGGAGCGAATGCCTGGTACACGTCAAGCGCCAGCCCGACGCCGTCAGCTTTGAGAAGACCTTTTACGCCATCGGACTCGGCGAACGTTTCGCCGGCGTAAAGGTGATTCTCGGCAGCGGCGAGGGCGAGTTTGCCGGCAGCCATACGCTCACTCCCGGCAGCTACAAGAAGATCTGGATCTATCCCGACGACGTCATCTACGGCCGGCGGACCGGTTCCACTCAGCTGACGGTGCGCACGTACAACGGCCTGACCGCAACCTGCTGGGTGAAGGTGTACAACGCGCCGAAGAAGATCAAGCTCTACTCGGACAAGTACGTGCTGGGCGTGGGGGAAACCGGGCAGCTCGTATACAGCCTGACCAAGAAATCCGCGGGCACGGTGACGTTCAGCAGCGACCAGCCCTCCGTGGTATCGGTGGATCCCGCTACCGGCGCCATCCAGGGGCTTGAGCCCGGCACCGCGCGCATCTGGGCCGTCACCTATAACGGCAGGAAAGCCTATGTCACCATCACCGTCCGTCCCGCCCCGCAGACGCTCGCGTTGTCGCTCAAGGAAATGACCATCGGCGCGGGGATGCGGCTGCGGCTGACGCCCGCGCTCGACGACGGCGCCGCCGGTACGGTGACCTATTCGCCCGATGACCCCGCCGTCGTTTCCGTCGCCGCGGACGGCACCGTTCTGGGGCTGAACCCCGGCGAAACCACGGTTCGCGCGACGACCTACAACGGCATCGCGGCGGAGTGCAGGGTCGTCGTCAAGCCCGCACCCGCTTATGTCGCGCTGCCTTGGCGCACGCTGTATATCGGCCTGGGCGAAGTCGTTCAGCTGGAACCCGACGTGGGCGACAGCGTCAGCACGTTCAGCTATAAGTCCAGCAACAAGAAATATGTGCGGGCTTACAGCGGCGGACTGATTTACGGCAAGAAGATCGGCACTGCCAAAATAACCGTCCGCACATATAACGGAAGAAGCTGCAAGCTGAAGGTCGTGGTCCGGAAGGCGCCGCGCTGGATCAGCGTATCGCCCGCCAATGCGGAACTGTGCGTGGGTGAAACGCTGCAGCTGTCCTGTTATCTGCAAAAGAAGAGCTCAGGCGCGGTGACCTATTCCAGCGGCGATGAATCCGTCGCCGTGGTGGACCCGCACACCGGCCTGGTGACCGCCGTTGGCGCCGGCAGGACGCAGATCGTCGCCCGGTGCTTTAACGGGAGGGTCGCCACGTGCGACGTGCTGGTGTACTGCGTGCCCGAATGGATCGAAGCCAGCGCCAGCTTCCTGGAATTGGGCGCGGGGCAGAGCTTCGACGTGGGGTATACGCTCAGTCCCGGCAGCCGTTCGCCGGTCGCCTTCGTGAGCGCCGATCCGGGGGTCGCCTCCGTAAGCGGCGAGGGCAGGATTACCGCCAACGCGCCTGGAACGGCCGCCGTTTCCCTGGAAACCAATGCGCCGGGCGTGACCGATACGGTCTACGTCACGGTGAAACCCGCGCCGGATTACGTTTCGCTGGCATCGTCGGCGCAGACGCTGAACGTGGATGAAACCTGCCAGTTGATCCCTTACATACCCGAAGGCAGCCTGACGGCATTCAGCTATTCCAGCAGCGACAACGCCGTGGCGACGGTTTCCGCCGACGGCGCGGTGGTGGCCGTGTCCAGGGGCACCGCCACGCTGACCGTGACCACGCATAACGGCAAAACCGCGTCCGTGGCGCTGACGGTGCTGGATCCCTGGTATCCTGAAAGCGCGGCGCTTCTGAACGCGCCGGAGCAATTGAAGATCGGGGATACCTGGCAGCTGGAATGCGCGGTGTATCCCGAATACGCGCGGCCGAGGCTGCAGTGGTCGTCGGGCAATCCGGCCGTCGCCACGGTGGATGAAAACGGCAGGATCCAGGCGCTCGCCAGCGGTTATGCCACCATCCGCGTGGTTTCCGCCAAGAACAGCGATATCAACCTGCAATTCACGCTGGCGGTGCAGATGCCGGGCATCGCCATGGTGATTCCGGCCCGCACCACCGATATCGCGGGCATTCCCGGCAACCTTGCGAAAATCGAGGCCATCCGCGCCACGGCCATCGCGCAGATCAACGCGCTGCTCTCCAGCGGAAAGATCAAGAGCGCCGATGCCGCCAGGCGCCGCAGCATCGTGAACAGCATTTTCGCGGATTACGCCTTCCCGTGGATGACGCCCGCGTACCAGAAATATTGGAAGGCGGCCAATTCCGAGGGCGGGGCGAAGGATTTCAAGCCTGACATCGTCTACTACGGCATGCCCTATATCTCCGGCAGCGGGCTAAACCGCGCGTATACCGCTGCGAGGGCCGTCAGCGAAGGGCGCTATACCAGCAGCGGCAGCGGCTATTATCTGCTGAACC
>CACWVN010000100.1 GCA_902764285.1 uncultured Eubacteriales bacterium
GGCGTACAGCCAAGTGCCCGGTATGCCGCCTGTGACTCTTTTGAGGAATGAGCCGAAATGTACAGTTTCTCCGCGCCCAGCCGCCGGGCCTCTTCGCAGGCCAGGGAAAAGAGCTTCCTGCCGATGCCCTGACGCCTGTATTCCCCTGATATCTGAAAACAAACCAATTGCACATAGGATCACAGGATTATTCACCACTTGTAGAAGCGATCACTGTCGATGAACTGGCCAGCCTGCTAAAGATTTCCAAACCGGTCGCCTATGAACTTGCCAACAGCGAAGGCTTCCCCTCTTTTCGGATTGGAAAGAACATTCGCGTCGACAAGCGTGGGCTTTCCGATTGGATGTCGAAACAGACGGCGGTTCGGAAAGGAACACAACAGACATGACGAAGCATACAAATGGTGGATCCAATAAGAAACCCAGGAAGAACACGAGAACCTCGAACAATACGGGCTCCATCCGTCAGCGTCCCAACGGGCTCTGGGAGGCCCGGGTCGTGATCGGAACTGACCCCGCGACCGGCAAGCAGGTGCGCAAGTCGATCTATGGGGACAAGGAGAAGGACGTCCGGCGCAAGGTAACGGAGATTCAAAATGCGCTGGACAACGGCACCTATCAGGAGCCCAGCAGGATGAAGGTTAGCGAGTGGCTGGAGGAATGGCTGAACACGTTTTGCATGCACAAGCTGAAGCCTTATACGATCGTGGCCTATCGAGGGATCATCAAGAATCATCTGAACCCCGCCATCGGCGCAATGAAGCTCCAGGAGGTTCGCGGGCTACACATTCAGCGAATCTATAATCGGATGATTGCCGACGGCGCATCCCCCAAGACCGTCAAGAACATCGGAGCCGTGTCGCACAAGGCCTTCAATGTGGCGATCAAGCAGGGATTGATCTCAGTCAATCCCTGCGACGCCGCAGAGTTTCCAAAGATGGAGCACCACGAGATCAAGCCCCTCACGGACGCGGAGATTCCCATCTTCCTCAACGCCATCAAGGGCGACCCCATGGAAAACGCCTACGCGCTCTGCCTGTTCGCAGGGCTGCGCGAAGGCGAGTGCCTGGGATTGTCGTGGAATCAGGTGGACTTCGAAAAGCAGACGCTGGTCATCAGCCAGCAGCTCCAGCGAGGCAAGACCAAGGGCGGTCAGTACTACATCGCCTCGTCCACGAAGTCCGGCAGGTCCCGCACGATCAAGCCTCCGCCGATCGCATTTGAATACCTCAAGAGCGAGAAGCGGCGACAGCTCGTCAACCAGTTTGCAGCCGGTACGGAATGGAATAATGAACACAACCTCGTATTTACTACGGACAAGGGTAAGAACTGCGCCGTGTCCACCTTCTACAAGGGCTTCAAGCGACTGTTGAAGGAAATGGGGCGGCCGGACGCTCGCCCGCACGACCTGCGGCACACCGCCGCGACCGTCGCCATTGCCAGCGGTGCGGACATCAAATCCGTGCAAAGCCTGCTGGGGCACGCCACGGCAAGCTTCACGCTGAACGTCTACGCGCACACTTCGGAGAAGATGATGGAAGACACAGCCGCCCGCGTTCAGAACTATTACGATCAGTTGAAGACTACGTTATGAGTATTTAAATGGGGTATACTGTGGGGTACGGACATTGTTAAGATTGTTAAATGCCTTGAAAACACGGGGTTTTCAAGGCATTTGATTGGCGGAGAAGGAGGGATTCGAACCCTCGAGACGCTTTTGACGCCTACACGATTTCCAGTCGTGCGCCCTCGACCAAGCTAGGCGACTTCTCCATGTATTCGGATGTGCGCCGCGGAGCGGTCAACCCCGACGGCAGTCAACGTCTGGTATTATATCACACGGGGCGCCCAATTGCAATACCCCGCGAGATTAAAATTCTTGTATCCGCCGTCCGGACGTATCCGTTAAAATTTGATGAATCCCCATTTGGCACGGACAAAAGATGAGGATCATGTTATAATAAAATCGTTCGGTGCATCGGATTGGGGATGCCCGGCGATTACGATCGAATACGAATGGAGGAGCAGGCATGAGCGATTATGTAATCATGACAGATTCATCGTGCGATCTCCCCGCCGACCTGGCGAAAAAAATGGAACTGGTTGTCCTTCCCCTCTTCGTCTATGTGGATGATAAAAAATACACCAACTACCTGGACGAACGGGAAATATCGTTTAGCGAGATCTATGCAAAGCTGCGCACCAGGTGCCCGGCGAAAACCTCCGCCGTCAATATGAACGATTTCATGGAGCCGATGGAACAGCTGCTGAAATCGGGCAAGGATGTGCTGTATATCGGCTTTTCCTCGGGGCTCAGCGGCACCTATAACGCCGGGGCCGCCGCGGCCCAGGAGCTGGCCGACAAATACGCGGAACGCAAAATATACGCCGTGGATTCCCTGTGCGCGTCCATGGGCCAGGGGCTGCTGATCTACCACGCCTGGCAGGAAAAGCAGAAGGGAAAGAGCATCGACGAGGTGCGCGATTTCACCGAAGACACCAAGCTGCACCTGTGCCACTGGTTCACTATCGACGATCTGATGTTCCTGAAGCGCGGCGGCCGGGTCTCCGGCGCTACCGCTGTGGTGGGCAGCATGCTGAACATCAAGCCGGTGATGCACGTGGATAACGACGGCCACCTGATCAAGGTGAGCACCGCCCGCGGGCGCAAGGCTTCGATCAAGGCGCTGGCCGACGAAGCCGAAAAGCGCGGCGTCGATCTGAAGAACCAGGTGATATTCATCTCCCACGGCGACTGCGTGGACGACGCCAATTACCTGGCGGACATCATGCGGACCCGCTTCGGCGTGAAGGAAGTGCTGGTCAATTATGTCGGCCCGGTCATAGGCGCCCATTCCGGGCCGGGCACCATCGCTCTGTTCTTCCTGGGCAGAGAACGCTGAACCCGACGGGATATGCCGCGAGGCATATCCTTTCGTTTGTCATGAACCGGACGCATCCATAATGCGCCGGCCGCCGCATGAAAGAGGTCTTGCATTTTGCAGCTCGTAACCATCGCCCGGATCCACACCGATTTTCCCGCGAAATTCGGCATCCCCCGGCAGAGCGGACTGGTGGACGCGCTGAAGGGGCGCATCGTGTTTGAGCCCGATTTCCGCGATCCAACCGCGCTGCGCGGCCTGGAGGGCTACAGCCACCTGTGGCTGATCTGGCAGTTTTCCGAATCGGTGATGGAGCGCTGGTCGCCCACCGTGAAGCCGCCGCGCCTGGGCGGCAACCGGCGCATGGGCGTATTCGCCACGCGTTCCCCCTTCCGGCCGAACCCGCTGGGTCTGTCCTGTGTGAAGCTGGAGCGCATCGAGGCGAGCACGTCCGAGGGCCCGGTGCTGCACGTGGCCGGGGCCGACCTGCTGGACGGCACGCCCATCTACGATATCAAACCCTATCTGCCCTATGCCGACTGTCACGCGGAGGCTTCCGGCGGCTTTGCGGAGGGCGTCATGGACGCGCAGCTGGCCGTCTTGTTCCCCGACGACCTCCTGGCGATGGTCCCCGAAGACCGGCGCGAGGCGCTGATTCAAGTGCTGGAGCAGGACCCGCGCCCCGGCTACAGGACCGACGACGGCACGCGCCGCTACGGCATGGCGTTCGCGGGTCTGGACGTCGGTTTCACCGTGGACGGCCAAACGCTGACCGTCACGGACATAACGCCGCTCGATTGACACAGGACGAGGAGAAATATCATGCAGCCATACGACATCGACGCGCTGATCCGCCGTCTGGAGGCGCTCGCCAGTCCGGATTACCGCGCCTTCAGCGAAGGCCTGATCCCCGGAGCCGAGAATACGTCGCTGGGCGTTCGATTCCCGCAGATGCGAAGCATCGCCAGGGAGATCCGCAAGGGCGACTGGCGCGGATTCCTCGAATCCAGCCGCGACGCCACGCTCTTTGAATTGAAATCGCTGCACGGCATCGTGCTGGGAAGCGCAAAATGCGACATTGAAGAAAAGATCCGGCTGGCCGACGCGTTCCTGCCGTACGTCGACAACTGGAGCGTATGCGACACGCTGTGCTCCAGCTTCAAGCCGCGCGCGGACGAGCGCGGGCCGCTGTTCGATTTCGTGGAGGCTTGCGCCGCCTCCCCCGCCGAGTTCCGCAAGCGCTTCGGCCTGGTGATGATGATGGATTATTACCGGGACGACCCCTATGCGGAGCGCGTCATGGCCGCCTACCGGCGGTTCCGCCACGAGGGATACTACGCGCGGATGGGCGCGGCATGGGGCCTGGCGACGCTGTTCCTGTTCCAGCGCGACCGCGTGTTGGAGATCCTGAGGGACGGCGTACTGGACGATTTCACCCACGGGAAGGCCATCCAGAAGATACGGGAATCCTATCGCGTGTCCGAAGCCGACAAGGCGCTGGCGGCCGGGCTGCGCCGCGGCCGCGGCCTGCCGCGGACGACGCTGTGCTATATCGAGCGCGACGGTCGGTATCTGATGCTGCACCGCACGAAGAAAAAGGCCGACGCCAACCACGACAAATGGATCGGCATCGGCGGGCACATCGAACCGGACGAATCCCCGATGGACTGCATGCTGCGGGAGGCCAGGGAGGAAACCGGGCTGACGCTGCTGGACTGCCGCGGACGCGGGCTGGTGCGCTTCAGGAGCGACGAATACCCGGACGAGGACATGTACCTGTACTCCGCCACGCGCTTCGAGGGCGAATTGCGCGCCTGCAGCGAAGGCGACCTGGAGTGGATCGAAAAGGACCGGCTGATGTCGCTGACGCTGTGGGAGGGCGACCGGATCTTCCTGCGGCTTATGGATTCCGGCGCGCCGTATTTCGATCTCACGCTGGAATATGAGGGCGAAAAGCTGGCCCGGGCCGCGCTGGACGGCCGGGAAATGGATTTGGAACGATAGTGAGGAGGCGGCCGAGGTGCGTTGCAGCTGTCACGTATGCGACACCTACATGGTGCAATCGGAGGGATTGGAGCTGGGCTGCGTTTGCCCGCAGTGCGGCTATCGGTGCAAGGCCTGCCTGGGCACGGACAGCGTGGTCGGGCGCGAGGCGCTCGGCGCGCTGAAGGACAACGCGCTGTTGATGCAGGAGATCTTCACCAGCTTCGACGGCGAGGATGATCCGCCCGAATCCGACGACTCCGCCGACAAGTGGGGCGACGACCAGTGGCGGGATTGACCGCGCAGCCGGATGCCGATTCCCCGTAACGACAAAAACGCCCGCATGGGCGTTTTTGTCGATTTTGCATACCCGGGCTTATTTCCACAGGAAGCTGTCGGATTCGGATTTCTTTTCCCGGGTCATCAGGCCGCGCACGGCGTCGCCCGGATCCAGGCCGTGGTTGATCACCGCGTCCACGGCGCAGGCGATGGGCATATCGACGCCGTATCTCTCTGCCAGCGCCAGTGTCGCCGGAATGGCATTGATGCCCTCCACCACCATGCCGACTTCCTTGACGGCCTCTTCGGGACGCTTTCCCCGCCCGATCAGATAGCCGCAGCGGTTGTTGCGGCTGTGGGCGCTGGTGGCGGTGACGATCAGATCGCCGATGCCCGCGAGCCCCGCGAAGGTGTGCGGATGGCAGCCCATGGCCGTGCCCAGCCGCGTGATTTCCGCCATGCCGCGGGTGATCAGCGCCGCCTTGGTGTTGTCGCCGTAGCCCAGGCCGGCGGAGATGCCCGCCGCCAGCGCGATGATGTTCTTCACCGCGCCGCAAAGCTCCACGCCCTCCACGTCGGGATTGGTGTAGACGCGCAGGCACGTGTTCATGAACACGTCCTGCACCAGTTCGGCGGCCTGGAGGTCGGTACAGGCGGAGACGATGGTGGTGGGAAGGTCGAGGGCGACTTCCTCCGCGTGGGTCGGTCCGGACAGCGCCACCAGCTTTACGTTCTCGCGCCCGCCGGCCTTGTCCAGCTCGTCGCGGATGATCTGCGTCATGGTCATCAGCGTGTTCGGCTCGATGCCCTTGGCCACGTCCACGATGATCTGGCCGTCCGGGATGTACGGCGCCGCCGAGCGGGCCGTGGTACGGACGAACACCGACGGCACGGCGAACAGCAGGATATCCTTTTCGGTGCAGGCGTCCCGCAGCGCCTTGGTGAAGCGCGTCGCATCCGGGATGACCATGCCCTTCAGATTCGGGTGTTTGCGGGTGGAAGACAGGCTGTCGATCTCTTCGGGCAGCGCCGACCACACGACCACATCGTTGCCGCAGTTCGTCAGCATCCGCGCCAGAGCCACGCCCCAGGTGCCCGCGCCGAGTATTCCGATCTTCGCCATGCCCTCAATCCTCCTCATCCAAATGGAGCGATAACCATACATAGTGAAAAAGTGCAGACTCTGGACGGAGCGCTGCACTTATGGAGGTGCCACCCGGATTCGGACCGGGGAATGAAGGTTTTGCAGACCTTTGCCTTACCACTTGGCTATGGCACCGTGTATTTTGCGGCGCACGCATCTGCGTGCGCCGTAAAAAATGGAGCGGTAGACGAGACTCGGACTCGCGACCTCCACCTTGGCAAGGTGGCGCTCTACCAACTGAGCTACTACCGCAAATGGTGCCCAGGGACGGAATCGAACCATCGACACGTAGATTTTCAGTCTACTGCTCTACCGACTGAGCTACCTGGGCAAGTGGCGACGCGGAAGGGGCTCGAACCCTCGACCTCCAGCGTGACAGGCTGGCATTCTAACCATCTGAACTACCGCGCCATCGTGGTGGGAACAACAGGGCTCGAACCTGTGACCCTTTGCTTGTAAGGCAAATGCTCTCCCAGCTGAGCTATGCTCCCAATTGTTCCTACAGCCGCCATCGCGGCGACTTGATTATAATACATCAAATCCCCATGTTTGTCAATACCCGAGCCCGCACTTTTTCATTTTTTTACCGCGCGGTCCCCTCCGGCGCCGCGCCGGATCGCCGCGAAACCGCCTGTGATACCGCCTTTTTTTCAGAAGAAGAGCGCTGCATAATGTTCTTGGTACACAATAAAAACAGGGATTTTACCCGGCGCGCGCGGATTCGGGGTATAATGAATCTGTACAACGTATTTGGAGGAAATCGCGATGAAAAAGACTGTGCTGCGGCGCTACGCGCGGCTGATCGCGCAGAGCGGCGCCAACGTTCAAAAGGGCCAGGAGGTGTTCATCGAAGCCGGCCTGGAGCAGCCGGAATTTGTGCAGATGGTCGCCGAGGCCTGCTATCGGCTGGGCGCTTCGAGGGTCGTGGTCAACTGGTATCACCAGCCGATGGAAAAGCTGAGTTCGCGCTGGTGCTCGCTGGAGACCCTTTCGGAGGTGACCGGCTATCAGGAGGCGCGCTGGAAGCATTACCTGGAAAAGCTGCCCTGCCGCATCTATCTGGATTCCGACGATCCCGACGGCATGAACGGCGCGGATCAGGAAAAGCTGGCCAAGGCGCGCCAGAACAAGTATCCACTGATCAAGCGTTACACGGATCAGATGGAAAACAAGTATCAATGGTGCATCGCCGCGGTGCCCGGCGAGGCCTGGGCGAAGAAGCTTTTCCCCCGCCTCACGAAAAAGCAGGCGATGGAGAAGCTGTGGCAGGCGATCCTCGACGCCAGCCGCGTGACGGACGATCCCGTCGCGGCCTGGGAGGCGCACAACCGCGATCTTTTATCCCGCTGCGAATACCTGAACCGTCTCGGCATCGAAAAGCTGCACTACACCGCCGGGAACGGCACCGATCTCACCGTGGGCATGATCCCCGAGGCGCAGTTCAAGGGCGGCGGCGACCGGACGCTGTCCGGCGTCTATTTCAACCCGAACATCCCCACCGAGGAGTGCTTCATCTCCCCCATGCGCGGCGAAGCCGAGGGCATCGTCCACGCCTCCAGACCGCTGAGCTGGAACGGCCAGCTGATCGACGGGTTCTGGATCCGTTTCGAAGGCGGCAAGGCCGTCGAATGGCACGCGGACCTGAACAACGAGGCGCTGACGCAGATGATCGGCATGGACGAGGGCAGCGCGTTCCTGGGCGAATGCGCGCTGGTGCCGCAGGATTCGCCGATCCAGAACAGCGGCATCCTGTTTTACAACACGCTGTTCGACGAGAACGCCGCCTGCCACCTGGCGCTGGGCATGGGCTTTGCGGACACGATCCGGGGTTATGAGAACAAGTCGCTGGACGAATGCCGCGCGATGGGCATCAACGATTCCATGATCCACGTGGATTTCATGATCGGCACCGCCGACATGGACATCGACGCCATCACCCGCGACGGCCAAACCGTGCCGGTGTTCCGGGGCGGAAATTGGGCGTTCTGATCGGTTCGCGGCATCGAAAGACCGCGCCGCCTGCACAGGCGGCGCGGTCTTTCTGTATCGCGGTTATCTTCCCCTGCCCGAGCCGCCCTGACGGCCGGAGCCGCCGG
>CACWVN010000101.1 GCA_902764285.1 uncultured Eubacteriales bacterium
ATATCTCCGGCAGCGGGCTAAACCGCGCGTATACCGCTGCGAGGGCCGTCAGCGAAGGGCGCTATACCAGCAGCGGCAGCGGCTATTATCTGCTGAACCGGGGCCGCCTGTTGAACAAGAAATACGTGGGCAGCGACTGCTCAGGGCTGGTGAGCCAGGCGATCTGGGGAACGACCTCCGGGCCGGGCGTCTACCGCACCTGCGATATCGACAGCGACAACAAGCGCTATCGGACCATTTCGGATTCTACGGCGATGCGCCCGGGCGACCTGCTCTGCAAACCCTACGCCCACGTGGTCATGTTCCTGTACTATACGAACCCGGAGAAGACGCAGATGATGATCATCGAAAACGGCGGATCGGAGGCGGGCACCAACACGGTGCACTGTTCGGTGATGTACGTATCCTCCTATCTCAGGAAGGGGTATAAGATCCGCCGTCTCAAGGCGCTCGGCTGACGCGTCCCTGACAAAGGCGGCAGCCGCGCGCTGCCGCCCTGTTTTTGAACGACGAACCGATGGAGGTTGAAACCCCTTGGCTGAATTGAGAACCGACAGCCGGTCGATGCGCCGCCAGATTGCGAAGTTGACGGTGCCCATCGTGCTTCAAAACCTGCTCAGCGCGGCGGTGAACTCCGCCGACGTCGTGATGCTGAATTTCGTCGGCCAGGAGCATATTTCCGCGGTTTCGCTGGCCGCGCAGTACGCCAGCGTGCTGTTCATGGTGTTCTACGGCCTGGGCACCGGCGCCACGATCCTCTGCTCCCAATACTTCGGCAAGGGCGATTTGCGCGCCATCGACGTGGTGGAGGGCATCGCCCTGCGCTTTTCCGTGGCGGTGTCGACCGCGTTCGCGGCGGCGGCGCTGCTGATTCCGGAGTGGATGATGCGCGCGTTCACGCCCGATCCGACGCTGATTGCCATCGGCGCGCAGTACCTGCGCAACATTTCCGTGGCCTACCTTTGCTGGGGATTGATCGAGATCTACCTGGCCGTGCTGCGCAGCGTGGGCCGCGTGGCGGTCAGCACCGCGCTGAACACCGTCGCCTTCCTGCTGAACATCCTGTTGAACGCAGTGTTCATATACGGGCTCTTCGGCGCGCCGAAGCTGGGCGCCGCGGGCGTGGCGCTGGCCACGTCCATCTCCCGGCTGGTGGAGCTGGCGCTGGTCGTCGCCGTGTCCTCCCGCAGCAAGAACGTGAAGCTGAAGCTTTCCTACATGTTCGTCCGGAACCGGCTGCTGTTCCGCGATTTCATCCGCATGGCGCTGCCGGCGCTGGCCAACGACGTCTCCTGGGGCCTGGCCTTCTCCATGTATTCGGTGATCATCGGCCAGTTCCTGGGCAGCGACATGGTCGCGGCCAATTCCTTCGCCTCGCTGGTGCGCAATTACGGCACGATCCTGGCCTTTGGCGTGGCCAGCGCGGGCGGCATACTGCTGGGCCAGCTGATCGGCGACAACCGCATGGAGGCGGCCGAGCGCGCGGCGAAGCAACTGATGAAGCTGACGGTGCTGTCCGGCGCCATCGGCGGACTGATCGTGCTCGGCGCGATGCCCTTTATGCTGCGCTTTGCCGACCTGAACGCGACGGGCAAGGGCTACCTGCGCTCGATGCTGTTCATCAATTCCTATTACGTGATGGGCGCCGCGGTGAACACCACGCTGATCGCGGGCGTGTTCCGGGCGGGCGGCGACAGCCGGTGGGGCATGATCTGCGATACCATCGATATGTGGTGCTATGCGGTGCCGCTGGGTTTCCTGGCGGCGGCGGTGCTGAAGCTGCCGCCGATGTGGGTCTATTTCCTGCTCTGCACCGATGAATTCGTGAAATGGCCCTGGGTCATCCGCCACTACATGAGCCGGAAGTGGCTGAAAAACATCACCCGGGACAACCTGTTCGCCCCGGATGATCCCCGGTAGACAGCTTCGAAAGACGCCGAATCTCCGGAATATCCGGCGAGGAACGACAAAAAGCCGCGCGGTCCATGGCCCGCGCGGCTTTTTGCGATGCGGTTACGTTTCGTCCGCGGACTGCGCGGATTGTTCCGCCCAATCCAGTTCGAAGGCCTTGCGCTCTTGCGCCGATTCGCACTTGACGGACGGGCCGCCCTTGCTGACTCTGAACCGGATGGCATCCAGCGGTTCCGGCCTGAAATAGTAGAATCCCTGGGCGAATTCACATCCGATCTCCCGCAGGAACGCCAGGTGTTCCTCAGTTTCCATGCCCTCCACCAGCGTGCGCACGCCGAGCTGCCTGGCCAGTTCCACGATGGATTTCATGATGTGGCGGTTCGCGCCGCCGTGCTCGTCCAAATGCCGCAGAAACTCCAGATCGATCTTGATCAGGTCCACGTCGAACTGGCTGAGCACGTTCAGCGACGAATAGCCGCTGCCGAAATCATCAAACCACAGCCGGAAGCCGTTCTCGCGGAGCTCGCGCAGCTGGGACTTGAAGCGATCCGTGGCCGTCGCCACGTCCTGCTCGGTGATCTCGATGATGATGTTTTCCTTGTCGATGCCGTACCGGCCGAAGATTTCGTTCAGCGAACCGACGATGTCGGCGTGGTCAAAATCCTGCGCCGAGAAATTCACCGACACGGGAATGATGGGCATGCCGGACTTCTCCCGCTCGGGGATCTCCCGGCAGAGCTGCTCCGCCATGTAAAGATCCAGCTTGTACAGCAGGTGGTATTTCTCCAGCACGGGGATAAACTCCGCGGGGCTGATGATGCCGCGCACGGGATCCACCCAGCGCGCCAGCGCCTCCAGAGCGGCCGCCTTGCCGGTTTTTACGCGCATGATGGCCTGGTAGAATATCTTGATCCACCCGTTTTTCAGCGCCGTATCGAAGGTTTCCACGATGTATCGCTGGCTCCAGTAACGGTCGCTGGTTTCGGGCGTATACAGCAAGTAGGTGAGGTTCAGATCGCTGCCGATCTGCTTCAGCGCGTGCCGTGCGTGCTCCAGGGCTAACGCCGTATCCATGTTCGGCTCATAGGCGCACACGCCCGCCTGCACGCCGGTGGTGTTGCCGAACGCCCCGGCTTTGATCCGGTCGTTGACCTGCGCCATGCGCGCGGAGAGGGCGTCGTCCGCCATGAATTCGGTGATGAGGATGAAATGATCGTCGGCGCCGCGGACGACCAGCGCGTCGGGGAAAGCGCCCTTCAGCACGTCGGCCACCAGCCGCAGCAGGTCGTCGCCCCGGGCGTATCCGTATTGGTTGTTGTAGGAGCGCAGGCCGTTGACGTCGAAATAGTAAATGGCGGGCGTCTTGCCGCTGCGGCGCAGCTTATCCGTTTTTTCTTCGCTGAATTCGTGCAGGAAATTGCCGTTCGGCAGCCCGGTCACCGGGTCGCTGTAAAACTGGTCCTTCTGGAACAGCGTGTAGTTTTCCACCAGCATCGCGCTTTCGCTCTCGCTCTCGGAGATGTCGGTATACACGAACACCGCCAGATCCGATCCGTCCGGCGTGGGCTGGAACCGGCCGATGGAATGGATATAGTGGTAATCCCCGTTGGGATCGTACTTGCCGCGGTAGATGACGTCGTATCCGCACAGCCGCTGCGCAAATTCCCTGACGACGCGCGTCAGCCGCCCGGCGTCGTCGGGGTGCACGCGTTCGAACAGGGCGTCGTTCAGCAGCTCGATCAGGTGATCGCGCTCGGCGCCCATCATTTTGCACAGTCCGTCCGAAACCAGTATGGCCCTGATCCTGCCGTCGATGAGCTGGTAATAGGCCAGAGGAACGGGCATTGATTCATAGGCTTTTCTGACCTCATCGGGGAAAATATACATGGCGCAGTCCTCCTGATCGGTGGTGTATTGTTCATCTCAGGCGCGTTCGCCCGCCGGGCAGACACGATAGGCCGCCCTGCCGTGGTTCTTCACGTAATACAGCGCTTCGTCGGCGGATTTGAACAGATCGTCAAAGCGCTTTCCGTGCTCCGGGTACAGGGAAATGCCTATGGACAGCGAAACCCTGCCCTCCAGCGGCCCGCCCTCGAACGCGCGGGCGGACTGGGCCTGCAGGCGCTGCGCCAGCTGGCTGGCGTTTTCCGGGGAGACGATGCCGCGCATGTAGATCATAAACTCGTCGCCGCCGATGCGCCCGGCCACGTCCATGGAGCGGCAGCCGTTCTTGATGATGCGCCCGATCTCCGTAAGCACCCGGTCGCCCTCGGCGTGGCCGAAGGTGTCGTTGACCTGCTTGAACAGGTCGATATCGATGATCAAAAGGGCGCTCCGGTCGCCGTCCTTCTGGTAATTGGCCACCATCATGCGCACCAGATCCTGGGCCGCGCTCTTGTTCAGCAGCCCGGTCAGCTCGTCCGTCTTGGCGCGCTTTTCCAGCTCCATCTTCAGCAGCTGGTATTCGGTCACGTTGTTGATCAGCGCGATGATGCCGTTGATCCGGCCGTCGTCGTCGTATACGGGCCGCTTGATCAGCTGCAAAAATTCGCGGATGCCGTCCTCGTTTTCCTCGATGATATAATCGGTGCCCTCGCCGGTCTGAAGGATCCGCCGGTCGGCCTCCATGGCCTTCATGGCGTTCTGCTTGTCCTTGCGGATATCCAGGTCGGTCTTGCCGCGAATGCTCCAGTTCGGATCGCTATCGACGCTTATGTGGTGCCAGTACTGGGTGGAGAACACGTACCGGCCCTCGCTGTCCTTCAGGAATATGCAGGAGGGCAGCGCCTTCAGCATCTTTTCCAGCTCCGACAGCGACAGGGAATCTCTGGCCCGTATGGCGTTGCTGATGCGCTTGTGAACCATCTGCTGCGGCGCGTAGGCCGTGATCAGGTCGTAAAAGCCGTGTTCGATGCAATCCATATCCTCGGGGACCGGCAGCGCGGCGGAGATGGCGATCATGGGAATCGGGGAGAAGGTGGCGATTTCACGCAGCCGTTCGGCGAACGCAAACCCGCTCTTGCGCGCCAGCGCCAGCTCGATCAGCACGGCCACGATGTCGCCGGGCTTTTCCTTCAGCACCTGCAGCCCCTCTTCTTCGGAATCGGCGCAGCACATGCGGTAATACGGGCAGAGCATGCGGGTAAAATCGTCCCGGATCGACGCCTGAGAAGTGATCAGCAGTATGCTTTTCATATTTTCAACCTTCTGTTTCGGTCTCTGTTCGCGCGGGGCCACATCAATTCTATTTTATTTTATCATAAACGTCGCCTCGGGGCAACAAAGAAATAAAAGCAATTTCAGAACAGAATCGCGGCTTGAAAGAAACCGGTCGATATGGTAAAATCTGAATGCGGCATCCGGCGGATTCCCCGCCGGGTGACGGGACGCCGGAGCGCGTCCTTCCAGAGGCGCTGAAAAGAGGTTGGATCCGTGAACAGGAGCAAAATAACCCGCCTGGCTTTCGCGATCGTATTCGTCTGCTTTCTTTTGTCCACTTTCGTATCGCTGTGGTCGCTGCGGCTGATGGCCAAGCAGAACATGCGGGAATTGAGCAAGGTGCTGGCGGGCCGTATCTATGACGCCATCAGCAGCGAGCTTTCCGAGCCGATCGTCGTCTCCAGGACGATGGCGAACGACCGGCTGCTGATCGACGTGCTGGAGCACGAGGACCGCTACAGCGAGACGGAGGCCTCGGCCCTCATGTCGGATTACCTGACGGGCATCAAGGAAGGCATGGATTATGAATCCGCCTTCGTGGTATCCGACGCCACCAAGCGCTATTATTCCTTCGGGGGACTCAGCAAGAATATGGACCCCGTGAACAACGCCTACGACCAGTGGTATACGCTGTTCATCGGAAAGGGCAAGGCCTACGACCTGGACGTGGACCGGGACGAACTGATCGACGACGCGTGGACCGTGTTCGTAAACGCGCGGATCGAGGATGAAAACGGCCGGCTGCTGGGCGTATGCGGCGTGGGCGTGCACATGACCGGCAGCCAGGCGCTGTTCCGCGAGCTGGAGGAAGGATACGGCGTCAAGATCAACCTGATCGATTCCAGCGGCCTGATCCAGGTCGACACGGATGAGAGCCGCATCGAAAATGCCTCCCTGGAGGGCATCCTCCGGGAAGAGAGCTCCGAATACGTCTACCAGCGGCGCGGCGGGCGCTCCGTTATCACGAAATATGTGGAAAAACTGGGCTGGTATCTGGTGGTTCAGAGCGACGGAATCCAGGAGCGCAGCCAGGTCATCCACGTCATCATACTGAACGTGGCGCTGTGCCTGGCGATCATGGTGATCCTGGTGATCGCCATCCGCATCATCGTGGAGCGCACCAAGGCGCTGAGCCACGCCTCCTTCCGCGATCAGACCACCCAGCTGCTGAACCGCAGGGCGTTTGAGGATGAAAAAGCCCGGCTGGCCGTGTCGCCGCTGGACGCCGATTTCACCTATATGACGGCGGATCTGAACGGGCTGAAATATGCCAACGACAACCTGGGCCACGCGGCGGGCGACGAGCTGATCCGCGGCGCGGCGAATTGCCTGAAGGAATGCTTTGGCAGGTATGGATCGGTCTATCGCATCGGCGGCGACGAGTTCGCGGCGATGCTTGTGCTGTCAGAGGAGGATATGAAGGCGGCCATGGAGGCCTTTGAGAAGACGACGGGGGAATGGTCGGGCGAGAAGGTGAAGCAGCTATCCGTCTCCTGCGGCGTCGCCACCCTGCGTGAATTCCCTTCGGAGAACATCGCCGAGCTCAGCCGGATCGCCGACGAGCGGATGTACGCGGCGAAGGAGGAATACTACCGGCGCTCCGGCGCCCAGCGCCGCCAGCCGATGTAGGCGCGACGCGATACGGAAAGCGGGACGGGCATTTGCCCGTCCCGCTTTTTCATCGCGCTCAAAGGGTCACCGGTGGATGTAGATCCGGCTCATCCCGTCCTCGCCGTCGCCCTGTGCCATGCACAGGTATTCCCAGCCGTATCGCTCGTAAAACCCCACGTGATCGGTGAGCAGATAGACGGGCGACACGCCCTTCGAACGCAGGTCGTCCACCGCCAGGTCCAGCAGCTGCCCCGCGATTCCACGGCCGCGGCAATCGGGCTCGGTATACACCGCGCAGAGGTTCGGCGCCAGGTCCTTCCGGTCGTGGAAGTCGTTTTCAATCACGCCCAGCCCGCCGGCGATGCGCTCACCGTCCAGGCAGAGATACCAGCCGTATTCGCTCGCCCCGGACAGGTACGCCTCCATGCGCTCCAGGTACGCCGCTTTCGGTACGCCCCACTTGTCGTGAAACCATTCCGCGGCCCGGTCCGCCAGTTCCGGCCTGTCCCTCAGCGGGATACAGGACAGTACGCTATCCCCGTTCGGCATGCTCTTTTTCCTTTCGATTCTGGAATCCGCGTGGGCGCGGCGCGTTCCCCGGGGCGCATGCCCTTCGCGCCGTGCGCCGGGAAAGCGGGGCATTACTCGGCCAGGGGCTTCCTGGCCAGGTACAGGACGTAGGTATCGTCGAAAACGATCCGGTTGCCCGCCTCCAGCACCGCTTCCCTCAGGCCGCTGAAAAACAGGCTCCTGCAGGGCTCCGGAATGACGATGTGATCGCAGTGCGTCCCGCAGAAGGCGACGTATTCATCGGCGGTAAACACCCGTTTGCCGCGGTATTCCCGCTTTTCAAAGTCCACGTAGCCGTAATCCTGCGCGGCGGCATACCTGAAAGAACCGTGCGTATACCGGGTTTCCGGCTTGAAATAGGCGTCGTAGACCTTCTGGATACGCTGCCACAGCGCCTCGTTCGACGCCCTGTAATCCGAAACGGTCAGCATCATCGCCAGCGTTCCGCCCGGCTTCAGGAGATCGAACGTCTTTGAAAAGGCGACCGCCTCCGGGATCCACTGGATCGTCGCGGCGGAATAGATGACGTCAAATCTCCGGCCGCCGAAATCGTGGGTGATGAAATCGTCGTTGACGATGCTGAAATTCGGATATCGGCCGTACTTGCGCCGCATCATTTCATACAGGTGCTCGCCAAGCTCTATCGCGCAGTAATCGCATCCGGTCTCCAGGATCGGGTCCGTCGCCTGTCCGGTGCCGGGGCCGAGCTCCAGCACCGCCCTGCCGGGCCCGATTCCGGCATACGCGATCAGATCCGCGAACAGCTCGGCGCTGTATCTCGGCCTGTACCGGTCAAACTGTTCCGGGATCGTGTCAAACGCTTTCCTGAATTCCATCGGCGGCTCCTCCCTTCGGGATCACGTCGTTTTGCCGGCTTCGGGCGCGGCGTCCGGAAGCGCCTGTGAGGGGATATTTCGCGGCTCGCGCGCCGCGAACGCGTTCGATGCGCCGTCGGCGCTCATCGGGCCGTGCCCTTCATCTGATTCTTTCGCTGATACATCTTCTCGTCCGCGCGCTCCAGAACCGTATGCGCGCTTCTGTCCGTAGAGGGATCGAAATGCGCACAGCCAATTTGGCGTTTTGCTATTCTCTCCCCAGCTGTGGGGTTGTTTTTTTCAGCAAATGTCCTTCCTGAATCGCCGCCGCAGTCGCAACCGTGCAGACAACTGCGGCACTGTACCTCAAATCTATGAATGTCAGCGTCAGCGGAAAGACGAACAGCAGCCCTCCAGCCACCTTGTTCATCGTGGAATGCACCGGTATGAACGCTTTCTGCCGGATATATCCTGCTGCGATATTCGCCGCCTTAATGGATGCGATGATGGCGATCCATATACGGAGCCAGGCCGGAATACCCAATACCGGAAGCACTTTTATCAGGCAAACCGCGACGAATACGATATCTGCGATCGTATCCAGCCTCGAACCGAACTCGCTGACGGTACCGGTTTTCCTCGCCACAGCCCCATCGATCATATCGGAAGCTCCAGCTGCTATGTAGAGCATAAAAAACGCCGGGGAAAACGCCGGGCAGAACAGCAAAAAGCCGCTGACCGCGATTCTGGTTCCGGTTATGATGTTTGCCATTTTCTTTCAGGGAATGCCTTTCCCTTTGCGAATCCAGCTGCGGATAACAGCGGGCTTTGCACCAGGATACTGTGC
>CACWVN010000102.1 GCA_902764285.1 uncultured Eubacteriales bacterium
GACCAGTTGCCCAGCATTTCAAAGAACGTCAGGTGGCTGGGATCGCCGACCTCGTCGATGTCGCCGGTGCGGATGCACTTCTGCACGTCGGTCAGGCGGGTGCCCATCGGGTGCTTTTCGCCCATCAGATAGGGCACCAGCGGGTGCATGCCGGCCGTGGTGAACAGCACGGTGGGGTCGTTTTCGGGGATGACCGACGCCGAGGGGATGCGGGCGTGGCCCTTCTCCTCGAAGAAGCGCAAAAACAGGCTGCGCAGGTCGTTGGCGGACTGGATGTTCATGGGTTTTCTTCCTCCATTCATTGAGGTAGCATGCTACCTGCCAAAATATAAAGCATCTGTTCCTTCAAGGACGAACAGATGCGCTTCGCGGTACCACCCTGATTGGTTTCGCCCCGCGCCCTGACAATGCTCTGCCGGCCGCGGGTTTCGGGCGCGTCTTGCGCCCTCAGTCCGGCTGCGCCGGACGCTCAAAACCCACTCTTATTCTATAACGGGGAAGGCCGCCGCGCCATTTCCTGCGCGGAGCGCGGGGAGAACCCCCGGGGAATTGGCCGGCCCGCCGCTCTCCTGCCGCCTCGCACCTGCCGGCGGCTCTCTGGAAGGAAGATCGACGCGCGCGTTCCCCATGCGCCTTTCGATATCGGCTATGATTATAGCACTCCGCCGGGTTAAATGTCAACGAAAGCGCCGCCGAATCCGCCGGAAAATAACATAACCATTTGCCTGCCGTCGAAAAAACATGTATAATAGACGTCGGACGTTTCCAAAAGAGGATACCGCAAAACGAAGCTTTGCGGCAGACCTTGCTTCGAAAAAGCCCTGTCATGCCAGGCATCGCGTACGGCCGACGTTCTCGAAGACAGGCTTTTTCTAAGCTGATACGAGAGGTGAAATCCATTGATCGATACCTACGACGTCGTCGTGATCGGCGCGGGGCACGCGGGCTGCGAGGCCGCGCTGGCCTGCGCGCGGATGGGCCTGAAGACGCTGCTGACCACGCTGAACCTGGACGCGCTGGCGATGATGCCCTGCAACCCGTCCATCGGCGGCACGGCCAAGGGGCATCTGGTGCGCGAGCTGGACGCGCTGGGCGGCGAGATGGGCCGCGCCATCGACGATGAATTCATACAGTCCCGCATGCTGAACACCCGCAAGGGCCCGGCGGTCCATTCGCTGCGCGCCCAGGCGGACAAAAAGGCCTACCAGCTGCGAATGCGCCGGGCCATCGACGACTGCGAGCACCTGGACCTCCGCCAGGCGGAGGTGCGCCGGATCATCGTGGAAAACGGCCGGGTGGCGGGCGTCGAGACCACCACCGGCAGCACGGTCGCCTGCCGCGCGGTGGTGGCCTGCTGCGGCGTCTACCTGAACAGCCGGATCATCATCGGCGAATGCAGCTGGAACGGCGGGCCCCAGGGTCTGCTGGCGGCCAACGCGCTGACGCAGAATTTGATGGACCTGGGCTTTTCGATCCGCCGGTTCAAGACCGGCACGCCCGCGCGGCTGGACGGCCGGACCATCGATTTTTCCAAAATGGAGCCGCAGTACGGCGACGAGCCCATCGTGCCCTTCTCGTTCATGACCGACCCGGCGGCGCTGAAAAACCGGGCGATGTGCTACCTGACCTACACCACGCCGCGCACCCACGAGATCATCCTGAACAACCTGCACCGCGCGCCGATGTACTCCGGCAGCATCCACGGCACCGGCGCGCGCTACTGCCCGTCCATCGAGGACAAGGTGGTGCGCTTTTCCGACAAGGACCGGCACCCTGTGTTCATGGAGCCGGAGGGCCTGTACACCTGCGAATGGTACGCCCAGGGCATGAGCACCTCGATGCCGGAGGACGTGCAGCGGGAGATCTACGCGTCCATTCCCGGGCTGGAGCATGCGAAGCTGCTGCGCCTGGCCTACGCCATCGAGTACGACTGCATCGACCCCACCCAGCTGGACGCGCGGCTGGCCGCGAAGCACGTCGAGGGCCTGTTCTGCGCCGGGCAGATCAACGGCACCTCCGGCTACGAGGAGGCCGCCGCCCAGGGGCTGTACGCGGGCGTGAACGCCGCGCTGTGGCTGCTGGAGCGGCCGCCGATGCTGCTGACCCGCGCGGACGCCTACATCGGCGTGATGGTGGACGACCTGGTGACCAAGGGCGTGGACGAGCCCTACCGCATGATGACGTCCCGCGCGGAATACCGGCTGCTGCTGCGCCAGGACAACGCCGACCTGCGGCTGACCGAGAAGGGCCGCGAGGCCGGGCTGGTGTCCGAGGAGCGGTACCGGAAGATGCTGCGCAAGCGGGAGCAGTCCGCCGAGGCGCGGGCGCTGCTGGACAAGCTGCGCCTGACGGACGCGCTGCGGCACGCCGACGCCACCTGGGACGGCCTGCGGGCGGCGCACCCGGAGCTGCCGGACTATCCGCCGGAGGTCAAGGAGCAGCTGGAGATCGACATCAAATACGAGGGCTACCTGCGCCGCCAGGACGCCGACCGCCAGCGGTTTTTGAAGATGGAGGACACGCCGCTGCCGCCCGACGCGGATTATTTGAACCTGTCCGGGCTGCGCATCGAAGCCAGGCAGAAGCTGGACGCCCAGCGCCCGCGCTCCCTCGGCCAGGCCAGCCGCATCCCCGGCATCAACCCGGGCGACGTGACGGTGCTGATGATCTGGCTGAGGGCCAGGGGAGAGGGTTAGGACATGATGATGGCCGGAACGGCGGATATGCCGCGTTCCGGCCTTTTTCGTAAGGCGCCGATGCGCCCCTGCAACGATATCGACGGCGATGCGTCATTTTATATGGCCCGCTTATATTCCCGCCAGGTCCCGCACCACCGCGGCGGCGATGGCCAGGCCCATGGCCGGGGGCACGAAGGCCGTGCTGCCGGGCACGTCCCGGCGCGGCGCGCCCTCCTTCGGCCGCTCCTCCGGTGGCAGCTCGCCCAGCGGCTGCACCGGCGGCTCCGTGGACCAGGCGACCTTCAGCCGCTCCACGCCGCGCCTGCGCAGCTCGCGCCGCATCACCCGCGCCAGCGGGCACACCGACGTGGCGTAGATGTCGCCGATCACCAGCTTCGTGGGGTCCAGCTTGTTGCCCGCGCCCATGGCGCTGATGATGGGCACGCCCAGCGCCTGCGCGCGGACGGCCAGCTCCACTTTCGCGGCCACGGTGTCCACCGCGTCCACGATGTAATCGAACCGCGACAGGTCCACCTCGCCGGCGTTTTCGGGCAGATAGAACATCCGGCGGGGCACGATCTCCGCCTCCGGTACGATGGCTTTCAGCCGCGCCGCCAGCGCGTCCGCCTTGGGCATGCCCAGCGTGTCCCGGGTGGCGACCAGCTGGCGGTTCAGGTTCGTCAGGGCCACGGTGTCGCCGTCGAACAGCTCCAGCGCGCCCACGCCGCTGCGGGCCAGCGCTTCCGCCGCGTGTCCGCCCACGCCGCCCAGGCCGAATACCGCCACGCGGGCGGCTTTCAGCCGCGCCATGGCCGCCGGGCCCAGCAGCCGTTCGGTCCGCGCAAATGGATTCATGTCGTGCGCCTCCGTCATTTCAAATCCATCTTCAGGAACGCGTCGCCCGCCAGCGTGTTCGCGTTGTACAGGAACAGCACGTCGGTGATTGCTTCGGATTCGATCAGCACGCCCAGGTCGCCGGTGTAGTAGCGCGGGTCGATCATGATGATCTTCCGGAAATCCTGGATCAAGAACGGCGCGAAGCAGTTGGCGTAGGAATCCTTCAGCATCAGCAGCGCGCGCCTGCTCTCCGCGCCGGTCTCGATGGTCACCTGCGGGTGGTTGCCGTTGAAGAACACGGTGTACTGGTCCCGCTTGTTCAGGTTTTCCGTCCAGTAGACCGACGCGTGGCGGCCGCTCTCGCCCGCATAGGTGACCACATAATTCACGCTGCTTTCCGGCAGGTAGGCGACCAGCGGGTCGGTCTCGTCCATGCGGAAGCCGCTGGAGGCCGTCAGCGTGCCGCTGAACGAATCGGACAGCAGCACCGGCTCATACGGCACGGACGCGCCGGGCAACTCCGCCGCGCGGGCGAACTGCAGGTACGCCGCGTAGGCCGCGGGCGTGGTCCAGTGGTGGTCGGTGCGGTAATAGGGCTGCTGTTCCCGGGCCAGCGCGGCCAGCGTTTCGCGCACGTCGATGAACTGCAGCGGCGTGCCGGACAGGTCGCTTTGCAGCCGGTCGATGAACCCGCTCTCATCGCCCGCCGGGGCGTTCGCGGGCAGCTTGTCCGCGCAGACCGTCACCGCCGACGGCGCGACGATCATGTACTGGCGCAGGTTCGCCCGGAAGGTGCAGAAGCCGCGCACGGCCTCCACCGTCTGGCGGTAGTTTTCCGCGTCCGGCTCGTTGAAATTCTGGATCAGCCAGCCGTCGCGACCCAGGAACACGCCGTTGGATTCCACCTTGCCCAGCAGCCGGTCCAGCGCGGATTTCACCCGGACCCAGCCGGTGCGCAGCGGGAACTGGTCGGCCACGTAATCCTCGAAACGGGATTCAAACCGCCCGGAGGTCAGCCCGTCCAGCGTCACCGCGGGCATTTGCTGCAGCGCGCGGTTTTCGGCGGGGGACATGGCGGCGTCCGGCAGGATCAGGAAGGCGGCGTCCAGCAGCGCCACGGCGGCGATCAGCGCGACGGCGGCGAGGCGCAGGTATTTCGTTCGCGTCTTTTTCATGCGGCGCCTCCCCTCAGAAGCGGAAGTACAGGAACGGGTTGTAGGACCCGTACACCAGATAGGCCGTGCTGGCCAGGAACAGCAATAGCGTGATCCCCGCCGACAGCACCGGCCGGTCGAACATGCCCTTCACCAGCCGCGTGCGCAGCGCGGGCGTGCACGCGATGCCGGCGATCAGCAGCAGCGGCAGGTTGCTGCGCAGGTGGTACAGGAACGCGGCGTCGGCAAAGCCCGAAGCCCCGACGCCGACGAGCCCGCCCAGCTCCGCGCCCAGCCGCGCGAAATCGGTGTTGCTGAAGATCACCCAGCCCACCAGTACCAGCAAGAGCGTATACAGTCGCGCCGCCCAGCCCGGCAGCTTTTCCAGCGCCTTTTCCAGCGCGTACTTTTCCAGGATCAGCAGCGCGCCGTAGTACAGCCCCCACAGCACGAAATTCCAGCTGGCGCCGTGCCACAACCCGGTGAGCATCCACACGATCAGCAGGTTCAGGACGTGCCGGCCCCGGCCCACGCGGTTGCCGCCCAGCGGGATGTAGACGTAGTCCCGGAACCAGCTGGACAGCGAGATGTGCCAGCGCCGCCAGAACTCGGTGACGCTTTTGGACAGGTAGGGATAATCGAAGTTCTCCAGGAATGTGAAGCCCAGCATTTTGCCCATGCCGATGGCCATGTCGGAATAACCGCTGAAATCCAGGTAGATCTGCATGGCGTAGGCGATCGCGCCCAGCCACGCCGTCAACACCGACCGGCCCGCCATGGCCTGCACCGCCGCGTGCAGCGCGCCCAGGTTGTTGGCCAGCAGCACCTTCTTCGCCAGACCCTGCACCAGCCGCTCGGCGCCCTGGCCGAACTTCTGCAGCGATACGCCGCGGTCGTTCAGCTGCTTTTCGATGTCCGCGTACTGCACGATCGGCCCGGCCACCAACTGGGGGAACATGGTGATGTACACGGCGAAATCCACCAGGCTGCGCTGGGGCTTCACCTTGCCGCGGTAGACGTCGATCACATAGGACAGCGCCTGGAACGTGTAGAAGGAAATGCCGATGGGCAGCGCCAGCGTCCGCTTGGCCAGGCGCAGGCCCAGCAGCCCGTTCAGCGTGTCCACGGCGAAGCCGTAATACTTGAAAAAGCCCAGCACGGCCAGGTTCACCGCCACGCCGGCAACCAGCGCGCGCTTGCGCCGGTAGCTGCGCTTGCGCCCGGCGATTTGAAGGCCGGTGAAATAGTTGTAACCGATGCTCAGCGCCATCAGCACCACGTAGACCGGTTCGCCCCAGGCGTAGAACCACAGGCTGCCCACCAGCAGCACCGGGTTCTTCCAGCGCTTCGGCGCGACGGCGTGCGCCAGCAGCACCACCGGCAGGAAGACGAACAGGAAATTCAGACTGCTGAATACCATGCGCCCACCCCCTTACCGCAGGCAGGAGAGGAAGACCCTCTCCCACTGGTCGGCGCGCCCGGAGACGGCGTAGAACAGACAGCCGCCCCGCTGCCAGAGGATCGCCCGCTCCAGCAGCGCGACCTGCTCCGGCCCGTAATTGCGGAAGCCCTCCAGCTGCGCGGCCAGGTGGTCCTCCACGGCGGCCTGCAGCCGGTCCAGCTGGGCGGGTTCCCCGCGGGCCACCAGCAGCTCGGTGACGTCCATCACCGCGTCGGAGGCGTAGTACAGCCAGTCGCCGACGCCCTCCGGCGAGATGCCGAACCGCGACTGGAAGCCGTTGGCGTCCTGGGCGGCGACGTCCTGCCCGGCGGTCTCCGCCGCCATGCGCGCGGAGACGGCGGCAAAATCCAGATCGCGCGCGCGGTCCTGCCGCAGCATCGCCAGCGCGAACAGCGCCAGCGCCAGCATCAGCGCCAGCCTGGCGGCGGTATAGCGGTGGTCCTTCACGGAAAACCACCGTTTCCAGCGGCCCAGCGCGCCCTCTGCCGCCGGGAGGGCCTTTGCTTCTTTTGTGTTATTCGGCATCTTCTGATAACCCCGCAACATCCGCAAGATAGGTCAGCCAAAGGGGGAAGAAATCCTTCTTCGGGTGCAGTCCGTCGTCGCTGTAGAACTCCGGCCTGCGCTGCAATATGAACGAGGCGTCCACGTAATACACGCCCAGCGCGCCGCACATCTTCTGCAGCGCGGCGTTGTAGTCGTCCAGGTATTTGTAATAGGCGCGCTGCTTGATCACGCCGTCCCGGGGCGGGAACACCGCGCACACGTAGATGGCGGTCCAGGGCAGGCTGGTCTGCAGCCGCTGCACGCAGGCCGCGTAGCGCTTGGCAAAGGTTGAGACGTTGGATTTGTAGGAAGCGATGTCGTTCACGCCGAAGCACAGAAACACCACCGAGGGCTGCGCGGCCTCCACGGCGTCCAGCAGCTCGCCGGCGGTGGATACCCGGGCGCCCTTGTCCGCGTAGACGGATTCGTCCAGCCAGCCGTAGCTCTGCGCGCCCAGCGTCAGCGAATCGCCCACCAGCGCGGCGTTCGAGAACCAGCCGCGCAGCTGGGCCTGGGTCCAGTTGGTCAGGTTCATGATCCGGTCCTGCTCCGCGGCCAGGTCGTCCACCATGATGCCGCCGCGGGACTGCAGCAGCGCCTGGCGCTTCTGCTTCGCCTCCAGGTCCAGGTCCACGGGCGCCTGCGCCTCCAGCGCTGCCAGCCGGGCGACGTTAGCCGCGATGGCTTCGCGGTTCGCGCCGCTGCCGCGGGTGACGCGCAGCCCGCCGGCGGCGAACAGAACGCCCGCCAGCAGCGCCGCGGCGCACAGCAGCGCGCCGGCGGCGGTGATCCGCCGGCGCTTCTTTCCGCCGCGCTTCGCAGGCTGGCCGGCCGCTTTTTTTGCCGGGTCCGGGCGCGCTTCGGGTCGGGTATTCTCCTGGGTCAATGGGGCGGCCCCCTCATATCTTTTGTGCGCCGCAAAAAGGGCGGCATATCTGCTTCATATTAGCAAATACGGCCTGAAAAGTCAATGCGTTTGCCGCGCGCGCGCCCGGCGCGGGGCGTTTTTCGCCGGTTTTGGGCGAAAAGCATCGAAAAAACTTGCATTTGCGGGTCGGCGGCTGTATAATTATTTACAGAGGCGCGCAGCGTCGAACAGAAAGGAGCAATCTGCATGGATATCCAGAAGATCATCAACGATGTCGTGGCCAAGCTGAAGGCCGATCCCGCCCTGGTGAAGAATTTCATTGCCGATCCCGTCAAGACGCTGGAGAAGACCTTTAACATCGACCTGCCCGACGACCAGATCAACCAGATCATCGAAGGCGTCAAGAGCAAGGTGGACCTGAGCAAGCTGGACGCCGGCAAGGCCCTCGGGCTGCTGGGCAAGCTGAAGGGCCTGTTCGGGAAATAACCGCGCCGGGCGGAAGCCATAAAAAGCGGGAAGGAACGCCGTTCCTTCCCGCTTTTTTATCCGATTCAGGTGATCTGCAGCCCGTAGATCAGGTTGTCCCGGGTGCCGACGACGATCTTGTCGTCGAATACGGCCGGCGTGCCCTCGATGTTGCCCTTCAGCTCGATCTCGGCCGCGGTGTCGCCGGTCAGTCCGTCCAGCAGCCGCAGCTTGCCGCTGGA
>CACWVN010000103.1 GCA_902764285.1 uncultured Eubacteriales bacterium
ATTCACGTGTTTTCGCCGGGCGACGCGCTGGAAGTACAGGGGATGCGGGTGACGGCATACCAGAGCCGCCACGTCCGCTTTGACCGGCCGCTGCTGCGCCGCACGATCCTGAACCGGCGCATGCTGCGCTATGCCGCAAACCTTCCGCGGGCCGTGCGGGGGTTCCTGTGCTATCCCGAAAACGGCGAAACCGTCGCCCTCCTGATCGAAGGCGACGGACGCAGGGTAATGGCGATGGGCAGCCTGAATCTGGCCGAAGACATGGCGTATCCCGCAGATGTCGACCTGCTGGCGCTGCCCTACCAGGGGTCGAGCGACCTTCTGACGCCCGCGCTGGCCATCATCCGCCGGCTGCGGCCAAGGGCGGTTCTGCTGGATCACTGCGACGACGCCTTTCCGCCCGTCAGCGCGGACATCGATACCTCCGACATCGAAAGCGCCCTCGCGGGCGTGTTGCCGGTATACCGGCTGAAGCCCGGAGAGCGCATAGCTCTGTAAAAGGCAATTTCCTTCATTTCCTCCCTGCATCGAACCGGGCGATCCACGCCTCCAGTTTCTCCTCGGAGAAAACCTCCAGACCCATTTCGATCAGCTTTTCAGCCGTCATGCCGAACCCGGGAACGACGACGCCCGTGAAGCTTCCGTCGTAGATCCGTCCGCAGCCGCAGGACTGGCTGCGCTGTTTGAGCAGGGCGTATTTCGCCCCGTACAGATCCGCCAGGCGACAGGTCTCATCCGCGCCGCGCCGGAAGGCCCCGGTCACGTCCGCGCCGTCCCGGGAAAACACCCGGTTCCCCCGGCGTTCCGCCGGCGAGCGCGGCGTTGGCAGGCCGCCGATCTGTTCCGGGCAGACGGGGATCAACTCCAGGCGGTCCATCAGCGCTTCGATGCCCGGACAGCGCTGGGCCCCGGCGTCATACCGGCATTTCAACCCCATCAGACAGGCGCTGACCAGCGCGCGCGGTTTGCATTCCATGGCAGAGCCTCCTCATTGAAAACATCATACCACGCTTCGGGCCCTCGGGCAACCGCCGTTCGTTAATATTAGCACATATAATGTTACCATAACGAACTTCTTGTAAAAAAATATAATTTTAAGTAAATTTCCTGTTGACATCCACCGGCAAATGTGATAAGATATAGCCAGATCAAGGGAGAACAAAAATCCTAAGAGAAGGAGATACCGATCTCCTAATTCATCAGGACGGGAGGCGTTGCCATTGTACTATAGCGAAACCCAGTTCATGGCCTGCATTTCCCGACAGGTAGGAATCTGACAATCATTTGGGACGGATTTCCACAGCGAAACGAATGTCCATAACGTGAAGAGAAATGGATTGTCACATGGAAATGCAGGCATCCCCAGACTCTCCGTGTGGAGTTTCAGATACAGAAAACTGAATAACATGGAAAATCCCGCCGGCAGGATAAGCCGGCGGGTTCTTTTCGTCTCCCCTGCGCGCCGCCGCCCTGTTTCGCCACTGGACAATTCCCGATTCTTCCGTTATAATGTGAACGGATGCGCCGCGGCGTCCGTCCAATGGAATGCGGCGCGGTTTTCGGAAAGGAGTTTATACGATGAAAAGATGGATGGCTGCGGTTCTGGCCGCGTTCATGCTGATCGGGCTGATCGGTCTTGCGGAGCCCGAAGAGGATTTCGATTTTGATTTCGACGACGGCGGATATACCGGCGAATGGGTCGCGCTGAAGGGGCTGGATCTTCAGTTCTGCCTGCCGGACGGCTGGACTGCGCTGGAATCGGATCTGAGCCTGGCCTTCCAGGGGATCAGCGATGATTCCCGCGTGACGCTGGAGGTCGGCGAGATCGCCCGCGATGTCGACGACCTGCCCACGTGGGCGGACGCGAATCTCTCCGGCTATGAAACGGACGAAGCCGGGCTGTACTTTGCCGTGACGCAGGAAAGCGACGAGCAGGTTACCGTGTACATCCTAGACGCCGACCGCGTGATCGCTTTCCGCTTCGACCGGGCGGCGGTCGACGCGATCTCCAGGGATTTCGCGCTGCAGATCGCCGGGAGCACCAGCGAGGACTGGGGCGACGAGGGAGAATCGATCGATGAGCTCGACGACGCGAACGCCGTGCTCGCCGGGGATTCCTCCGACGACGCGGGCTGGTAATCCCAAACGTCGGCGACAACCAGCAATTAACCCAAAAAAGTGTTGACAAACCCGGGGGCATGGCGTATAATAGCTAATGTTTTCCGGGGTTATAGCTCAGTTGGTCAGAGCGTTACGTTGACATCGTAAAGGTCGATGGTTCGAGCCCATTTAACCCCACCATCAAGGCCGCTCATGGTTGAGCGGCCTTTTTTTGCGCGTCAGGGCTTTCCCTTTTTCAGCTCCGCCACCGGCCGCCGCCGGTCGGGCACGGCGTGCCGCAGCTCTGGTCCTCGCAGTCCCGGCACAGACCGGAATACTCGTTGGCGCAGTCGTCGCACAGGGGCGCGCCGCAGTCGCTGCACGTGCGAAAGCACCGTGCATCCGCGATGCGATGGCAGTTCTTGCATTCCATCATCGACATGTAATCCCGCCTCCTTGGTTCATCCGTATTCCAGCATGCCCGAAGAGCGCCGCGTTTATGCGCGCTTGCCGTCCGCCAATTCCCTGACCGCGCGCACGAGGGTTTCCGCTTCTTCAAACGTGTTGGCGTGGCCGACGCTGGCGCGCACGGCGCCGCGGCGCAGCGTGCCCAGAAAGCGGTGCGCCCCGGGAGCGCAATGCAGCCCGCCGCGCACGGCGATGTCGCGCCGGGCCAGCGCGTCCGCGACCTGGGCGGAGGACAGGTCGCCGACGTTGAAGCATACGATGCCCGTCCTGGCAGATTCCTCCGCCGGCGTATACAGCGCGACGCCGGAGATGCGCGATAGCTCCCGATACAATAGATCCGTCAGCTCCCGTTCGTGCATCATGATCCGCGAGAGCCGGCCGGCCACGTAATCGCAGCCCGCCGCCAGGCCGGCGATGCCGGGCAGGTTTACCGTGCCGGATTCATAGCGTTCGGGCAGTTCGGACGGCTGCAGCATACTGTCCGAGGCCGAACCCGTGCCGCCCTCCCGCAGCGTGTTCAGCGCCGTGCCGGGGCGGATGGCCAGCCCGCCGGTGCCCTGCGGGCCCAGCAGCGATTTATGGCCAGGAAAGGCGTACAGGTCGCATCCCAGCGCCTGCACGTCCACCGGCAGCGCGCCCAGCGCCTGCGCGCCGTCGATCAGATACCGGACGCCCGTCTCGCGCGCGATCCGGCCGACGGCCGCCACGGGCTGGATCGCTCCGGTAACATTTGAGGCGTGGGTACAGATCAGCAGCGACGTCTTCGGCGTCATCGCCGCGCGCATGCCCGCCGGATCCACGAAGCCGTCGGGGCTGGGCGGTACCAGCGTCCATTCGATGCGTCCGCGCCGCGCCAGTTCCGCCAGCACGCGAAGCACGGAATTGTGTTCCAGCTCGGTCGCGACGACGTGATCCCCCGCGCGCAGGCTGCCCTTGATGGCCAGATTCAGCGCGTCGGTACAGTTGAAGCAGTGGATCACGCCCATCGCGTCCGGGGCGTTTATCAGCGCGGCAAGCGACTCCCTGGCTTTCAGCACCACCCGGGCCGCCGCGAGCGCCGCGGCGTGGCCGGAGCGCCCCGGATTGGCGTTGGTCCGCGTCAGGGCATCCCGGACCGCCTCCACCACGCAGTCCGGCTTGGGGCTGCTGGTGGCCGCGTTATCGAAATAGATGGACATGTGCGACCCTCCTTCACGCGCGGATGCGCGTCGGCGTACGATATAGTACATGCGCGCCGTCCCGCGCGCATGAATCGCTGTTTCGAGGAGGAGATGGCATGAGAGATGTTTACGGCGTCGCCGCCTTTCGTTCGCGCCAGCAGGTATTGCGCTTCGAAAACATGCTGAGCCGCCAGGGCGTGCCCGCGCAGGTCATCACCACGCCGCGGGATATTTCCATGGGCTGCGGGCTTTCGGTGCGCTTTCCGCTGGAATACGCCCAGCCGGTGCGCCGGGCGCTGATCGGCATGAATACGGCCAATCTGATCGGGCTGTACCGGGCGGAATACGACGGTGCGCGGCTGACGGTACGGCCGTTGTAAACGCGGCCGGCGCAGGATGGAACAGGCGGAATCCACTCCCCTGTTCCCTTGTTTTGTTTCGCGCAGCCAAATCGCATTGACAATGGCGCTGGATTCGCTTTTCATTGTTCAGGCGATTCGAAATTGCCTAAATTTAACGTTGAAGTGTTGCATATCCGGTTACAATTATGATATAATTCTTCGGTAAAACGCACTTTCGCCGATTCGCGCGGCGGTTGACCGTAGGGTCGAAGCGTTTTTTTGACGGCCGCAAAGGCCGTCGAAATAACGTTCCGGCTCATGGTGCCAAGCGAAGACGAAGCGGAAGGTGGAAAAAACAAGGAGGGAATCCCAATATGGCAGTCATTTCCATGAAGCAGCTGCTGGAGGCCGGCGTGCATTTCGGCCACCAGACCCGCCGCTGGAACCCGAAGATGGCCCAGTACATCTTCACCGAGCGCAACGGCATCTACATCATCGACCTGCAGAAGACCGTCCGCAAGATCGACGAAGCCTACATGTTCGTGCGCGACATCGCCCTGGAAGGGAAGAGCATCCTGTTCGTCGGCACCAAGAAGCAGGCCCAGGAATCCATCGAAGCGGAAGCCAAGCGCTGCGGCATGTTCTATGTGAACAACCGCTGGCTGGGCGGCACGCTGACCAATTTCCGCACGATGCAGACCCGCATCAAGCGCCTGAACGACATCGACGCCATGGAGCGCAACGGCCAGTTCGACGCCCTGCCCAAGAAGGAAGTCATCAAGCTGTGCGCCGAGCGCGAAAAGCTGCTGAAGAACCTGGGCGGCATCCGTGAAATGAAGAAGCTCCCCGGCGCGCTGTTCATCGTCGATCCCCGCAAGGAGCGCATCGCCGTGGCCGAGGCCCGCACGCTGGGCATCCCGATCGTGGCCATCGTCGATACCAACTGCGATCCCGATGAGATCGATTACGTCATCCCCGGCAACGACGACGCCATCCGCGCGGTCAAGCTGATCGCCGGCAAGCTGGCCGACGCCGTGCTGGAAGGCAAGCAGGGCGAGCAGATCGAAGAAGAAGAATCCGCTCCCGCCGAAGCCGCCGAATAACATAGTTCAATGATTCATGCGACGCCGAACGGTGCCGCGTGAATCGCGTAAGGGTCATTTGCGAGCGGGGACAGCGTTCCCCCGCCGTTCAATCGAATTGTTAGGAGGAATATATCATGGCCAATTTTACCGCCAAGGACGTTATGGATCTGCGCGGCCGCACCGGCGCCGGCATGATGGATTGCAAGAAGGCTCTGACCGAGACCGACGGCGACGTCGAGAAGGCGATTGACTTCCTGCGCGAAAAGGGCCTGGCCGCCGCGGCCAAGAAGCAGAGCCGCATCGCCGCCGAGGGCGTCGTGGGCAGCTATATCTGCGATAAGTGCGGCACCGGCGCGCTGGTGGAAGTAAACTGCGAGACCGACTTCGTGGCCAACACCCCGGAGTTCAAGGAAATGGTCGCCGACATCGCCCAGCAGATCGTGATCAGCGATCCCGCCGACGTGGACGCGCTGCTGGCCGCCAAGTATTTCAAGGATGAGACCCAGACCATCGCCGACGTCGTGACCGCCAAGACCGCCAAGATCGGCGAGAAGATCACCGTCCGCCGCTTCGCCCGCTATGAGAGCGGCGAACACGGCTATGTGGACAGCTACATCCACATGGGCGGCAAGGTCGGCGTGCTGGTGAAGGCCCAGGTGCCCGGCATCGACGACACCGTGAAGGAAGTGCTGCACGACGTGGCGCTGCAGATCGCCGCGGCTTCCCCCGTCGCGCCCGAGTATGTGTCCCGCGATCAGGTGAACCCCGACCATCTGGCCCACGAGACCGAGATCCTGGCCGCGCAGGCCCGCAACGAGGGCAAGCCCGAGAAGATCATCGAGAAGATGGTCCAGGGCCGCATCCAGAAGTTCTACAAGGAAGTTTGCCTGCTGGAGCAGGTGTTCGTCAAGGACGGCGAGACTCCGGTCGGCAAGATGATCGAGCAGAAGGTGCCCGGCATGACGATCGTCGAGTTCACCCGCTACAAGATGGGCGACGGCCTGGAGAAGAAGGTCAACGACCTGGCCGCCGAGGTCGCCGAACAGATCGGCAAGAAGTAATTCACGATCGAAAAGGGAACGTGGAAACGCGTTCCCTTTTTTGCAGGCCGAACGCGCCGTTTCGACACACAATCATCGTCCGGAACCCCCAACAGGCCGTAAGGAGCGTTGCCATGGAACCCGTGAAAGCGAGAATCCGACGGATCGCCAATATTCTGCGGATCGTCTGCCTGATCGCGAAAATCGGTTTGATCGTGATGATGGTCGGCACCGTCGTGCAGATCGTGGCCATGTACATCAACCCGTCCGTCATCGACAAGGTCGAGAACATGCTGGGCAGCAGCGCCCTGTTTGAAGCGCTGGAACTGGGCACGTTGAAGCGCATCAGTCCCCTGAACAGAAAGGGGCTGGAGCTCGGGCTGAGCCTGCTGGAGATGGGCGTGCTGCTGCTGTACGCGAACATATTCACCCACCTGATGGCCCACATCAGCCGCGACGACCAGCCCTTCACTCAGGCCAACGCCCTGAGGATCCGGCGGGCCTCCTACGCCATGCTGCTGATGCTGGTCCGCGACCCGGCGCTGGGCGTCACGATGTTCCTGTTGACGCTGCTGTTCTCGTACATCTTTGAATACGGCGCGTACCTGCAGGAGAAAGCCGACAAGACCACCCGCATTCAGGAGGAAGTCATCGTTTCGCTGGCGGAGATCACCGAAAACAAATCCGAGCAGACCGGCCAGCACATCCGCCGCGTGTCCGAATACTCCCGGATCATCGGCGAACAGATGGGCCTCTCTGAAGAAGCCGCCGAGAACCTGCGCCTGGCCTCCACGATGCACGACCTGGGCAAGCTGATGATCCCCTCGGAGATCCTGGAAAAGCCCGGCAGGCTGACGGACGAGGAGTTTGCCGAGATCAAGAAGCATCCGTGCTTCGGCGAACATCTGCTGCACAACGTGGAGGGCGAAACCATGACGCTGGCCCGCACCATCGCCCTGGAGCACCACGAGCGCTACGACGGCCGGGGCTATCCCAACGGCGAAAAGGGCGAGGAGATCAGCCTGGAGGGCCGCATCGTGGCCGTGGCCGACGTCTACGACGCGCTGACCAGCCGCCGCAGCTACAAGGAAGCCTGGGACCCGAAGCGGGCCTATGACGAGATCCTCAAGGGCAAGGGCACCCAGTTCGACGCCGCCGTGGTGGACGCGTTCGCGGCCGCCTATGACAAGATCGACGAGGCGCGGCGCATGTACGCGGACGAAACCGTGTGCGCCGCGTGAGGAAAGGATGGAACACCATGTACAAGCGCATTATACTGAAGCTCTCGGGCGAAACGCTGGCTCCGGAGAAGATCTCCGCCGAAAACGCCTCGCACTGCTTTGACGCCGCGCGCGTGGACCGCGCCGCCAGGGCGATCGCGGATCTGGCCGATTTGGGCGTGCAGGTGGGCGTGGTGATGGGCGGCGGGAACATCTGGCGCGGACGGTTTACCGACGCGATGGACCCGGTGCTGGCCGACCAGATGGGCATGCTGGCCACGATCGTGAACGCGCTGGCCGTGCAGGACGCGATCATCCGGCTGGGCCGCGGCGCGGTGGTGTTCACCGCTCAGGAGATGACCCGCTTCGCCGACCTGTACCGCGCCGACCGCGCGTCGGAAGCCATGAACGCCGGGAACATCGTGCTCCTCGCCGGCGGCAGCGGCAATCCCTTCTTCACCACCGACACCGCCGCCGCGCTGCGCGCCGCCGAGCTGCATGCCGACGCCGTGTTCAAGGGCACGACGGTGGACGGCGTGTACGATTCCGATCCGCGCAAAAACCCCGACGCGAAGCTGATCCGGGACATCACCTATCAGGAGGCCATCGAGCGCGGCCTGAAGGTAATGGATATCTCCGCCTTCCAGATGTGCAAGGAACAGCGCATCCCGGCGATCCGCGTGTTCAACATGGACGTGTTCAACATGGATGACCTGGGCAACATCCTGCGCGCCGCCCGCGGCGAATCCATCGGCACGGTGGTACACCTGTAAGCCCGAGCGGCAAAAAGCGCAATCATCAGCGCGGCTCTGATACACTCAGAGCCGCGCTGGTTTTTTTGTATCCCGCGTCAGCGCGCTTTTCCCCGCGCCGCGTCACGCCTGTTCCCCGGCGAATTCCCGCAGTGCCCGGATGGCCTGCGCCGCGTCCGGCATCGCGTTGATCCTGT
>CACWVN010000104.1 GCA_902764285.1 uncultured Eubacteriales bacterium
TTGCAAAGAAAAATGGGCTCATCACGGAAAGCTGCGGGATCTCGCGCATGAGGATTTCCATGATTCCGTGCTGATCGGAAATAGAATGCACAGATCCTTCGCTTCGCTCAGGATGACAGCCGGTTTGCTTCGTTGTCATCCTGAGCAGGGCGAAGGATCTTTCTGTACGAATCGAAAGCGTCCAACGCACTGACAATCCCGCCGTTTCCCGTGAAAAGCAAAGATGAATACTTCCCTCGTTTTTCAACGAATTGAGGCGGCGAGGATTGCCCTCGCCGCCTCTGTGCATCCGCGATGTCCGTCGGTCAGCCTTCGCTCTTCGCGCGAATCTCTTCGACCGCAGCGTCGGCCTTCTCCTTGAAGGCCAGCGATTCGCTGTCCTGATAGCCGATGCAGAACACCTTTTCAATCTGATCCGCATTGAACAGGTAGTTTTCGTCGGCGCTCAGATAGCCCTCGGGGAACACCACGCCCACGTAATCATAGAATTTCTGATTCCCGTCCTCACCCACGGAGAACTGGCAAACGCCCGTAATCATCAAACGCTTCGTGCTGTCCTTCAGCAGTACCACGGTGCCGATCGGAAAAAGTCCACTGAAATTCATTACCCTGCCTCCATTCATCGTGCTCGATTAAACCATTCGTTTCTTCATGATCAACGCCACAACCAGCATCGCCGCGCCGGCCAGCATCGCCGCCACGCCCGCGGCCACGTACAGCGCCGTAGCGCTCCGCGCCGCGGAAGCGGCATCCTTGCCGACGTAGATTCTCCAGCCTTCCAGCCCGAAATGCTTCCGGCGGCCGTACGCGATCCGGACGCGGTCGCCCGCCTTCAGGCCAATCTTCACCGGCTGCGCGCGGTGTTCGACCGTCTCGCCATCCACATCGAAGCGGACGATCGGTTCGATCATGTCCGTGGAGTCGGAGAACACCGACGTAACGACCTCGGCCTCCGTCTCCCGGAACGTCAGCGGGCAGACACATATCCACAGTATTATTATACCACCCGCGATCAAAAACGCAACCCCCGCGACCAGCAGATATGCCGCGGCCTTCGCCTTCAGCGCGGCGTCCCTGCCGGCTGTCACCATCTGAGCACCCCGTTCTTGCCGAACAGGCTCTGGCTGGCGCCCTTGATGCCCTCAATGGTGTCCTTCGCGCCCTTATAGGCATTCTGGAGGCCGGTGACGGCGTTGTCCACCGCCTTGCCGTAGTCCACCTCGAACTTGACGCCTCCGCCGACGCCCAGGCTGGCGCCGACGTCACAGCTGAACTTGCCGTCGTGGACGCCGACATCCGCGTGGGCCCCGATGCCGTAATTGAGGCTGCCCTTGACCTTCGCCTCTACGCCGAGTACGTCCACGCCGGCCTCGCCGGAAATCTCGCCGCCGATGGCTTCGGCGCTGGCGCCCGCGTGGGCCGCAAGGTGGCCGTCCACGATGCCCAGCTCCGCGTCCGCCTTCGCGCTGGCGGAAGGTCCCTTGGCGCCGACGCCGTAATCCAGGCCGATCACGTCGTTTCCGTAGCGGCCCTTATGGGTGGCTTCGATCGCGCTCCAGCTGACGCCGATTTCCGCGCCGATGCCCGGTTCCAGCGTCCTGACTTCCTTGCCGTCCGGGCCCATTTTGGTCGAGTACAGGCCCGCGGAGATCTTGGCATTCGCCTCAAACTTGTTGATATCCAGGGACGAAGAATTGCTGTAATTGCCGTTCTTGTACTCGCCGTCCAGATGGAAGGAAGAGTAGGACGCCTTGGATTCGGCGCTGACCTCGAACAGCGTTCTTTCGCGGCTGGGCAGTTTGTAATCTTTGCCGCCGTTGGTGTCCTTCTGGCTCCAGAAATCGTCCTTGTCGGGCTTTTTCTCCCAGAACATGCTGGTTGCGGAAAGCCCGTCCTTCCTCTCGGCGTACGATCCGTCCGGGTTGTAGAGCTTTTCGGTCCTCTCGCGCCAGGTGGAATCCGTCACGCCGATGGCGCCGCTGGCGTACAGCACCGCGGTCGTCGTCCCGGAAACCAGGATCTTTTCGCCGTTCGGGCCGGTATAAAGCGTCGCATCCTTCAGCAGCTCTTCGGCTTTCTTTTTCATCTCGGGCGTCCACTTGGACGGATCCCCGGAGAAATTCAACGTGCGCGCCAGCAATTCCGGCGGAACCTGCTGGGAAGCACCTTGATTGATGATATCCTGCACGCCATCAAACTTGTGTGGATCGGGCTTTACGTTGGCAGCGCTCCCGTCGGTATAGGTCTCCGTCGCCTTGTCGGTTGCAAGCGCGCGGACAGCATCGAGCGCGAACTGTTCCGCGCCTTCCAGCATCTCAGCCGCCTTGGCCGCGCCGCCGGAAAACTGGGCCGTCGCGCCGGAGAGCGCCTTCGCAGCCTGCTGGAGCTGGCGTATATCGTCGGCTGCGGTGCCGCCGGAAAACCGGCCGCCCGTCATCTTCAGGCTGCAGGAAAGGGAAACCTTCAGATTGCCGCCTTCATCGCGGCGCAGTTGAATGCCCGCGAGCGTACTGGCGGCATTGTCGATGGACGACTGGATGCCCGCCAGCTCCCGCGAGCATCTTTCCAGCCATTCCGTTGAAACTCTAATCCTGTTCGCCACGGTTATTTCCTCCAAATCATGCCGTTCATCCGCGCTTCCCCGCGCTCAGCGCGAAAAGGGCGCCGGAGCTATGAAAGCTGCTTCTTCAGTTCCTGCGCCATGCGCTCCAGATCGTCGGCATACTTGCTGAGCGCATTGCAAAGGCCGTTCATGGAACCGACCAGCGTGTTGACATCCGCTCTGAGATCTCCCACGCGGTTTTCGAGCGCGGTCGCGGTCTCGCCCTCCAGATTGGCCTGGATCCCGCTGCTGATCGTCTGGATCCTGGGCCGCGTACCCTCCGAGAGGGCCGAGGCGCACTTTCTGATCTTCGATACCGCCGCGCGGACCGCTGTGGTATCAAATTCGGCCAGGTCGATCGTCGCCATATCCATCCCTCCAGTGAAGTCTTATGCAAAACTGCGGACATGCGCCGAACGCACGCCCGCAGCTGTCATGAATGGGTCAGACCACGTAGTCGGACTTGCCGGCGTCCAGCGCGTCGATAGCGCCCTTCTGGGCCGCTTCAACCGCCTCGTAGGCGTTGATGGCCACCTGCAGCTTGCCCTTGGCGCCGTCCAGCGCGTTCAGGATGGTGCCCATGTTCTGCAGCAGCTGGCGGGCCTGGCCTTCATAGGCCTTCTCGGCGGCGCCCGTCCAGGTGCCTTCCAGATCGAACAGGGTCGTCTTGATGGTGTTCACGACGGTCTGGAATTCGTTCTTGCGCGCATCGTAATTGCTCATGGCCGCCTGTACGGCCTCGACGTTCATTCTCATGGTATTGCCAGCCATGTTTATATCCTCCTTAATCGATCGATGAAAATCAGTTGTTTTCCTGGTCCTTGAACGCTTCCACGGTCTGCGTCAGCCGGCTCATCGCGGCGGCAAGATCTTCCAGCGTCTTCCGCTGTTCATCGTCGCCGGCGGGCGGCAGGCTGCCGATTTCATCCAGCAGCGCCTGCAGATCCTCTGAAAGCGCGCGCTTTTCCTCGTTCATCAGCGCTTGAACTGGGCCGCCGCGGAAGAATCGGATTCGGTATATTTGCCGGCGATCTTCGTCAGCGTGCTGGAATAGACATCCACGATGCCGCCCATGGTATCGCACCAGGTCTTCAATTCAACGATCTTCTCGCGGAACGTATTGGAAGCGTCGTCATCCCAGCCGCCGCCAGCCTCGGTCAAAGCCTGGGTGGCCTGCAGCATTGCGTTCGCCGCGGAGCGGAAGGCCTCGGCCTGGTTCTTGGTATTGCCGGCCGCATTGTTCATCTCAGATATCGTTACTCCAAATTCAGCCATGGTTATCCTCCTTGCTTATCATCGGTTCAAAGAAAAGGGTTGTTGATTCATCATTTCTTCCAGCCAGCGGGGCACTGGTCCGGCCGCGCTGAAGCGCGGTACCGGCGCAATGCGCGGGGTCGGCAGCGCGATCGGCGGCCGGCGCAGCTGCGGATCGTATCCCCCGATCCGCACCGGAGCGTGGATGCCTTCCCCGGTGCCGGCCGCGGCGCCCACGTTCAAGGCGTTCACGATCTGCATCACCTCGCGGTCCGATTCCTCAAACAGCATGATCATGCGGTTTGTCGCCGTCTCCAACTCCACTGCTTCCTCCGAGGCGCGATTCAGGCGGGCAACCGCCGATTCAAACCGGGCCTCAATGGCCTTCAGCCGGCGGTTTCCGCCGCCCGGATTGGCCTCTTCCAGCGCTCTGCGGACCTGCCCGGACTGGCGCGCGCAGGTTTCCATACGGTGCCGGATATCCTTGATCGCTCCGGCCACCGCCTGCGCATTGCCCTCGTTCCATGCAATCCTCATGCGCCGTCTCCTTCTTCATTCCATCTCGGAAACCAGATTCTCGCTGGCTTCCTCAAGCGCTGACGCGTAACTGTCCAGGCTCTTGCCGATGCATTCCATCTCCGCGCAAAGGCTCTCGACGGTTTCGCTCAATTCCTCCAACCGTTCCCGCATCGCGTCCGCGGCCTTTCCCCTGAGCGGTTCGCTCTCCTGAACTGCCCTCCGTTTCGGACCGGCAACCCCGTCTGCAAGCTCGCCCGTGAGGGTGAAAATGGCCCGCGCGGCGCCGCGCACTTTTTCCGAATCATACAGTTCGCTCATGGAAGTTCCTCACTCCGTTCGGGAATCCTGCGGATCAATCGACGTAGACGGTGGTGGTCTTGCCTACATCCAGGCCGGAGGCCGAGGTCTTGTTCTCATTCTCACCGGTCTCGTAGATGTTGATGGTGTTCTGCAGGGCCACAACGCTGCGGTTGACGGCCATCTGGCTCTTGGTGATGTTCGCTTCGATCTGGGTCCACTTGTACATCATGGCCGCCCAGGCGGGGCCCTTCCAGCAGCTGTTCAGGTTGTCCAGCGCGGCCTTCATGGAGCGCTGCGCTTCCTGCATGGTTTGCTGCGCCTGATTGTATTTACCAATCGTCGCCGTCATTTCAGCAGTGCTGACAAGAATCTTATCTGCCATTGTCATATCCTCCTGTCATTTCTCGGTTCTCGTCCGGATCACATCTGGGACTTCAGCTGGGAAACGTGGTCGCGATAGCGTTCCACCGTGCGACGGGCCTCGGCGATCATCTCCTGCACGCACTGCGCCAGGCTGTTATACCAGGTGTAGGCCTGCTGCTGATCGTTCACGAAAGCCGTCTTGCCGTCGCCTTCCCACTTGCTGGCGAGGGCGTCCGCCGCGCTCTTGACGTTGCCAATCGCCCCGCGATAAGTCTCCAGTGCGTTCTGCATGTTGTTCGCCGCGCTCGCAAGCTGAGCCATATCGACCAATACTTCCAACATTTCCTAAGACACTCCTTTCCAATTCCGTCACCCCGCAGGGTGTGCTCTTGTTTACGGTTCCCATTGTATCCGGCGGCGGCATTTCGCGCCACAATTTGTGACGAATTGCACTTTTTACGGCGCGAATGGTAATTTTCGGCAAAAAACAGGCGCCCATCCCCCTTTCGGGAGGGTGGAGCGCCCATCTCAACCGGCGCGGTTTCGTCCGCTTACATCAGCTGCTTCAAATGGTCCGGCATGCCGGAATACCGGCGGCGCGCCTCTTCGGCCCTTTCGCGCGCACGCGTCCCCCGGGCGCTCAGCCCTCGCCGTAGGCGGCCATCACCCGGCGGACCTCGTCCGCGGATTCCAGGAAAGCCGCCGCGACCTGGGGATCGAAGTGGCTGCCGGCGCCCTCGCGGATAATGTCCATCGCCTTTTCAAAGGAGAAGGGTTCCTTGTAGCTGCGGCGGGAAACCAGCGCGTCGAATACGTCCGCCACGGCCATGACGCGCGCGGCCAGCGGTATCTCCTCGCCCTTCAGGCCGAGGGGATAGCCGGTCCCGTTCCACTTTTCATGGTGGGAATAGGCCAGCGTCATGGCCTCGCGCAGGTAGCCGGAATCGTCCTCTGATACGGCCCGCATCGCGCTGGCGATGATATCGCGCCCGGCGGTGGTGTGCCGCTTCATGATGTCAAATTCCTCGTCGGTCAGCCGGCCCGGCTTGTTCAGTATGGAATCCGGCACCTGGATCTTGCCCACGTCGTGCAGCGGCGCGGAATTGACCACGTCGCGCATAAATTCATCGGTCAGCTGGTCAGTGTAGACGCCCTTTTCCTTCATCCGCCGCATGATGATGCCGGTGTACGCGGCGGTCTTGCGCACGTGGTCGCCGGTGCACTGGTCGCGGCTCTCCACCATGTCCGCCAGCACCAGGATCAGCCCGTTCTGCAGCCGGCCGATCTTTTCGCTCTGTTCATGTATGGAGGCGATATAGCGCACCATGTCGTCCGTGGTTTTCACCACGGCGCCATACAGGCTTTCGATCTCGTCGCCGGTGCGGGTATCCAGGCGCTTCAGGCTGTCCACCGATTCCTGCCGCGCCGCTTCGCTGTCGAATGCCAGGCGGTCCGTCCGCTCGGCCAGCTGGTTGATGGGCCAGATGACGTTGTACTCCGCCAGCCAGAACGTCAGCGTCATGATGACCACGATGAACCCCAGGAACAGCGACACGATGCGCGCCAGGAACTGGTACCCGATGATAGCGACGCTCTCCAGGCTCATGTCCACCGCGACGTAGCACCGGCAGACGCCCTCGCTGTCCACGACCGGCCGGTAGGCCGTCAGCAGCCAGCCGTACTCGCCGTTGGATGTAACGGGTTCGATTTCTTCGCCCGCGAGAAACGCCGGCAGCAGGCGCTCGGTCTCGGCGTCGTACGGCTCCAGCGTACCCGGGGCGTCGCCTGGCATATCCTCGGTATCCAGATCGAATACCACCATACAGCCGTCTTCCCGGAACTGATAGACGTAGATGTATTCGATGTCGGCGGCGCTGTGCATCAGCTGCTCCAGCCGGCGCTTTGTCTGCAAATAGCCTTCGGCGGCTTCCCCGCGCTCGATGTATTCATCCACGCGCGAAGCGTCGATGCTGTCGCGGGCGACGGACAGCAAGCTGTCGGCCATCGCCGTCTTGCGCTGGAAGGAATCCTCCCGGAACACGGTGTAGCTGATGGTCGTCACCACCGCCGCGGTCACCAGCATGGCCGTGATCATCAGCGCGATGATCTTCGACGTCAGAGACTTGCTCCTGAAAACGCTGTGCTCGCCGCTGTTTCCGCCGTCCGTCGAAGGCGCGCCCTGCCAGCCGTAGGCCGCGAAGCGCCGCTGCACGTCGTCCGGCATCAGCTTCAACACCAGGGCGACGATGGCGACCGTAATGGTCTTGTCGGCCAGGTCGATCAGCATATCGGCGGTGAACTGGGCCCAGAACTGGTTCATCGCGCCGGAATCGAAGATGCGATGGGCCAGCGGCGCCGAGATGCCCGTGCCGAAATCGAACCCGTACAGCATCCACGTCAGCACCGATCCCAGCCCGCCGCCGATCAGCGCGAACACGACAACGATGATCGGCAGTTTCGACAGCTTGCGGAAATAGCCCTTGCGGGTAAACCATGCGGCCGAAACCGCGATCAGCGCGTTCAGCGATCCGTAGTACACGGTGGTGTAATCGTTGATGCCGTTGATCAGGTTGGTGAAAAAGCCCACGATGATGCCCGGGATATACCCGCCCAGGGCCGCAGAAAGCGCGCAGCCGATGCTGTCGAGGAACAGCGGCAGCTTCAAGCCGAGGGCGATGCGCACGCCCAGAATATTGATCAGCAATCCCCCTGCGCACAGCAGCAGGATCACCATGTTTTTTCCGCGATTGTGTTGATCGGCCTTGCTTCGGTACATTGAGATAATCCTCTGATAAGGTCAAAGGGCGGTCCCCGCGGCCACAGGCGAAATTGCACAGCGCTGCGTTCATATCAATTGTATATCATTTCCACCTTGTTTTCAATAGGAAGAGCAGTCTGGCGCGCGAAAAAAGGCCCGGCGGGATGGCGTCGCTTCGCGCCGCAGCTTCGCCCGACCCCATTGACTGCGTCAAGGGTCGCCTGACCGCCGGGTACGCCACGCAAAAAGCCGCGGCGGGATGGCGTCGCTTCGCGCCGCAGCTTCGCCCGACCCCATTGACTGCGTCAAGGGGCGCCTGACCGCCGGCTACGCCACGCAAAAAGCCGCCTGTAAACCAAAATTGGCCCGGCGGGATGGCGTCGCTTCGCGCCGCAGCTTCGCCCGACCCCATTGACTGCGTCAAGGGTCGCCTGACCGCCGGGTACGCCACGCAAAAAGCCG
>CACWVN010000105.1 GCA_902764285.1 uncultured Eubacteriales bacterium
GCCTCAGCACGCTGATAGTACTTGGCTGGAAACGGCCCGGTAGGGTAGGTCGTCGCCGGATCTCACCGAGAGTCATTCGTTTGAGTGACTCTCTTTTTTTGTTGTATCATGTCAGAAATTGTGATATAATTGTGACAAACACGGGTTGCCAAAGCGATTGAGAAACGGGGGCGGGCGCATGCTGGTGATCGGCGCGGTGTTTGTGGACGTGAAAGGGTTTGCCAGGAACCAATACATGCCGGAGGGCCGCAACGTGGGCGACGTTCAGCTGGTGGCGGGCGGCGTATGCAGGAACGTGGCGGAGAACTTCTCCCGCATTGGCGTGCCGGTGCAGTTCGCCAGCATGGTGGATGACAACGGCATGGGCCGCGAAGTGAAGGAAGAGCTGGCCGCCATGGGCGTGGATACCACCCATGTGATCGCCGCGGAGAATGGCATGGGTATGTGGCTGGCGATCCTGGACGAGAACGGCACGCTGGCCGGCTCCATTTCCCGGCAGCCGGATTTCGGCGCGCTGGAGACCTACCTGCAGGCCAGGGGCGACGAGATCATGGCCAAAACCGACGCCGTGGTGCTGGAATTCGACATGAGCGCCAATATATCCGGACTGGTGCTGGACCTGGCGAAGAAATACGATAAACCGGTATACTCGATCGTGGGCAACATGGGCGTGATCCTGGAGCACCAGGAATACCTGCACGACGTGGCCTGCTTCATCTGCAACGAGATGGAGGCCGGCCGCCTGTTCCGGGAGGAGCTTTCCCATGTCTCCCCGGAAGTCATGCTGGACGCGCTCAGGCGCGGCTCCGCCGTGGCGGGGATTCCCGCCATGGTGGTCACGATGGGCGAGCAGGGCGCGGTGTACGCGGATAACGTCACCGGCGAATTCGGCTACTGCCCGCCGCTGGATGTGGACGTGGTGGACACCACCGGCGCGGGTGACGCCTTCTTCTCCGCCGCGGTGGCGGCGCTGGTCAAGGGCGAGCCGCTGTCCCAAGCGGTACAGGAGGGTACGCGGCTGGCCGCGCGAACGCTGCAGGTGCAGGGCAGCTGCGCCGAGGCGCAGGAGGATTGACGCCCCTTCGCATAACCGTTCCCCCCGGCGGCATAGGATGCCATCAGGGGGGATTTTTCATGCAGAATATAACGCAACCCGCCCGGGAGCACACCGTTCGCCTGGTGGATCGTAAGCGGCTGAGCCTGACCGGCGTGGAAGACGTGGACTGCTTCAACGAGCAGCTGGTGGTGCTGCGCACGCCGCTGGGCACGCTGACGGTGGCGGGCGCCGGACTGAACATCTCCCAGCTGACGCTGGAAGACGGGCGCGTGGAGATCGACGGCGAAGTGGACGCGCTGGAATACAGCGGCGGCAAGAAGAAATCCGGCGGGCTGCTGGGCCGGCTGTTCCGATAACCATGCTGTTTTCGACCATCGGCCAGGGCTGGGTGTTCCTGTGGATGGCGGCCGCCGGGGCGGTGATCGGCGCGTGGTACGCGCTGCTGGCCGCGCTGCGCAGACTGCTGTGCGCCGGATTCTGGATCTCGCTGGCGTCGGATATCGCCTTCGGCGCGGGCACGGCGGCGATCTTCTGCGCCGCGCTGGTGGCGGCCAATTACGGCCAGCTTCGGTTGTACGCCGTGATGGCGGCGGCGCTGGGCTTCGCGCTGTTCGCCGCCGGCGCGTATCCGCCGGCGCGCAGCGCCGTCCGGGCACTGACGCGGGCGGTTCGTCATTTTTTCGTCAAAATTGGCCGTTTTCGTTGGATTAAAGTCATATTTCGTTGACAGGAATTGTTAAGAAGACGTCGAATTGTATGCAGGTAATGGTGTTTTCGAACGTGAAGGGAGGCGAACGCCGTGCGGCGGAGGGTGACGCCCAAATTCTGGCTGCTGGTCATCGCGGTGACGGTGCTGGTCTTCGGCATCAGTTTTGTGGTGCTGCAGGCGCGCTATTCCCAGGGGCAGCGGTTGCTGGCGCAGGTGGAAAAGAGCCGCAACGAGTTGTTTTTGAAGGTGGACGAGCTGTCGGACCAGCTGGATTACGCCAAGACGGATGAATACGTGATGCGCACCGCCCGGGACGAGCTGGGCATGATCATGCCGGAGGAAGTGCGGTATGTGAACGGCGCGCGGTAAGGATCCATGAAACGACGCCCTCAAGCGCAGGCTTGGGGGCGATATTGGTATTTGGGGAGGGCAAAACCATGATCGACAAGGTATTCGGCTTCATCGGCTGCGGCAACATGGGCGGCGCGCTGGCGACGGCGGCGCGGCGGGAACTGGCGGGGGAGAACGTCCTGCTGGCCAACCGGTCGCCCGAAAAAGCCCGGGCGCTGGCGGAAAAGCTGGGCGCGCAGGTGGTGGACAACGCCGGCGCGGCGGAGCGCAGCGATTACCTGTTCCTGGGCGTGAAGCCCAACATGATGGCCGGCATGCTGGAGGGCATCCGGGATATCCTGGTCAGCCGGGACGAACCCTGCGTGCTGGTGACGATGGCGGCGGGTCTGACGATCAAAGCCGTCCGGCGGATGGCCGGCGTGGATTATCCGGTGATCCGCATCATGCCCAACACGCCGGCGGCCGTGGGCAAGGGCGTGCTGCTGTGCTGCGCGGACGGCGCCAACGAAGCGCAGGTCGAGGTGTTCAAGGCCGTCATGGCCGGCGCGGGCCTGCTGGATTTCGTGGAGGAAAGGCTGATCGACGCGGGCAGCGCGGTGTCCGGCTGCGGCCCGGCCTTCGCCGCCATGCTGATCGAGGCGCTGGCCGACGGCGGCGTGGCCTGCGGGCTGCCCCGGGCCAAGGCGCAAGCCTACGCGGCGCAGACGCTGCTGGGTACGGCGGCGCTGGCGCTGGAGACGGGCGCGCATCCCGGCGCGCTGAAGGACGCGGTGTGCAGCCCCGGCGGCAGCACCATCCAGGGCGTGCGCGCGCTGGAGGCGGGCGGTTTCCGCGGCGCGGCCATCGAAGCGGTGATCGCCGCCTATGAAAAGACGCTGGAGCTGGGGAAGCAGAAGTGACGATGGAACAGATGAACGGAGGCGTCATCCTCGCCGCGCTGGCGATCCTGGCGGTGATCGCGGCGGCGGCCGTGGCGGCGGCGCTGCTGGCCCGGCGGTCCGAAAAGCGCCAGGCCCGGGCGCTGGGCCGGCTGCGCCAGGATTCCCAGCGGCAGGCGCAGGCCGTGATGCGGCTGGGCGACAGCCTGGACGGCGCGCTGCGGCAGATCGAGACGCTGTCGGGATCGATGGAGACCCGGCAGGACCGCATGCGCCGCACGCTGGACGAGCGCATGGAATTGATGAATCAGGCCAACGAGCGCCGGCTGAGCCAGATGCAGGCGCTGGTAACCGACAAGCTGGACGGCCGGCTGGCGGAATCGTTCCAGGTGGTGAACGGCCAGCTGGCGAACGTGCACAAGGGCCTGGGCGAGATGCGCGAGCTGGCGCTGGGCGTGACGGACCTGAAGCGGATGCTGGGCGGCGTGAAAACCCGCGGCGTGTGGGGCGAGGTGCAGCTGCGGGCGCTGATGGAGCAGATGTTCGCGCCGGAGCAGTACGTGGAGAACGCGGCCATCCCGGCGCTGTCGCAGACGCGGGTGGAATTCGCGCTGCGCGTGCCCACCGCCGGCGGCGAGGCGCCGCTGTTGCCCATCGACGCGAAGTTTCCCCAGGAGGACTACCTGCGCCTGACGGACGCCGTCGCCGCGGGCAACGCCGAGGAGGCGAAGCGCTGCGCGGCGCAGCTGGAGCGGGCCGTGATGGAGCAGGCGAAGCAGATTTGCGACAAGTACATCCGCCCGCCGCAGACCACCGATTTTGCGGTGATGTTCCTGCCGACGGAGAGCCTGTATGCCGAGGTGGCCCGCCGGGACGGGCTGATCGGCCGCGTCCAGGAGAAATACCGGGTGCTGATCGCCGGGCCCGCCACGCTGTGCGCGCTGCTGACCAGCCTGCAGATGGGCCTGCGCACCGTGACGCTGGAAAAGCGCAGCGGCGAGGTGCTGGCCATGCTCTCCGGCATGAAGCAGGATTTCGCCCGCTTCGACGAGGCCATCCAGCGCATGCGCCAGCGGCTTTCTCAGGCCGAGGGCGATCTGGACGCGCTGGAGCAGCGGGCCCGCAAGGTCGTGAAGGCGCTGGACAAGGTGGAGGAATGATCGGCTTCACGGCAAAAGAAAAACGCCCGAAGGGGCGTTTTTCTTTGAAGATTGGAACGTTCAGTCCGCGTAGGGCACGTATTCGAACAGGTCGTCTTCGGACGCGCCGTTGACCAGCCATCCCCAGCCCTTTTCATAGTCCGGGGAGATCGCCAGCGTGCCGGTGCGCCCGTCCTGGGCGGTGAACCAGACGCGGCTTTGCTTGTCGGTGGCGGTGACGAGGATCTTTTCGCCCGCGGACAGGTTGCCGGCGGGGTTGCCCTCCAAATCGGCGTAGGGCAGCGTCGTCTTCAGCGTCAGCGCGCCGTACTGCCACGTTTCATCGGTAATCTCGTCGATGTCGCGCGTCCACAGGCCGTCGTCGGCAAATTCGAAGTAGCCCAGGGGCGTCAGCGCGTAGCTGCGGCTGCCGAACCAGGTGCCCAGCATGTCCTGGCTGCCGGACAGCGTCAGCCGGTTGGGACCGATCTCCTTGAACAGTCCGTACCCGTACCCGAAATAAGCGCCGTACTGGCTGTCTCCGCGGCCGCCGTCGGGGAACAGCATCGTGCACAGCTGGCCGTCCTTCCAGCGCAGCGCCCAGGTGATGTAATCGTCGCTCATCACGTCGCCGGACGCCAGGATGTCGGTCGGGCCGCCGTCGTCCAGCTGCATCAGGTACACCGATCCGCCCCACAGGATCTCCGTCTCGTAGGACACCGGGTCGCCGGCTTCCGGCGTTACCGTCACGACCAGCCGCTGGTCGTATTCGCCGTCGGGCTGGACCATCGCGTATGAGACGCGCTCCACGGCGCCGTCGCCGTCCAGGTCGCAGGACATCTCAGCGCCGAGTTCCAGTGGCTGCAGGCCTTCCGCCAGCGCTCCGGCGCCCAGCAGCATCAGTACCATCAGGATCGCGATCAACCGTTTCATACCATCACTCCGTTCTGTATCTGTTGGTTCTTGGACGCGAAAACGCCCGGTCTGGTTCCCGATAATTGACATTCGGCGGCGGCGGATGTTATAATATGGCCGCAAAATACTTGAATAAGGGGGATTTTTTCCATGCTGACAGTAGAACAGGCGGCCGCCTGCGGCGTCGTGCCGGTGGTGGTGCTGGACGACGCGGATCGGGCCGTGCCGGTGGCGCGGGCGCTGCTGAAGGGCGGCATCAACGCCATGGAGATCACGTTCCGCACCGCCGCGGCGCGGGATTCCATCGCACGGGTGGCGGCGGAAGTGCCGGAGATGACCGTCGGCGCGGGCACCGTCATCAACCCGGACCAGCTGCGCGCGGCCGTGGACGCCGGCGCGCGGTTCATCGTCTCGCCGGGCTCGGACGCGGAGCTGATCCGCGAGGCCGCGCGGCTTGAGACGGCGATGATCCCCGGCGTGCTGACGCCCAGCGAGATCATGCTGGGGCTGCGCCTGGGCGTGAAGGTGTTCAAGTTCTTCCCGGCGGAGAGCTTCGGCGGCCTGAAGACGCTGAAGGCGCTGGGCGGGCCGTTCCCGCAGATCAAATTCATTCCCACCGGCGGCATTTCCATGGCGAACGCCGGCGAATACTTCAAAAACCCCCAGGTGCTGGCCGTGGGCGGCAGCTGGATGGCGGCCCGGGACATGATCCGCGCCGGGGATTATGAAGGCATCGCCGGAAAATCCGCCGAGGCCGCGGCCCTGTTCCGCGAAATGCGCGGCGCGTAGTTCCTGTCGAAAAACCGCTCCCGGCGAACCGTCCGGGAGCGGTTTTTCCGATCCGGCGGATCAGTTCGACCGGAAGGTGAACCCGCTGCGCAGGCCGAGGATCAGCACCATGATGGCGAGGCCCACGACCATGGCGATCAGCATCGCCCGCCGGCCCAGCGCCAGCGGCCGCCGCCACGCGCGCTCCAGATAGCGGGGCAGCAGCAGCACCATGAGCGCCGCCACGATCAGCCCGTAGGTGGCCAGCTCGTCGCGGAACAGCAGCAGCGAAAAGATGGCCGCCAGGCCCAGCAGCGCGCCGCCGATGATCTGGTACAGCCGCCATTTCTCCGGCGGCAGGGCGTCGATGCGCTTCTCCCATTTGCCGGGAATGTACTCCTCGTCGTCCTCGTCGTCCGCGGGCGCGTCACCGTCGGCGATGGGCTTTGGCGCGGGTTTCGGGTCGGGCGCGTCGTCCACGTAGGGCACGAAATCCGCCTTCGCGGGGTCCTCCGGCGCCGGGCGGTTCTTCTTCACGGCCTCCGCTTCCGCGCGGGCGATCTCCGCCTCGGTGGGCACGTGGTCCGGCTTCGGCGATGGGTTCCGGTTCTGCTGGTCCATATCGGTCTCCTCCGAAATCAGTTCATCTGCGGCTATTGTATCATCCCGCGGCGGGTTTTACAAGCCCCGGCGGTTTATAATCGGTTTACAATATCATGCCACAATGGAATCCGGCGGGATTCGACCGAATGGGAGGCGCAGACGATGTTCCATATTCTGGTGGTGGAGGACAACGCCAACACCCGCAAGCTGATGGAGGCGGTGCTGACCCAGCACGGCTACCAGCCGATACTGGCCCGCGACGGCATAGAGGCGCTGGAGGTGCTGGACCGCAAGCACGTGGACCTGATCGTGCTGGACATCATGATGCCGCGGATGGACGGCTATGAATTTACCGAAACGCTGCGCCAGTCCGGCTGCGACCTGCCGATTTTGATGGTCACGGCCAAGGAAAAGCCCGAGGACAAGCACAGGGGCTTTCAGATCGGCACCGACGATTACATGGTCAAGCCCGTGGATGAGGAGGAGATGATCCTGCGCATCGCGGCGCTGCTGCGCCGTTCGCGCATCGTGAACGAGCATCGGCTGACCGTGGGCGCTACGGCGCTGGATTACGACGCGCTGTCCGTGCAGACGCCCCGGGGCGAATCGACGCTGCCGAAGAAGGAGTTCATGCTGCTGTTCAAGCTGCTGTCCTATCCCGGAAAGATATTCACCCGGCGCCAGCTGATGGACGAGATCTGGGACATGGATTCCGAGACCGACGAACGCACCGTAGACGTGCACATCAACCGCCTGCGCGACCGCTTCCGCGGCAGCGAGGATTTCGAGATCGTCACCGTGCGCGGGCTGGGCTACAAGGCGGTGAAGAAGGAATGAAATGGCGCTTCGGACGTTCCCGGGATGACAGTCTGCCCGCCGCGCCGGAGGCGGAGCGCCGCGGCCTGCGCGACCGGCTGAGACTGCGATCGGATTCGCTGTATATGACGCTGTGGACGTTCCTGTGCGGCGTGATCCTGACGGCGGGGCTGATGGCGGCGGCGGCTTACGGGTGCCTGGTGCTGTTCGGGTTCATGGTGAACCCGTTTTTCCGCACGCTGGCGCTGCCGATGCTGCTGATGGTGTTCATACTGACGCTGGCGGCGGGCATGGGCCGCAGCAAGCTGAAGCCGATGAACGACCTGGTGCACGCCATGCAGGCCGTGTCCAACGGCGATTTTTCCGTGCGCGTGGACGCCGAGGACGTGCCCGGCGACATGGGCGAGCTGGTGTCCAGCTTCAACGACATGGCCACCGAGCTGGGCGGGCTGGAGATGTTCCGCAAGGATTTCATCAACAATTTCAGCCATGAATTCAAGACGCCCATCGTGTCCATCCGCGGCTTCGCCAAGCAGCTGGAGCGGGACGACCTGACCGACGAACAGCGCCGGGAATACCTGGGCATCATCGTGTCGGAGTCCGACCGGCTGGCGAACATGGCCAGCAACGTGCTGCTGCTGTC
>CACWVN010000106.1 GCA_902764285.1 uncultured Eubacteriales bacterium
GCGTGAAGGCCATCGAGGACAGCGCGAAGGCCGCCGACGGGGCGCTGTGGCGGCATATCCTGCGGAACGTCTGCCGCGGGGTGCCGTTCGCGTACCTGGACGCGCCGTGTTCCCAGCCGTATTTTTCAAGAGCGCGGCGGCTGTTTTTCGTGGAACTGGACAAAAGACTGATCTGAAAAGTGTTTCACCACGGGGCAATACATGCGTGATAAACTGATGGCGTCAAAGGATGCGCCAACAACTTTGGCACGGGCGCCCGGCGTGATATTCGGCCATGCCGGGCATTTTCGCGCCTTTTTTACGTGAAACGCCGCGAAACGGGCGGCGGGGACCTGAAAACAGCGCGCGGACGTGAAGGCGAGAATGCGGTGAGGGGAGGGCGGATTCGGGTGACGTTGAAGCAGCGCAGATTTTGCGACGAATATTTGATAGACTTGAACGCGACAGCGGCGGCGATCCGGGCGGGCTACAGCCGAAAGACGGCGTACAGCATCGGGTCGGAAAACCTGAAAAAGCCTGAGCTGTCCGCGTACCTGCGCGCGCGCATGGCCGAGAAAGAGGCCGCGCTGATTGCGAAGCAGGACGAAGTGATGAAATACCTGACGCGGGTGATGCGCCGTGAAGAACGGGAAACGGTGATCGACATGAACGGCAAAAGCCATGAAACGCCGAACAGCGTAAAGGACGCGAACAAGGCGGCGGAGCTGCTGGGCAAGCGATACGCGATGTTTACGGACGGCATGATCGTGGACAACGCGCTGCCGGAGATCGTGGATGATGTTTCGTGACGAGGATCAGCGACATCATCGCGCCGGCGTTTTTCCCGGTATGGAAGGACATCCGGGAAGGCGGTCATGATGAATACTGGCTGAAGGGCGGGCGCGGCAGCACGAAGAGCAGCTTCATCAGTCTGAATCTGATCGCGGGGATCGTGAAGAATCCGCAGGCGAATGCGATCATCTATCGCCGTGTGGCGGCGACGCTGCGGGAGAGCGTATACGAGCAGATCATCTGGGCGATCGACATGCTGGGGCTGCGGCCCTGGTTCAAATTCCAACTCAGTCCGCTGGAGATCCGATACAAGACCGGCCAGCGGATTTTGTTTCGCGGCGCGGACGACCCGATGAAAAGCAAGTCCATCAAGCTGTCCAATGGCTATTTCGGATTTCTGTGGTTTGAAGAGCTGGCGGAATTCCCGGGCATGGAAGCGGTGCGCACCATCAAGGCCAGCGTGCTGCGCGGCGACGGGCGGACCGTGACGTATTGCAGCTACAATCCGCCGGTGAGCGCGAACAACTGGGTCAACGCCGAGACGCTGAAACCGGAGGAAGGGCGGCTGGTGCACAACAGCTGCTATCTGGATGTGCCGAGGGCGTGGCTGGGGCCGAAATTCATGGCCGAGGCCGAGGCGCTGAAAAAGACGAACGAGCGGGCATACCGGCACATGTACCTGGGTGAGGTGACGGGCACGGGCGGCCAGGTGTTCGACAATCTGGAAATCCGCGCCATCCGTGACGAGGACATCCATGTCCTCAGCAAATTCTACAACGGGCTGGACTTCGGCTTTGCCGTCGATCCGGATGCCTTCACGCGCTGGGGCTGGTGGCCACAGGAGCGGGCCATCGTGGCCGTGGCGGAATACTACGGCGCCCACACGCCCACGGACGCGCTGGCCGAAAAGGTGAAGGCGCTGGCGGGCGGCGAGACGGTGCGCTGCGACAGCGCCGATCCGCGGATGATCGCGGAGCTGCGCAAGCGGGGCGTGAATGCGGTGGGCGTGAAGAAGGGCCCGGGCAGCGTGGAGCATGGCATGCGCTGGATGCAGGATCTGGGGAAGATCATCATCGATCCTGCGCGGACGCCGAACATCGCCAGGGAATTTGCGAGTTACGAATTCGAGAGCGACCGGAACGGCAATTTCCTGGCGGATTATCCGGACCGGGACAACCACACGATTGACAGCGGGCGTTACGCGCTGGAGCCGATGATCGGACAAAAGGACATCAAGACGGCCAGCAAGAGGATGCTGGGATTGTGACACGCACACGCCGGAGCGCCCGACCCATGCGGTCGGGCCGAGGGCCGAGGTCATAGGCGGACCCGGCCCGACACTCCCGGCCGAGCGCTGCGAAAGACGGGAGGCGGAACTTATGACGCTGGCAGAGGTCAAGGCCTATATCGAATACGACCGGGCGGAGCGTGAGCGCCGGGAAAAGATGTACCGGTACTATAAGACGCACAACGCGATCCTGGACGAGAAGAAAAAGGACGACGACAAGCCGGACAACCGGCTGGCGCACGGATATGTCAGCTACATCAGCAACGCCTTCACCGGGTACATGTTCGGCGATCCGGTGACCTATGCGCCGCTGAAAAAGGATGGCGAAGCGGACAAAGATGCCGAGGCGCTGACCGAGGCCGTGAAGGAATGCTTTGATTATAACGACGAGCAGGCGGAAAACACCACGCTGGGGCTGGATTGCGCGATCTGCGGTTACGCGGTGGAGATCATGTATGTGGACATGGACGCGATGGTGCGCTTCGGTCGGGTGGATCCGGTGGGCTGCATCGCCGTGAAGGACGGCAGCATTGAAGAGGCGCTGACGGCGCTGATCCGCTATTATGACCGCTATAACGTGGTGACGAAGCAGACGACGCGCACGGTGGAGGTGTACGAAAAGGACACCATCACCGTGTACAAGAGCATCGGCGGCGACCTGGGCGCGTTCGGCGAACCGGAGATAACGGAGCATTTCTTCGGCGATGTGCCGGTGGTGGTGTACAAAAACAACCTGTTCGGCTATGGCGACGCCGAGCCTGTGCTGTCGCTGATCGACGCATACGACCGTATGCAGTCGGACGGGCTGAACGACCAGGATTATTTCAGCGACGCCTATCTTGCGCTGTACGGCGTGGGCGACATCGACGACGACAAAGCGAAGAACATGAAGCGCGACCGCATGCTGCTGATGCCGGATGGCAGCAAGGCGGAATGGCTGATCAAACAGCAGAGCGATGCGACGCCGCAGAACATCAAAAACAGCCTGAGAGAGGACATCCACCGTTTTTCCGGGTGTCCGGATATGTCGGACGAGAAATTCGCCGGAAACGTCAGCGGTGTGGCGCTGCGGTATAAGCTGCTGATGTTTGAGGACATCGCCGGCATCAAGGAACGGGAATTCAAACGCGGTCTGCAGCGGCGCCTGGAGCTGCTGTGCAACTTCTGGCAGGTGAAGGGCAAGCCGAAATGGGACTGGCGCTGGATGAAAATATCGTTCCACCGGGCGCTGCCGCAAAACCTGCTGGAGATCAGCCAGGTGATCGGGAACCTTTCCGACGTGGTGAGCGACGAGACGAAGCGCGAGCTGCTGCCGATGGACATCAACGAAGACACGGAAAAACAGCGCCTGGCGGAGCAGTACGGCAACAGCCTGTTCACGCCGAGGGAGCGGAAGACGGGGGACATCAACGATCCGGAGGCCGAGAAGAAGGCGGAGCGCCTGCGCGACGAGGTATAACCCATGGCGGCGAATGAATACTGGCTGAAAAGGCTGAAGAGGGACCGGGCGCTGGCGGATCGCGCCGCGGCGGAAGTGCAGGCGGAAGTGCGCCAGGTGCTGCGCGGCCAGTATTACCAGACGGTGCGGCAGCTGGAGAGCCTGTACGCCGAGGCGCAGAGCCGGGGCGAACTGAGCCGCACGAAGCTGTGGAATTATCGAAAGTGGCTGGATCAGGAGAAGCGGCTGCGGGAATTCGCGGACGATTTTTCCGTGTTCCAGGAAAAGAAGATCCGCGGCGTGATGGACCGCGTGTTCGAGGACACGATCGGCGCCAGCGTGGACGCCTTCCGGCAGGATAAATTCCTGCTGCCCTATGATCCGCGGGCCGTGATCGACACGGCATGGAGCGGGGAGATGTTTTCTGACCGGATATGGCGGAACACGAACGCGCTGGCGGAGCGCATCCGGGCCGAGGCGCAGCAGGTCGTGCTGGGCGAAAAGAGCATGGGGCAGATCAAGCGGGAGCTGATGCACGATTTTGACGTTGCCAAGAGCGATGCCGACCGGCTGATCGACACGGAGGTCAGCTACGTGATGAACAAGGCGAACCTGCTGCAATACGAAAAGGGCTATGGATTCGCCAAGGTGACGATCACATGCCTGGACGTGAACACGTGCGAGAAGTGCAAGGCGCTGGAGGACGAGGTATTCGACATTCACGACGCGCCGGTGGTGCCGATTCATCCGCGGTGCCACTGTTCATATTGCGTGCCGGAGGAGGGCGACGAGGCGGGAATCACGGCCAGCGGCGCGAACCTGGACGAAGTATATGCGCGCAAGGGCGTGAAGGGATACGACAAGCCGAAGCAGTACGCGCCGAAGGGCGCGAAGGCGGCCGCGCAGCCGATTCCGGCCAGCAAGCTGGAAAGCAAGGTGGCCGATGCGCTGGACGCCTTCGAGAAGCCGGAAGTGAAGCCGGAAAAGGCGGAGAAAGCGAATTCGCAGGCGCCTGCGGAAGCGATCATCACGCCGAACGCGGGCGGCGGGGCGACGGTCGAGCTGCCGGGAAGCGGCGCGTTCGAGGCGGCGGAACCCCCTGAAAAACCAAATGACATCGACGTATTTGATGTTACAGAAGAGTATCACAGGGGAAGAAAAGCCGGAGAAATAATATACGGCGAAGGTTATGTAACGAAAAACCATCGTGATGAAATTGACACTGCGCACTGGATCGTTGATCAGTACGGCGGAAGCGTAACGCTTATCCCGGAAGATAGCGAAAAACAGAAAATGACGCCAGACTATCTATGGGACGGCGTCAAATGGGAAAGAAAGGGAATATCAACAGTAAAAGCGGCAGATGCCGCCGTAAGAAAGGCGCTCCATCAACTCAATGGGGAAGATGGAGGCATTATCCTTGTAACAAATCCCGATTTGGATATCGACGATATTGAGAAACTGCTGAGCGACGGCACTAAGATGGTGTTTATCACTGCCAGTATGGGTGGCGGAACGGGAACGGGGTCGGCTCCCGTGGTGGCCAGCGTTGCCAAGAAAATGGGGATGCTGACTATCGGTATTGTGACGATTCCCTTCTACTTCGAAAAGAAACAGAAGATTATCCGGGCTCTGAAGGGGGTGGACGAGATGAGAAAGAACGTGGACGCTATCCTTATTATTAATAATGAGCGACTGTGTGACGTGTATGCCGACACGCCTATCTCGGTGAAGGAGTCGTTTGCAAGCTTCCAGACCAACAATACCAATGCCAGCAAGACCGTAGCCGTGGTGCCGGGATTCATTGCCCGCGACCGCGACTCGCACGAGACGACCAATCTGGGACGAGGCGGCAGCGACTATACCGCAGCCATCATCGCAGCAGCGCTCGACGCTGAGATCCTGGAGATCTGGACGGATGTGGACGGTTTCATGACGGCTGACCCGAAGGTAATCAAGAGTGCTTATACGATCAATGAACTCTCGTACGTAGAGGCGATGGAGCTGTGTAACTTCGGTGCGAAGGTGATCTACCCGCCGACCATCTATCCCGTCTGCGTCAAGAACATACCTATTAAAGTAAAGAACACCTTCAACCCCGAACACCCGGGCACCCTGATCAAGGCTCAGATCAACAACGACGACAAGCCCATCAAGGGTATCTCGAGCATCAAGGGCACATCGCTGATTACCGTGACGGGTCTGTCGATGGTGGGCGTGATCGGTGTGAACCGCCGTATCTTCACCACGCTGGCCAACAAGGGCATCTCCGTATTCATGGTGTCGCAGGCATCGTCGGAGAACTCCACCTCAATCGGTGTGCGCGACGAGGATGCCGAGGCAGCAGCAGAGGTGCTGAATGCCGAGTTTGCCAAAGAGATCGAGACGGGTGCGATGTTCCCCATGCAGGTGGAGAGTGGTCTAGCCACAATCGCCATCGTGGGTGAGAACATGAAGCAGACGCCAGGTATCGCCGGAAAGCTGTTCGGCACACTGGGACGCTCCGGTATCAGCGTGATTGCCTGTGCTCAGGGTGCTTCGGAGACGAATATCTCGTTCGTGGTCGACGGCAAGTTCCTGCGCAAGTCGCTCAACGTGCTGCACGACTCGTTCTTCCTGTCGGAATATAAGGTGCTGAACCTCTTCATTTGTGGTATCGGTACCGTTGGCGGCATGCTGCTTGAGCAGATCCGCACCCAGCAGCAGTTCCTGATGCAGTCGCGCAGACTGAAGCTGAACGTGGTGGGTATCTCGGATGTGGACAACTTCGTGCTGGATCGCGACGGTATCGACCTCGACAACTACGAGCAGACCCTGCGTGCAGGCTTCCCTGCCAACACGGAGCACATGCGTGACGAGATTGTGAAGATGAACATCTTCAACTCGGTATTTGTAGACTGTACCGCCAGCCGTCAGATTGCCATGCTGTATCAGACGTTCCTGGAGCACAACATATCAGTAGTGGCTGCCAACAAGATTGCCGCTTCGAGCGACTACGACAGCTATCTGAAACTGAAGCAGACGGCCCGTGACCGTGGTGTGTGGTTCCGCTATGAGACCAACGTAGGTGCCGGTCTTCCGATTATAGGCACCATCAACGACCTCTGCAACTCGGGTGACAAGATCCTCAAGATCGAGGCTATCCTGAGCGGTACGCTGAACTTCATCTTCAACGAGATTGCGGCTGACGTGCCCTTCTCTGAGACGGTGAAGCGTGCCAAGGAGCAGCGTTACTCTGAGCCAGACCCACGTATCGACCTGAGCGGTACTGACGTGATCCGCAAGCTGGTGATCCTGACCCGTGAGGCAGGTTACAAGGTGGAACAGGACGATGTGGAGAAGCATCTCTTCGTGCCCGACAGTTATTTCGAGGGTTCGATCGAGGACTTCTGGAAGCGTCTGCCTGAGCTGGATGCCGACTTCGAGAAGCGCCGTAAGGTGCTCGAGGCCGAGAACAAGCGCTGGCGCTTCGTGGCTACGATGGAAGCCGACGAGCAGGATCCTTCGTCGTTCAAGACGAGTGTGGCCCTGAAAGAGGTGCCTTACGGACATCCGTTCTACGGACTGGAGGGTTCGAACAACATCGTTCTGCTTACCACTGAGCGCTACAAGGAGTACCCGATGCTGATTCAGGGTTACGGAGCCGGTGCAGCCGTCACCGCCGCCGGAGTCTTCGCAAACATCATGTCAATCGCTAATATTTAAGCCTACCCCAACCCCTCCCAAAAGGGAGGGGCTTTTTCGATAACGCACATGAAACATATTATTATTTTGGGTGATGGAATGGCGGACCTGCCTGTTGCGAAACTTGGGGGGAAGACGCTGTTGCAATATGCCCATAAACCCATGATGGACCAGCTGGCACGCGAAGGCCGCTGTGGACGATTGGTGACGGTGCCCGAGGGATTCCCTCCCGGATCGGAGGTGGCCAATACGGCTATTCTGGGCTATGATCTGAATAAGGTGTACGAAGGTCGCGGCCCCTTGGAGGCTGCATCGATAGGCTACGAGATGGCGGAGGACGACTTTGCCATCCGCTGTAATATCATCACGATTGAAGACGGTAAGATCATCACGCACAACGGCGGCAATCTGGAAACGGAGGATGCCCGCGTGCTGATAGACTATCTGAACGAGACGCTGGCCAAGCCCATCAACGAGCGTGAGGGCTGTGAACGCGTGAGATTCATCACTGGCATCCAGTATCGCCACCTGCTGGTGATCAAGGGCGGCAATAAGCACATCATCTGTGCCCCACCCCACGATCATCCCAACGAGCCCTGGCGTCCTCTGCTGGTGACGAAGGACCAGAAATACATCGTGAAG
>CACWVN010000107.1:0-7471 GCA_902764285.1 uncultured Eubacteriales bacterium
AGTTTTAATTATATATAGTTTGACATTATCTTTTTACGATCCTATAATAAAGCATCATCGGAGACAAACGCAGGCGGCCCGAAAAACCGGGCCGCGGGATCAACGACGGCCGCCCCGGGAATCCTCCCGCGGGAAGGGCCGTCCTGTCGTTGGAAAGGGGGCGGGCGCATGAAGGATCGGGCGGCGCAGGTGCGGATATTCGAACAGTATCCCATCGCGCGGGCCGTGCTGGCGCTGGCCGTCCCCACGGTGATCAGCCAGGTCATCCTGGTGGTCTACAACATGGCGGATACCTTCTTCATCGGTCTGGCGGGCAGCGACGCCATGATCACCGCCGTGACGGTGTGCATGCCGGCGTTCATGTTTCTGTCGGCCATTTCCAACCTGTTCGGCGTGGGCGGCGCCAGCGTGATCGCCCGGGCGCTGGGCGCGAACGACGCGCGAAAAGCCCGCGGCGCCGCGGTCTTCGCCTTTTACGGCTGCGCGTGCGCGACGCTGGCGTATTCCCTGGGCGCGTGGCTGCTGATGGAGCCGTTTGTGGATCTGCTGGGCGGCAGCGACCCGGCGGTGCACGGCGACGCGTGCCGGTATCTGACGGTCACGGTGGCGCTGGGCGGCCTGGCCACGTCGATGAACGCGCTGCTGGGCCACCTGGTGCGCTCGGAAGGCCGGTCGCTGCAGGCGGGCATCGGCATCGCGCTGGGCGGCGTATTGAACATCGCCCTGGACCCGCTGTTCATGTTCGTCCTGCTGCCCCGGGGCAGCGAGGTGCTGGGCGCGGCCATCGCCACCGCCCTTTCCAACCTCGCCGCGGCGCTGTATTTCCTGGCGCTGATCCTCCGGAATCGGAAAAAATCGGTGATCTCGCTGGCGCCGCGCCGCGAAGCGCTGGAGGGCCGCGTCCCGGCGGACGTGCTGGTCACGGGCCTGCCGGCATGCCTGATGACGCTGTGCGAAAACATCAGCTACGCGGTGCTGGACAATCTGATGGCGGTCTCCGGGCCGGTGTTCCAGGCGGGCATCGGCGTGGCCAAGAAGGTGAACATGCTGGCCCACTGCATGGTGCGCGGCATGGCCCAGGGCGTGCTGCCGCTGATCGGCTACAATTACGCCGCGGGCAATACCCGTCGCATGAAGCGCGCCGTGCTGATCTCCACGATGATCTCGGTGACGCTGGCCGCGGGCTGCATGGCGGCGGGGCTGCTGTTCAGCCGCGGGCTGATCGGCGTGTTCATCCAGCACGAATCCGATTCCCTGACCTACGGCGCGCACTTCCTGCGCATCCTGTGCATCGGCGGGCCGTTCTCCGCCTGCGCCTACGCGTTCATATCGTTCTTCCAGGCCGTGGGCAGGAGCCGCAAGTCCTTCCTGCTGGCGATCCTGCGCAAGGGGCTGCTGGACATCCCGATGATGTTCATCCTCGTCAGGGCGTTCCCCGTCTACGGCATCGTGTGGGCCACGCCCATCGCGGACATCCTGTGCTGCGCCGCCGCGGTGGCGACGTTCGCCGCGTTCATCCGGCGGCTGCCGGCGCGGCCCGAAGCCGGCCTGGTTCCGGCGGTTCAGACGTAATTCCGGCAGAAACAGAGCGCGCCCGCATCGGTTTGATGCGGGCGCTCCTTATCGCGCTCTCAGTCCTCGGCCCAGCCCTTGCTGCGCTCGACGGCGCGGTGCCACTTGTGCATCAGCCGCGTGCGCTGCAACTCGTCCATCTCGGGGTTGAATTCCCGGTCGATGGCCTGCAGCCGGTTCAGATCGCCGTCGGTCCATACGCCCGCGGCGCGCCCGGCCAACATCGCCGCGCCCAGCGCCGTGGTCTCCGTCACCACGGGCCGCAGCACCGGCACGTTCAGGATGTCCGACTGGAACTGCATCAGGAAATTGTTGGCGCTGGCGCCGCCGTCCACGCGCAGCACGGTGGTCTTGGTACCGGCGTCGTTGGCCATGGCGGCGATCACGTCCGCCGACTGGTAGGCGATGGATTCCAGCGCCGCGCGCACGATATGGGCGCGGTTCGCGCCGCGGGTCAGGCCCACGATGGTGCCGCGGCCGTACATGTCCCAGTGGGGCGCGCCGAGGCCGGTGAAGGCGGGCACGAAATAGACGTCGCCGTTATCGGGCACCTGCATGGCCACGGGCTCGGTTTCGGCGGCGGTGGAGACGATGCGCAGCTCGTCCCGCAGCCACTGCACCACCGCGCCGCCCACGAACACGCTGCCCTCCAGCGCGTAGCGGGGCTTGCCGTCCAGCCGCCAGGCCACGGTGGTGATCAGGTTGTGGGTGGATTTCACCGGGTTTTCGCTGGTGTTCATCAGCACGAAGCAGCCCGTGCCGTAGGTGTTCTTGCACAGGCCCGGCGCGAAGCAGCCCTGGCCGAACAGCGCCGCGTGCTGGTCGCCCGCCAGCGCCGCGATGGGGATCTCGCGGCCCAGGATCTTCTTATCCAGCATGCCCACCACGCAGGAGGTGTCCACCACCTTGGGCAGCAGCGGCGCGGGGATATCCATGGCGCGCAGCAGATCCTCGTCCCAGCGCTGTTCGAAGATGTTGTACAGCATGGTGCGCCCGGCGTTGGTGGCGTCGGTCACGTGGACGTGATCCGCCGTCAGGTTCCAGACCAGGAAGCAGTCCACCGTGCCGAAGCACAGTTCGCCCCGGGCGGCGCGATCCCGCGCGCCGGGAATGCTGTCCAGCATCCATTCCAGCTTCGTGCCGGAAAAATAGGCGTCGGGAACCAGGCCGGTGCGGTCGCGCAGCACGTTGCCCAGGCCGTCCTGGCGCAGGCGCTCCACCAGCGGCGCGCTTCGGCGGCACTGCCACACGATGGCGTTGCACAGCGGTTCGCCGGTCTCCCGGTCCCACAGCAGCGTGGTTTCGCGCTGGTTGGTGATGCCGATGGCCGTGATGTCGGACACGTCGATCTTCGCCTTCACCACCGCCAGCTTCAGCGCGTCGATCTGGCTGTCCAGGATATCCTGCGGGCGGTGCTCCACCCAGCCGGGATGGGGATAGATCTGCTGGAATTCGATGTTGTGCGCCGCGACGACCCGCGCGGATTCATCAAACACGACGGCGCGGGAACTGGTGGTGCCCTGGTCGAGTGCTACGATATACTTCATGACCGTCCTCTCCCATCGTTCAATGGACAAAAACGGACTGTCGGCGACAGTCCGTTCTTTTGTATTCGGCTTCAGCCCACGGCCTCGGCGCTCTGTTCGACGGGCGCCTCTTCCACGGGCGCTTCCTGAGCGGGCGCCTCCTGAGCGGGCGCGGGTTCCGGCTCGGGCTGCACATCGGGCAGCTGGGCTTCCGGAGCTTCGGGCGCCGGAGCGGGCTGCGCGATGGGCGCGGGATTGGCTTCCGCTTCCACGTTCATCTTCTGCTTCATGTTCTGGCTGGGCAGGAACAGATTGACCATCCGGGTGGGCATGCGGCTGGCCAGGCGGTCCAGCTTGACGACGTTGAAGATGTTCAGCACATTCAGCACGACCACCACGAACAGCAGCAGCATCACGGCGGTGAGGAAGCCCTTCAGGATGCCCAGCAGCACGTGGCCGAAGGACGCGCCTTCCCCGTCGTCGTCGTAATCCTCGTCCTCGTCGTCCTCGTCGTAGCCGTCGTCGTCCTCGTCGTATTCGTCGTACTCGTCGTCCTCTTCATAGCGATGACGGCGGCCGCGGCGGGGCTTTTCTTCCTCTTCTTCGTCCTCGTCGTCGTAATCCTCGTCCTCGTCGTCCTCGTCTTCTTCGTCTTCGTCCTCGTCGGCCTTCTTACGGCGGCCGAACAGCCCGCGGCGCGGCTTCTCTTCCTCTTCCTCGTCCTCTTCGTCTTCGTCGTCTTCCTCGTCTTCGTCCTCGTCCTCGGGCTCGGCCTTCTTGCGGCGGCCGAACAGCCCGCGGCGCGGCTTCTCTTCTTCTTCCTCATCCTCTTCATCATCGTCCGGCGCGTCCGCGTCCTCGCTCTCGGCGGGTTCGGGCTGCTCCTCCATGAAGGGATCGAAATTGGTCTTGGAGACGGCTTTATATTCACGGGTAGGCTCGTCCACGACGGCGTCGGCATCCTGCTGCGCGGGCGCGATATCCACGATGCCCTCGGCTACGTCCGACACGGCATCGGCCTCGAGCGGTTTTTCTTCAAACAGCGATTCTGCCTTCGCGGCGGCATCGCTTTCCACGCGGGCGGCTTCCTCGGCGGCCTTTTCGGCGGCCTGGCGCATGGCCAGTTCGCGGCGCTCGCGGCGGGAAAGTCCCGGCTGTTCCAGATCGGCAGCCAGCTGGCTGGCCACTTCGGCAGTCACATTGTTCTGATCGCTCATGTCAAGTCCTCCTTCGATATCCACGGCCGCCGCGGTCTGGCTCTGCCGTTCAGCTTCTATTTCTTCGCCGGCGCCGTCGGACCATTCGCCGTCGCCTTCGCCGGACCAAATGTCGTCTTCGAGGTCGTCTTCATCGTCGTCCTCGCCGTCCGGGCGGGAGATCCGCTCGTCCTCATCCACCGGCACCACGAACAGCCTCAGGAATTTCTTGAAGCCGCCGACCCCGCCGGGCTTCCGGCCTTCATCCTCGTCCTCGTCTTCGTCATCCTCGTCGTCATCGGGATAATCCATATCCCCGATGTCGTCGGGCGCTTCGCCGTCCTGCGGGCGGACAGGCGCTTCATACGCGGGCAGATCCTCCACGTCGGCGGCCTCGCCGGCGTCGCTCTCCTCCGCCGGGGCGACGCGCGGCCAGGAAGCCTGGGGCACCGCGGTTTCGTCGGATTCCCCGGCCTCGCCGGCTTCTCCGTCGTCCGCGTCGTCCTCGTATTCCTCGTCGTCATCGTCCTCTTCGGCCGCCCTGCGCTTGCCGAAACGGCTGCGCAGGCCGTGGAAGGCCTTGATGAAGGAATCGAAGGGATTGGGATTTTCGTCGACGGGCGCCTCGTCATCCGCGTCGTCCGGGTATTCCTCGTCGGGTTCGTCCGCGGCATAATCCGCGTCGGATTCTTCCTCGACATCCTCGGGAATATCCTGCGGCCCGGCGACGGGTTCTTCCGGCGCGTCCGCAGTCACGACGGGTTCCGCGGTCACAGGCTCCGCCGCGTCCGCGGCGGGTTCGGCCGCCGGGGCATCCGCGTCGGCCTGCGGCTGCTCACTCGCTCTGCGCAGACTGTTTTTATATTCCTCATGCCTTCGACGCAGCTCAAAATAATCCAGGGAAGGCTCGTTATCCAGGTTGTTTTTCATAGCGTTACCGCCTCTCATGAAGTACCCGCGGCCCTTGCCGGGGCATAACTATACACTTCTATTATATCTATAACGCCCCTTCCGCGCAAGGGGGCGGACCGTTAAGACTAAAAATATTCAAGAATGCCCCCGGAATTGGTCATGCCGTTCCGATTTTGCATACAATTTAATCGAAATTCAGTTTGGAGGAGGCGTCGCCCGTGAACACCCCGAAAGAAATCCTGACCCGCGCCGTCCGGCAGCGCAAGCGCCGCGCGCCCGCAGCCCCGATCCGCCAAAAAGCCGCGCCGCAGCCCGCCGCTATTGCGCCGCAAAGCCCCGCCGATCCCCCGCCCGAAAGCCGCGCCGCCGCGCCGAAGCCCGCCGGAAGCCACGCGCTGTACCGGGAATTGATGCGCAGCCACGACCGGATGGGCACGCGCCACCTGAGCGATCCGGACTGACCGGGTCGGATAAGCCGCCGGGCCGCAGCATAGCATGAACCGAGGAGGGTTGACCATGATCCGAAACGAATATCGCCGCGCCTTCATCATGCTGCGCCCGGCCCTGCCGGGCTACGGCGGTCACGCGCGGCTGGAGCGGCGCACCGCGACCGGCAGCCTCTACGTCGTCGTCACCGCGCCGGAGGGCGCCGGCGCGCTGGAAGCCGCGCTGGCGGGCCAGGCAAACGGGGAATACTTCGCCGCGGCCCTCGGCCCGCTGCGGCGCGACCGGCGCGGCCAGCTGACGCTGGCGATCCAGTTCGACCCGCGAAACGTCGGCGGCCGCCCGCTGGAGGCCTACCATTGGCTGACCGTCGCCCGCGCGGAGGGCGGCTGCGCGGTGGCGCTGAACGGCAACCTCGAGGGTTCCCGCGAGCTGGACGCCGCGGCGCTGGAAAGGGCGGTGTGCGCGCTGTACGCCGCGCCGGAAGCGCCCGCCGCGGACATCCCGGAGCCCGGCGAGCCCGCGTCGGCGCCGGCCGCTCCGGAGCCCGAAGCCGCGCCACCGGCCGATTCCCCGGAACCGGAGCCCGCGCCGGAGGCGCAGGCGGCCCCGGCCGAAAACCCCGCGCCTTCCCAGGAGGACGGCTCCGACGTGAAGATCTACGTGCGCTCGAAGGCCCGCGTGTACACCGCCGCGGCGCGCCAGGAGGCCCGGGAAGACCCCGCCGATGCCGCGCCCGCCGAGCCGCCCCGATCCGCCGCCGCGGCGCTGGGGCTGGACGCCTCGTCGCCCTGGAACGGCGCGCTGGAGCCGCTGCGGCGGCTGTTCGCGGAGAATCCGCCCGCGGAAGGCGCGCCGGAGGACGGATACACCTACGTCCGCGCGCCGATGCCGGCCGGATGCGGCTGCGACGCCTGCTTCATCGGCCTGCACGCCGCCGACGGCGCGGCGGACGGCATCCGCTACGCCATTCCCGGCGCCAACGCCGCCGAGCCGCCCGCAGGCATGGACGGCTACGCCTGGTCGCAGGGCTTTTGGATCATCGACGCGCCCGTGGAGTGACCGCCGCCCGTTCCCCCGCCCGCCTCCGCGCGGGCGGGGTTGTTTCATGAATATTCCGTATGCGGTTGCCGTTTTTACACAGCGGGGGTAAAATCATCCCAGTATACAACGGAAAGGGGATCGCATTATGTCCTGCACAACCGTGCTGGTGGGCAAAAACGCCAGCAACGACCGTTCCACGATGATCGCCCGCACCGACGACGGGCATTTCGACGTGAAGAAGCTGATCGTCGTCGAGCCGAAGAAGCAGCCGAGGAAATACAGGAGCGCCATCTCCCACCTGGAGATCGAGCTGCCCGACGACCCCATGCGCTACACCGCGTGCCCCAGCGTCGATCCCAAGGACGGCATCTGGGCCGCCACGGGCATCAACGCCGCCAACGTGGGCATGACCGCCACGGAGACCATCACGTCCAACCCGCGGGTGCTGGCGGCGGACCCGCTGGTGGAGTATCAGAAGGCGAAGTCGCGCCGGGAAAAGGACGTGCCCGGGGGCATCGGCGAGGAGGACATCGTGGTGCTGGTGCTGCCCTACATCCATACGGCCCGCGAGGGCGTGGAGCGCCTGGGCGCGCTGCTGGAGCGCTACGGCACCTACGAATCCAACGGCATCGCGTTCAACGACGCGGACGAGGTCTGGTGGCTGGAGACCATCGGCGGGCACCACTGGATGGCCCGGCGCGTGCCGGACGACCGGGTCGTGATCAACCCGAACCAGTTCGGCATGGACGCCTTCGACCTGGACGACGCCTTCGGCGC
>CACWVN010000107.1:7500-9011 GCA_902764285.1 uncultured Eubacteriales bacterium
TTCATCGCCGAAAACCACCTGGACCTGAACCAGAACGGCGCGTTCAATCCCCGGGCTGTCTTCGGCTCGCGCACCGACATGGACCACATCTACAACACGCCCCGGGCCTGGTTCATGGGGCGGTACCTGGCGCCGAAATCCCACCGCTGGGACGGCCCGGACGCGGAATTCGGTCCCGAGAGCGACGACATCCCCTGGTCGCTGGTGCCGGACCGCAAGGTGGCCGCCGAGGACGTGAAGTACCTGCTGTCCAGCCATTACCAGGGCACGCCCTACAACCCCTATTCCGGCCAGGACACCGGCAAGCGGGGCATATACCGGTCCATCGGCATCAACCGCACCGGCGTGACCTCGATCTGCCAGATCCGCGGCGACGCGCCCGAGGCCCTGCGCGGCATCGAATGGATCTGCTTCGGGCCCACCACCTTCGCCGCCATGCTGCCGGTATATGCGAACGTGGACGCCATGCCCGCATACCTGAGCGACGTGACGCTGGATACCTCCACCGAAAACTTCTACTGGAGCAGCCGTCTGATCGCCGCGCTGGCGGACGCCAACTACGCCAGCTGCGCCCAGCCGGTGGAGCGCTACCAGAACGCCGTGGCGACCAGGGGCCGTCGGCTGGTGCTGGAATACGACCGGCGCATGGCCGAGACCGGCGATTTCTCGCTGACGGCCGAGGCCAACGAAAAGCTGTGCGCCATGGCGAAGGAACAGACGATCGCCGCGCTGAACAAGGTTCTGCTGGACGCCAGCGAGCACATGAAGAACGGCTACAACCGCGCGGACAACTGATCGCCGGGCAAGAATTAACAAATTCAAGTTGAAAACCGCGGGCAAATCTGGTACCCTTGTGTCTGTGAATGCACGCGGTTTCGGGCCTTCGGGCGATACCGCCGCGAATAATGGAATAAAGAGGGGTTTATACGATGGCGAAACTGACGATGGACAAGCTGGTCGCGCTGTGCAAGAACCGCGGATACATCTTCGCGGGCTCGGAGATCTACGGCGGCCTGGCCAACACCTGGGATTACGGCCCGCTGGGCGTGGAATTCAAGAACAACGTGAAGAAGGCCTGGTGGCGCAAGTTCGTGCAGGAGAGCCCGTACAACACCGGCCTGGACTGCGCGATCCTGATGAACCGCGAGGTGTGGGTGGCGTCCGGCCACGTGGGCGGCTTCAACGACCCGCTGATGGACTGCAGGGCCTGCAAGGCCCGCTTCCGCGCCGACAAGCTGATCGAGGACTTCACCAAGGGTGAGGAGACCGGCGACGGCTGGACGAACCAGGAGCTGGAGAGCTTCATCGCCGAGCACGACATCGTCTGCCCCGTCTGCGGCAAGAAGGAATTCACCGGCATCCGCCAGTTCAACCTGATGTTCAAGACCTTCCAGGGCGTGAACGAGGATTCCGCCGCGGAGATCTACCTGCGGCCGGAGACCGCCCAGGGCATCTTCGTGAACTTCCAGAACGCCATGCGCACCACCCGCAAGAAGCTGCCCGCGGGCATC
>CACWVN010000108.1 GCA_902764285.1 uncultured Eubacteriales bacterium
CGATGGGGAAGTCCGCCAGCGCGTTCTGGAACGCCCCGAAGGCGCGGCCGATCTCCCGGAATTCCGCGGGCGAGGAGACCTGGTCCACGGTCGTGGCGTGGGTGATGAAATCGTAGGCGCGCCAGGCGCCGCCCTCGTCGTCCAGCAGCATGATGCCGCCGCCGCGCGCCGGCACCACCCGCAGCACGCGGTTTTCCGGGTCCTCGCCGCGCCGGACCATCGCCTCGCGCAGGTGTTCCGTCACCAGACGGACGTTTTCCATCAGCTCGTCGGGCTTCTTGAACGCGAAGGTGTTGATGTTCTGCAGCACGTAATCCCGCGCGGAGCCGTCCGCCTGGCGGAAGGACAGCCGGTAGGTGCGGTTGATGTGGCCGGTCTTGATCTCTTCCCAGCCGATCAGTTCCCCGGCAAATTCAAAGCCGGAGATGATCTTTTCCAGATTGCCGTCGATGTTCATGGCGCGTCATTCTCCAAAGATCGCGGAAACGAATTCCTTCGCGTCGAAGGGCTGCATGTCGTCCAGCTGTTCGCCCAGGCCGATGTAGCGCACCGGCAGCCCCAGCTCGTGCCGGATGGCGATGGCGATGCCGCCCTTGGCGGTGCCGTCCAGCTTCGTCAGGATGATGCCGTCCAGGTTCGCCACTTCGCTGAACACCTTGGCCTGCATCAGGCCGTTCTGGCCGGTGGTGGCGTCGATCACCAGCAGCGCCGCCAGCTTGGCCTCGGGGAACTCCCGCTCGGAAACGCGGCTGATCTTCTTCAATTCCTCCATCAGGTGCGCCTTGTTGTGCAGGCGCCCGGCGGTGTCCACCAGCAGCACGTCGGCGTGGCGGCCCTTGGCGGCCTGGATGCCGTCGAACACCACCGCGGCGGGATCGGCGCCCTCGCGCTGCTTGATGATCGGCACGTCGGCGCGCTCGGCCCATACCGTCAGCTGGTCGGCGGCGGCGGCGCGGAAGGTGTCGCCGGCGCAGATGATCACGCGGCGGCCCATGGCCTTCAGTCGCGAGGCCAGCTTGCCGATGGACGTGGTCTTGCCCACGCCGTTGACGCCGATGATCAGAAGCACCATCGGGCTTGTCAGCTGCATCGGCTCGGCCCACAGGATGTCCACCAGGATGTCCTTCAGCGCGTCGCGCGCCTTTTCGGGGCTGCCGATCTTCTCGGCCTTGCACTTTTCCTTCAGCCGGCCCACGGCCAGGTCCGCGGTCTCCATGCCCACGTCGGCCATGATCAGGATGTCGGTCAGGTCCTCGTAGAAGTCGTCGTCCAGCTCGCGATAGTTTTCCACCAGGTCGTCCATGCGGCCGGAAAAGGCGCTGCGCGTCTTGGCGAGGCCGTTTTTGATCTTGTCAAACAATCCCATATACCAAACCTCCGGTAACAGAATGAGAAATCGCAACCAGGCCGAAGCTTATACCGCCTCGTTCAGCTTGACCGACACCGTCTTGGAAACGCCCTTTTCCTCCATCACCACGCCGTACAGCGCGTCGCAGCGCTCCATGGTGCCCTTGCGGTGGGTGATGACGATGAACTGGGTGTTCCGGGAATAGGATTTCAGGTAGTCGGCGTAGGTATCGATGTTGGCGTCGTCCAGCGCGGCCTCGATCTCGTCCAGGATGCAGAAGGGCGTGGGCTTCAGATCGAGTATGGCGAACAGTATGGCGATGGCCGTCAGCGCGCGCTCGCCGCCGGAGAGCAGCGACAGCATCTGCAGCTTCTTGCCCGGCGGCTGGGCCACGATCTCGATGCCGCAGTTCAGCGCGTCCTTCGGGTCGGACAGCTGCAATTCCGCGCGCCCGCCGCCGAATAGCTTCACGAACGTGCGCTGGAAGTTTTCGTTCATCAGCGCGAACTGCGACTTGAACTGCTTTTCCATCTTGGTTTCCAGCTCGGCCACGATGTCCTCCAGGTCGGCCTTGGCCTTCAGAAGGTCGTCGCGTTGGGTGGTCAATTCCTCCACGCGCTCCACGGTGCGCCGGTATTCGTCCAGCGCGGCCACGTTCACCGTGCCCATTTCGCGGATGCGCGCGCGGATGGCGGCGATGCGCTTTTCGGATTCCGTCAGCTTGAATTCCGCCTGCCGAAACGGTTCCGCGCCGGCGTAGGTCAGCTCGTAATCCTCCCAGATCCGGTCCTGGATCTGCTTGAATTCGCCCTCCACGCGGGCCAGCTGCAATTCGCTGCGGTGGTGCTTGTCGCTGAAATCGTCCAGCCCCGCGCGCAGCGCGTCGATCTGCTCGGCCAGCTCCTGCAGCTGCTTCTGCACGCCGGTGCGGCGGCCGTCGGCCTCGTCGAAATCCGCGCGGGCGGCGTCCAGCGCGCCCTTTTTGCCGTTCAGGTCGCCGATGTACTGCTCCAGCAGCGCGGCGTTTTTATCCAGCTCCGCCAGGCAGGCGGCCAGCGTGGTCTCGGATTCCACCATCAGCTTTTCGGCGTTCTCTGCCTGCCGGGACAGCCGGTCGCGATCGGCTATGGCGGCTTCCAGGCCGCGGCGGCGGGCAGCCAGCGATACGCGCTCGCCGCCCACTTCGTCGCGCAGGGCTTCGGTTTCCCCGCGCAGCCGGAAGATCTCGTCACCCAGGCGCTTGATCTCGGCCTGCCGGTCGTCGGTGCTGGTTTCGGCGGACTGCTGCTGCTCGTCCAGCGCGGAGAGGCTCCCGGCCACTTCCTCCAGCTGGGCGCGCAGGCGCTCGCGTTCGGCTTCCATGCGCTCCACGCGCTGGTTGTTGCTGCTCTGCTCGTCCAGCGCGGCGTTCAGATGCGCCTCCGCCCGGGCGACGACGACCTCCTGCTTGTGCAGCTCGTCGTAGAGCTCGCCGCGTTCCTTCTTCAAAAGCGCGCGCTCGTCCTCGATGGCGGCGTATTTTTCCCGCGCCTCTTCAAATTCCTGCTCCAGTTTTTTCAGCGCCTGCTCGCTCTCTTCGATCTCGCGGGAGCGGGACAGCAGGCTGGTCGCCCGGCTCTGCACGCTGCCGCCGGTCATGGAACCGCCGGAGTGCATCACGTCGCCCTCCAGCGTCACCAGCCGGAACTGATACTTGCCGGCCCGCTGGATGGCGATGCCCGCGGTCAGATCCTCGGCCACCACGGTGCGACCCAGCAGGTTGTCGATCACGCCCTGGTATTTCGGGTCGAATTCCACCAGCTCGGAGGCCAGCCCCACGCAGCCCGGCATGGACAGCACGTGCCGCTCCTGCGGGGACAGCGTGCGCCCGCGCACGGAACCGACGGGCAGGAACGTGGCCCGGCCGAAGCGGTTCGCGCGCAGGTATTCGATCATGCGCTTGGCGTCCTCGTCCCGGTCCACCACGACGTTTTGCAGCGCGCCGCCCAGCACCATGTCCATGGCGCGCTCCAGCCGCGCGGGCACGTGGATCAGATCGGCCACCACGCCGTGCACGCCCGACTGGGCGCCCTGCCGGCGGGCCTGCAGCAGCACCTGCTTGACGGAGTTGTTGTAGCCCTCGTAATCCCGCTGCATCTCCCGCAGCAATTTCAGCCGGGAATCCCGCTGCTGGCGCTCGTTCTGCATGCGCGTCACGCGGTCGTTCAGCGCGCCGGCTTCCTCGCCCAGCGCCTGCACCCGCGCCTGCATCTGGGCGGCCTGGCTGTCCAGCTCGGCCTTGCGGGCGTTTTCGCTGTCCAGGATCTCCCGCGCCGACTGCACGTGGGCGTTCAGCGCCTCGGAGCCGCTCTGTTCGCGCTCGCGATCGGCCTGCATGCCGTCCAGCTGGTTTTCCAGCGCCGTCTGCATGGCGCTCAGCCGCGCGCGCTGGGAGCGCACGTCGCCCAGGCGGTTCATGGCCTGAATGACCTGCTGCTTCGCGGTTTCGGATTGTTCTTCCAGTTCGGAAAGCTGCGCTTCGGATTTCTCCAGATCGGCTTCCCGCAGCGCCAGCGCCGCGGCGGCCTCTTCGATGGCGGCGGTCTCCGCTTCGATCTCCGCGCCCATGCGCTCGATCTCCCGGCGCACGCCCTCGCTGCCCTCGGCGGCGGCGGCCTTCTGGGACTGCGCGCGGTCGCGCTCCTTTTCCCCGGCGGCGATGCGCTCGCGCATCACCTGCACGGCGCCCTCGCAGGCCTCCACCTCGCGGATCAGCGTCTGCACGGCCTCGCGCTTTTCGCTGCTCTCCAGCTCCAGCTCATCCAGCCGGGACTGCGCCTCGTCGCGCTCGACGCCGCGCTGCTCCAGCTGGCGGTTGGCTTCGAGGATCGATTCGCCCAGCGCCTGCACCGATTCCTTCAATTCGCGGATGCGCGCCTCGTAGCGCTCGGTCCGCACCAGGAACACGTTCAGGTCCAGCACCTTCAACTCGTCCCGCAGGGCCAGGTATTCCCGGGCCTGTTCGCTCTGTTCCTTCAGCGGCTCCACCCGGTCCTCCAGTTCGGACAGGATGTCCTCCACGCGGTTCAGGTTTTCCTGGGTGCGCTGGATGCGCTTCTGGGCGTCCAGCTTGCGGGTCTTGTACTTGACGATCCCGGCGGCCTCCTCGAACACCTGCCGGCGGTCTTCGGATTTCGCGGACAGGATCTCGTCGATGCGGCCCTGGCCGATCAGGGAATAGGCATCCTTGCCGATGCCGGTATCGCGGAACAGGTCCACGATGTCCCGCAGGCGGCAGGCCGCGCCGTTGATCTTGTATTCGGCTTCGCCGCTGCGGTAGACGCGGCGGGTGACGGACACCTCGGCGAAATCGATGGCCAGCGCGTGGTCCGCGTTGTCGAAGACCAGCGTCACTTCGCAGAAGGCCAGCCGGCGGCGGGACTCGGTGCCGTTGAAGATGACGTCTTCCATCTTCGCGCCGCGCAGCGATTTCGCGCTCTGCTCGCCCAGCACCCAGCGCACGGCGTCGGCGATGTTGCTCTTGCCGCAGCCGTTGGGGCCCACCACGCCGGTGATGCCGTCTTCAAAGGCTATTTCCACGTGATCCGCGAAGGATTTGAAGCCGTGGAGTATCAGTTTCTTCAGTCGCAATTGTCGTTACGCTCCAATCGATTGTAAAGGGGAAGGCAGGGAAGCGCCGCGGCTTTACCGGCTGCCCATGCGCCGCAGCGCGTCCCGGGCGGCTTCCTGCTGCGCGTTCTGCTTGCTGGTGCCGCTGCCCTCGCCCAGCACCCGGCCGTTCAGCGTCACGCTGTAACGGAACTGCGGCGCGTGGGGCGGGCCTTCCATGGAAATGAAATCATAGACGGGCATGTCGCCGTCGCGCTGCAGGATCTCCTGCAGCCGGGACTTGGCGTCCAGGTGGTCCTCCAGCATCTTCGGGCGCAGGTCTTCGGCCAGCGCCCTCTGGATCACCGCCACGGCGCAGTCAAAGCCCCCGTCGAGATACACGGCGGCAAGCACGGCTTCCATCACATCGCACAGTATGCTGGGCTTGTCCCGCCCGCCGGAGCGATCCTCGCCCACGGAAAGGCGGATGTATTTGCCCAGCTCCAGCCGGCGGGCGGCGCGGCAGAGCGTTTCCTCCCGCACCAGTCCCGCGCGGATGCGCGTCAGCTTGCCCTCGTCTATCTCCGGGAACTCAAAGTACAGGTAGCGGCTGATGGCCAGCTCCAGCACGGCGTCGCCCAGAAATTCAAGCCGCTGGTAGTGCGGCACATGATGATCCCCCCCGTAGGAGGGATGCGTCAGCGCCGTCTCCAGCAGCTTAATATCCTTGAATTGGTAATCCAGCCTGTTGCAAAGCGCCTTCACGATCAGCCCTTCTCAGCGATGTAATCCACGATGTCGCCCACGGTCTTGATGGTGCCCAGGGCCTCGTCTTCCACCGTCATGTTGAATTCGGTCTCCAGATCCATGATCAGCATCATCAGGTTCGCGCTGTCGGCGCCCAGATCCTCGATCATGTTGGCGGATTCCACCACCTTGCCCTCGTCCACGGGCAGCTGCATCAGGATGTACTCCTTCACCTTGGCGAAAATAGCGTTGCGATCCATTGTATAACCTCCATTCTATTTCAGCCGGGACGTCCCGGCATGGTCGATGTGCGAAGCGGGGCATCGGGCTCGTTTTCCAAATGCGTTTCGGGCATTTGGAAAACCGGCCTTAATCCTCCGTCAGCCCGGCGAGCCTGGCCTTGATCTTTCCGGCCACGTCCCCGGCCAGCATTTCCCGCGCCTGGCGCACGGCGTTCATGATGGCCGTTTCGCCGGAGGCGCCGTGGGCCTTGATCACCGCGCCGTCCACGCCCAGCAGCGGCGCGCCGCCGTAGGCGTTGTAATCCATACTGCGCTTGAACTTGCGGAACGCGGGGCGGGAGAGGGCCGCGCCGATCTTGGATACCCGCGAGGCCATCAGGTTGGCCTTGAGCATGCCCATCATGGCGCCGACGATGCCCTCGGTGTATTTCAGAATGATGTTGCCGTCGAAGCCGTCGGCCACCACCACATCGAAATCGCCGGTGGGGATATCCCGCGCCTCGGCGTTGCCGGCGAAGCGATAGCTGGTCTGCGCCTGCATCAGCTGGTAGGTCTCCTTGGTCAGCTTGTTGCCCTTTTCGGCCTCCGCGCCGATGTTCACCAGGCCGACGGCGGGGTCTTCCACGCCCATCACGGTCTTCATGTACACCGACCCCATCAGCCCGAACTGCACCAGATACTTGGGCTGGCAGTCCACGTTCGCGCCGGCGTCGATCAGCAAAAAGGGCTTCTTCGCGCCGGGGATCACCGGGGCCAGCGCCGGGCGCTCAATACCCTGGATGCGGCCGATGCGCAGCATGCCGCCCGCCAGGATCGCGCCGGTGTTGCCGGCGGAGACCACCGCACCCGCGCGCTTTTCCCGCACGGCCATCATGGCCTGCACCATCGAAGAATTGACCTTCTTGCGCACGGCCAGCATCGGCGGCTCTTCCATTTCGATCACTTCGTCCGCGGGCAGGATCTCCACGCGCTCCCGCACGTCGCGAGCATCGCGCAGCAGCGCCTCCAGACGCGACTGCGGCCCGGCCAGCAGGATGCGGATATCCGGAAACCGGCGCAGCGCGGCGACGGCTCCGGCCACGATGGCGTCCGGCGCCTGATCGCCGCCCATGGCATCCAACGCGATTACGTATTCTTTCATTATAGAACCCCCATTCTGATATACCTTTGTTATTGTATCAGAAGGAATGTAAATTCGCAAGGCATTTTGGCTTTTTCAGGGCTTCGCGGGAGGCAAACATAAAAATATTGCGAAAAATGAGGCCTTTTTCCGTTTTCCCCTTGCCATTTTGGCGGCGATGGTTTATAATGAAGGTCGCTGCTTATGTACCCGTAGCGAAGCTGGATATCGCGTCAGACTCCGACTCTGAAGACCGTGGGTTCGAATCCCGCCGGGTACGCCACGCACGAGCCGCCTTACAGGCGGCTTTTTGCGTGGCGTACCCGGCGGTCAGGCGACCCTTGACGCAGTCAATGGGGTCGGGCGAAGCTGCGGCGCGAAGCGACGCCATCCCG
>CACWVN010000109.1 GCA_902764285.1 uncultured Eubacteriales bacterium
TCCAGGTTGGTGACCATGCCGTATTTTTCCAGCACCGGCACGAACACCGCGGGCGGCACCATGCGCCCGTCCGGCAGCCGCCAGCGGGCCAGCGATTCCGCGCCCACCACGCTGCCGGTGGAAACCCGGCACTGGGGCTGCAGGCAGAAGAAGATTTCGTGGTTTTCCATGCCGCGCTGGAATTCGGAGAGCAGCCGGTATTCCTCGGCGGTCTTCTTGTGCATGTCCGGGTTGTACACCTGGATGCGGTTGCGGAAATCGCCCTTGATCTGCTCGGCCGTCAGCGCGGCGTGGTTGTAAACGTCCATGATCTGCTCGGTGGGGTCTTCGATCATGCCGATGCCGAAGATCGGCAGGAAGCCCACGGAATCCCCGCAGGAGACGATCGCCTGGCGAATCTCTTCGTACAGGGCCTGTATCCGCTCCATATCGAAGGGCGCCAGCAGGCAGAAATCGTCGTGGCCGATAAACCCGGCCAGCCCGCCGCATTCGCGCTCCACGCGGGACAGTATTTCGCCGATCCGCGCCAGCAGGAACTGGCCCTGCACCTGGCCGTGCCATTCCAGGAACAGCTTGAAATGTTCGATATCGATGGCGATCAGGCACCAGCGGCCCGTCAGCCGCGAAACCCTTTCCCGCGCGGCGGCGAAGAAGCTCTTTTCCAGCAGCAGGCCGGTCTGCTCGTCCCGGTGGACGGACGCGGCGGCGTCGGGCGTGGCGCTGACGAAACCGCTCTCGCGGTCCTTCATCTGCTGGATATCGTAGATATAATGATAGACGATGCCCTCCGGGACGCCGTTCTGCGCGCCGCTCACCATCACGTTCCACGTCCACAGCCAGCGGCCCGACAGCGTCTTATAGCGGTATTCGGCCTGCAGGACGCCGGGAACGGGGCTGTCCTTCAGCCGGGCGGGCAGCGTTTCGGGATCCATGAACCTGGTAAACACCGGCAGATCGTCGGGGTGAATCATGTGTCCGGAGGCATAGCGAAACAGATCCATCCACGACGCATCGTTCACCGGGACGAAAAATTTGCCCTCGGCGTGATAGATGTTGCGGATGTGATCGTTGATCACATCGATTTCGACCTGCTCGTCAAACGGCGAATGGTCCAGCCGGTCCTTGATCGTGCCCTGGCCGGCGCTTTCCGCGAGCAGGTTCAGCCAATCCATGCTCATCCCGCTGCCTCCTCCGGGACCGGACATGTATATTTCCGGCGTTATTCACCGACATATACATCCACGGTAACTGCATTGTAACATAAATATTATCCAATTGCAAGCAAAAGCGCCCCCGGCAGCGCCACTAATCGCGAAATAAAACACCGTTGCCATAAACATAATATTATCGTCAAATTGCGGTGCTTTTTTCGTCAAAACTGGCGGCAAAAGAAGGCCCGCCGGCCGATAATGATTAAAAGCGCGTTACGAACGACAGGCGGGAAAACCATTCAGTTGTGCGCTGGCGACTCCCCCCATGAGGGCGTCGGGAATGCGCCGTCGCCGCCAGATGGCTCCCTCTCCGGGGGAGCCGGCGCGTCAGCGCCTGAGGGAGTTCATCGAGATCCCGCAAGAAAACGCAAAGCGCCAAAGCAACCGACGACGTGTTCCGGCGGGGCCCGGACAAGCATGTACCATCCAATCAAAAACGGGGATCGCTTGTCGCGATCCCCGTCAGGATCCTTTTCCCGGCCGCGCAGCGCCTTACGCCGCGGGCTCGGCTTCTTCGGCCTCTTCCGCGGGTTCAGCCTCTTCGGCCTCTTCGGCGGACTCGACCTCTTCGGCCTCTTCCACGGGCTCGGCTTCTTCCGCGGGCTCGGCCTCGTCGGCGAGCTCCACTTCTTCGCCCGGCTCGTCCACTTCGGAAGCTTCGCCTTCCTCGGCGGCTCCGGCCGACGCGGCCAGCTTCTCATCCACCAGGCGCTCGTACTCGTCCACCAGGCCGCGGTAGTAATCCAGCGCCGCCCGGTAGGTGTCCTCGGACAGCGGGTCGATGCCGGCGGTCGCCAGCAGCACCTGCGGGGAATCGGAATTGCCCAGCTTCAGGAAGGCCAGGTAGTTGTCCACCGCGCCCTCTTCGCCGGTCAGGATGCCCTCGGTGATGGACGCCGCGTAGGACACGGCGCTGGCGTACTGGTACACGTAGTAGACGTAGTAGAAGTGCGGGACCTCCGACCAGGCGTAGCGCGCGTCGGGATAGGCGACGATGGCGTCGCCGCGGTAGGTGTCCAGCAGCTCCATCCACTTGTCGCCCAGCACCTCGGGATCCAGCGCGCTGCCGGATTCCACGATCTGGTATATGTAATCCTCGAACTCGGCATACCACATCTGGGCGAAGAAGGTGCCGCTGAACATGGACAGCACGTTCTCCAGGTAGAACAGCCTCTCCTCGTCGTCCGCGGCGTGGTTCATCTTGTAGGTGTAATACAGCAGCTCGTTGGTGGTGGAGGCCACCTCCTGGGTAAAGATGGTGGGGCTGCGATACTGCCGCGGCTGGTTCGCCGTGGCCAGCGCGTCGTACACCGCGTGGCCGCCCTCGTGGGCGATGGTGCTCACGTCGTCGGCATAGCCGTTGTAGTTGAACAGCAGCCAGGGCAGGTATTCATCGCTGGGCTGCGTTTCAAAAGCGCCGCTCTCCTTGGTGTCGGTGGGATACACGTCCACGTGGCCGCTCTTGATGATGGACATGAAGGTATCGACGTAGTCCTCGCCCAGCACGCCCAGCGCGTCGGCGACCTCGGCCACGGCGTCTTCGTATTCGATCTTGCCCGGGTAGAAATCGGAAACGTAGGTGCCCATGTCGTAGGGATGCTGCTCCTCCAGGCCCAGGCCGCGGGCGTGGATCCTCAGATAGCGCTGGTAATCCGGCGCGCCCTCGTGGGCGGCCTCGATCAGCATGTCGTACACGGCGGGATCCACGTCGTAGGCGTCCAGCGCGCATTCGCGCGTGGTTTCGTAGTGGTTCAGCAGCGCGCTGGCATAGGCCTGCCGGGCGTTCTCCTCCAGCAGCTTGGTCAGCGTGTAGATGTAGGGCTTCGGACGGGTCAGGACCAGCTGGTTCGCCTCGGCCTTGAATTCATCGTCGTAATCCCGGGAATAGATGATGTCCTCGTACAGCTCGTCCGTCAGCTCCGCCTCGGTGCCGTCGGGCATGGTGATGATGGGATAAGGCATCTCCACGTATTCCAGGTTGCTGAACACCTCCAGCGGCAGGGCGTAGATCTCCGGCGTGGCGAAGGCGGACAGCTGGGACTCCTTCACGTCCATGGCGTCCATCCTGGCGTTCAGCTCGGTGAACACCGGGTCGGTGGAATTCAGGGCGCTGCCCAGTTGCGCATACATCCTCAGCTTCATCTGGGTCTCGGTCAGCTCGGTGTAATAGGCGAACTGCAGGTAATCGTAGATCGTCTGCGCGTTGTTCAGCTTGCCCCGGAACTCCTCGTACCGGTCCAGCATCGCCATCGCCTTGTCGTAATCCGCCTGCCATTCCTCCACGCTGCCGTAGATGGAATCCAGATCCCATTCCACGGGCAGCGCCTCCTGCGCTTCGGAAACCTCCGCCAGCGCGGGAACGGCCAGGGTCAGCAGCATCGCGCACGCCAGCAGCGCGGCCAGCCATCTCTTCATCGTCTTCCTCTCCTTTTTTTGTCGGTATATGATCATCCCGGCGCTCACCTTTCGGCAATCTGCCGGGCCACGAACACGCCGCTGGCGCTGGCATGGCTCAGGGAATGGGTCACGCCGCTGCCGTCGCCGATCACGTACAGGCCCTTGTGGCAGGTTTCCAGATGCTCGTCCAGGTCGACCTCCATGTTGTAGAATTTCACTTCCACGCCGTACAGCAGGGTATCGTCGTTGGCGGTGCCGGGGGCGATCTTGTCCAGCGCGTAGATCATTTCGATGATGCCGTCCAGGATCCGCTTGGGCAGCACCAGGCTCAGATCGCCGGGCGTGGCCGCCAGCGTGGGCTTCACGGTGCCCTCGGAGATGCGCTTGGGCGTGCTGCGCCGGCCGCGCTCCAGGTCGCCGAAGCGCTGCACGATGGCGCCGCCGCCCAGCATGTTGCTGAGCCGCACGATGCTCTCGCCGTAGCCGTTGCTGTCGCGGAACGGCTCGGAGAAGTGCTTGGACACCAGCAGCGCGAAGTTGGTGTTGTCGGTCTTGCGGGCCTCGTCCTCAAAGCTGTGGCCGTTCACCGTCACCACGCCGTTGGTGTTCTCGTTCACCACGATGCCCCGGGGGTTCATGCAGAACGTGCGCACGGGGTCCTCGTACTTCTCGGTGCGGTAGACGATCTTGCTCTCGTACAGCTCGTCGGTGATGTGGGAGAAGATCACCGCCGGCAGCTCCACCCGCACGCCCAGGTCCACGCGGTTCGACTTGGTGCCGATGCCCAGCTCGCCGCAGACCTTCTCCATCCATTTGCTGCCGCTGCGGCCCACGGACACCACGCACGTTTCGCAGTCCGCGCTGTCGCCGCCGAAGCGCACGCGATAGCCGCCGCCCAGCTTTTCGATGGCATCCACCTGGGTGTCGAAGAAGAACGTCACCCGGTCCTTCAGCTGATCGTACAGGTTGCCCAGCACCACGTAGTTGATGTCGGTACCCAGGTGGCGCACGCTGGCCTCCAGCAGCGTCAGCTTGTTCTGCATGCACAGCTTCTTGAACCGCGAGCCCGCCGTGGAATACAGCGCGGTCTGCCCGCCGCCGTTTTCCACGTTGATTCGGTCCACGTAGCGCATCAGGTCCATGGCCTCGTCCCGGCCGATGTATTCGTACAGCGTGCCGCCGAAGTCGTTGGTGATGTTGTACTTGCCGTCGGAAAACGCGCCCGCGCCGCCGAAGCCGTTCATGATGGCGCAGGTGGGGCACTTCACGCAGTTCTTCACCTTCTTGCCGTCGATGGGACAGCGGCGCCGGTCCAGCGGATGGCCCATTTCAAACACGGCCACCTTCAAATCGGGCCGCAGGCGCGTCAGTTCCAGGGCGGAATAGATGCCGCCCGGCCCCGCGCCGATGATGATGACGTCAAAACGGTTCATGGATTGTCCTCCAGATTGACTTGGTCTCTTTCTCTGATTCACTGTGGGCGGGCGGCCATTGGCCGCCCCTACAGAAAGATGGGCCGTTCTCCTACTCCCTACTCCCTACTGCCTGCTCCCTACTCCCTAAACCACCGCCGCAACGGCGATGACCGCCAGCGTCATGCCCGCCGCGGCGAACATCAAAAGGCAGGTCCGCCGGATATCCCGGCCCTCGGGCAGCCGCAAATTATCGCCGATGGCGGGCTTGTGCACGGTCCGCCCGGCGTATTCGTGGTCGCCGCCCAGCCGCACGCCCAGCGCGCCGGCGGCCGCGGCCTCGGTCCAGGCACAGTTCGGGGAGAGGTGGTTGGCGTGGTCCCGCCGCACGGTGGAAAGCGCCCGCCGCCCGTTCATGCCCAGCGGAAACGCCGCCAGGCACATGAACAGCGCCGCGATCCGCGCGGGGACGTAGTTGAACGCGTCGTCCAGCCGCGCGGAGAACCAGCCCACGTCGCGGTGCGCCTCGTCCAGATAACCGATCATCGAATCCAGCGTGCTCACGGCCTTGAAAGCCATGCCCAGCGCGGGCCCGCCCAGCGCCAGATAAACCATCGGGGAGACCACGCCGTCGGTGGTGTTCTCGGCCACGGTCTCGATGGCCGCGCACAGCACCTCGCGCCGGGTCAGCTTCGCCGTGTCCCGGCCCACGATGCGCGCCACCCGCGCCCGGCCCGCCTCCAGCGAGCGGTCCAGCGCCTTGCGCACGCCCTCGGCCTCGTCGAACAAATTCCGCGCCGACAGGCACATCCAGCTCATCAGCGCCATGCCGATGAACCGCGGCCAGCGGCCCCACAGGCCCAGCAGGCAGAGGATCCCCCAGGCCGCGCCCGCGGAGAGCGCCACCGTGGACAGCGCCACGGCCACGGCCCGCCGCCGCAGGGTCTTCTGCGACGGGCGTCCCTTCTCCGCGATCCTCTCCGCGAAGGCGATCCAGCGCCCCATCAGCCGCACCGGATGGGGAAACCATTCCGGGTCGCCGACGATCAAATCGATCAGCGCGCCGCACAGCAGCGCCAGGATGCGCACGGGCATCATACCTCGCCCCCGATCGGGTTTTTCCGCTCCCAGTCGGCCCGCTCCAGCCGGTAGCAGACGAAGATCCCGTCCTCGCCCACCTGCCGGAAGCCGACCTTCTCCAATACGCGCCGGCTGCGCAGGTTCTTCGCCACCGCGTCCGCCAACACGGCCTTCATGCCCATCTCCGCGAAGGCGCAGGCCACCGCCAGCTGTTCGGCCCGGGTGCCGTAGCCCCGGTTTTTTACGGTATCGTTCTGCAGGTGGATGGCCAGCTCGCAGGTGCCGGCCGCCCGGTCGACCCGCTTCAGCGCCACTTCGCCGATGGGCCGTTCGCCCAGCATCACCAGAAAATCGACGCGATCCTCCGCGGCGGCCAGCCGGTCGAAATAGGCGTCCACCACCTCCGGCGAATAGACGTATTCCCGGTACCGGGACATGTCCGCAAAGATGGCGCTGTCCATCCGGAAGCCCCGGTAGTATTCGTGCAGCAGCGCGCGCGCCATCGGGCGCAGGGTCACGTCCGTCATGCCTCGCCCCTCAGTATCCGGTAGACGGCGTCCATGTCCAGGCTCGCGCGCACCGCGGCGGCCAGCCGGTCGAACTGCGCTTCCCGGTATTCGGCCATGTTCACGGCGCGGCCCGCGCCGTCCTCCGGCAGCCCTTTGAGCGCCCGCGCCCGCCGGACCAGCGCCCCGGCCAGCGCGCCGTCGTCGAACAGCCCGTGCAGGTAGGTGCCCAGCACGTTGCCCGCGGCGTTGCAGGCGCCGCCGGGCTCCATCCAGAATTTCACGTCCGGGCCGAACGCGCTCTCTCCGGAATGGATCTCGTAGCCCTCGACGCGCGTCCCGGCCAGCGCCGCCAGCCACTCCGCGCCGCCGGCCAGCGTGCCCGCCGCCTGGACGGTGCGCTTTTCGGGCCGGAACGTCACGTCCATGTCCAGCAGCCCCAGCCCCGCGGTCTCCCGCGCGGCGGATTCCACGCCCTCGGGATCGCGCAGCCGGTTTCCCAGCATCTGGTAGCCGCCGCACACGCCCAGCAGCAGCTTCCCCGCTCGGGCGTGGCGCACGATGGGCGGCAGCATGCCGCGGTTCTTCAGGTCGATCAGATCGTCGATGGTGTTCTTGGTGCCGGGCAGGATCACGATGTCCGCGCCGTCGAAGTCCTCCGGCCGCTGCGCGTATCTCAGCGTCACGCCCGGGTGCAGCGCCAGCGGCTGGAAATCGGTGAAATTGGAGATGTGCCTGAGCCGCGCCACGACCGCGACGACTTCCCCGTCGCCGCCGCCGGCAAACCGGCCGGTGAGGCTGTCCTCGTCCTCCAGGTCCACGTCCAGCCACGGCACCACGCCGATCACCGGAACGCCGGTCTTTTCCTCGATCATCCGCAGCCCCGGCTCCAGTATGGAGATATCGCCGCGGAACTTGTTGATCACCAGGCCCTTCACCCGGGCGCGCTCGCCGTCGTCCAGCAGCGCCAGCGTGCCGTACAGCGCCGCGAACACGCCGCCCCGGTCGATGTCGCCCGCCAGGATCACCGGCGCGTCGGCGGCTCCGGCCATCCACATGTTCACCAGGTCGCCGTCCTTCAGGTTGATCTCCGCGGGGCTGCCCGCGCCCTCGATCACCACGACGTCGTTCTCCGCCGCCAGCCGGTCGTAGGTCTCCTTCACCAGCTCCCGCAGCCGCGGCTTAAAGCGGTGGTACTCCGCGGCGGACATGCTGCCCACGGGCTTTCCCATCACCAGCACCTGGCTGCATTTGTCGCCGGTGGGCTTGAGCAGGATCGGGTTCATCTCCGCCCGGGGCTCGACGCCGGCGGCCTGCGCCTGCACCACCTGGGCGCGGCCCATCTCCAGGCCGTCGCGGGTAGCGAAGCTGTTCAGCGCCATGTTCTGGCTCTTGAACGGCGCAACCTTCAAGCCGTCCTGGCGAAAGATGCGGCACAGCGCCGCGCAGAGCATCGACTTGCCCACCGACGAGCCCGTGCCCTGCACCATGATGGCCCTGCCGCCCATGGAATCCCTCCCCGGTTCAATGCGTCATTCCGCGTCCTCGTCCAGCGCCTCCACCAGGAACGATACGGGCCGGAACCCGTCGTTGCAGGACAGCATGGCCGATTTCGGATCCTTCATCCAGCCGTCGTAGAAGTTCCCGCCGCCGTGGGCCAGCGCCAGAACGAAGGGCGAAAGCGTATCCCAGGCGCTCTCGCAGAAGCCCTCGGGCCGCTTCCAGCCCTGGGCGACGAACACCTGCCCCTCCCGCATGCCGCAGGCGTGCTCGATGGGGTTTTCGTATTTCTCCATGAGGTCGTCGTAGCGCGCCATGCGCACGACGGTGATTTTGACCTTCTTCATCCGCGATCCTCCACCTGCCGCAGCAGCGCCTCGATCAGCGCGTTGACGGCCTCCGGTGCGTCGGTGTTGGAATTGTGGCCCGCGCCGGGGATCCATTCCAGCCGGATGCCGGTGTTTTTGTGCCAGGCCCGGTTGTAGCGCACGCAGGAGCCCGCGCGGTCCTTCTCGCCGCAGATCAAAAGCGCCGGGCAGCGGATCTCGTAAGGCAGGTCGGCCTCCATGGCCTCGGCCAGCATCCGCATGCCGTGGCCGGACAGCCGCGCGTAGCGGTCCCGGTCGCCGTCGTAGGTCATCATGATCTCCCGCATCAGCGCGCGCCCGTATTCCGAGGTCGCCACGCCGTTCGTGCCGGATTTCAGCAGCGCCTTCCACGGGTAACGGCGGTACACCGGCTCCATGCGCTTCAGCAGCCAGAGCTCCGCCGCCGTCACGTACTTCCGCTGCAGCGGCGCGGAATCGATGGAAACGAACCCCGCCAGCTTCTTCGGGAACAGCTGGGCGTAGGCCTGGCCCACGTAGCCGCCCATCGACTGGCCCGCGATCACCGGCCGGTTCAGCCCTTCCCGCTCCAGTATGCCGTCCAGCCAGCGCGCCTTGTCCATCAGGCTGAACGTCAGTTCAAACGGCCACGAGGCCGCGTGGCCCGGCGCGTCCCACACCAGCAGCGGCCATTTCCCCTCGAAGTAAGCCGTCTGCCGCTCGAACAACCGGTGGTCCGCCGTCAGCCCCGGCAGCAGCACCAGCGCCGGCCGCTCCGGCCGCTGATCCGCCGCCTCGCCGACCCAGTAATGGATCGGCCCGCAGGGCGTTTCGTAGACCTTTTCGATCATAGCAGTGCCCTCAGCGCCGCGACCAGCCGCGCATTCTCTTCCTCCGTGCGCACGGCCAGCCGCAGATGGCCGTCGGTCAGCCCCGGGAACGCGCCGCAGGGCCGCACCAGGATCTTCTCCTGCCGCAGCGCCTCCGCGACGGAACGCATGTCGCGGCCAAAATCGCACATCAGGAAGTTGGCCCGGCTCGCGTACACCCATGCGCCCAGCCCGCGCAGCGCCTCGGCGAAGGCTTCCCGCCGCGCGGCGTTCTTCCGCCGGATTTCTTCGAAATACGCCCCGTGTCCGGGCAGCGCCGCGGCCACGGCCTCCGCCAGGCTGTTCAGCCGCCAGGGCGGCAGGCCCTCGCGCAGCCGGGCGACGACCTGCGGGTGCGCCGCCAGCCAGCCCAGCCGCACGCCGGGGATGCCCAGCACCTTCGTCAGCGAGCCCAGCACGATCAGCGCGTCGCGGTATTGCACCTGGTCGCGCGCGCTGTGTTCCGGGCAGTAGTCGATGAACGCCTCGTCCACCACCAGCCGCCCTCCGGAGCTCTCCGCCCGCGCCAGCATCCGCAGCACCTCGTCCCGGGGACGCGCCGCGCCGGTGGGGTTGTTGGGGTTGCCCATCCACAGGCAGTCGCCGGGCCGGAAGGCGTAATTCACCGCCGCGTCCCAGGCGACATCCTCCCATGTGCCGCACGCCCGCGCGTATTCCCCGAACGCGGGCTGGGCGATCACGTGCCGCCCGGGCCGCCCGCCGGCCTGCGCCGCCACCGCCGCGAAGGGCGCGTTTGCCGCCAGCGAAACCGCCTCGGTGCCGCCGTTCGTCAGCAGCAGGCATTCCTCCGGGATGCCCAGGTATTCGGCCATGCCCGCGCGCGCGGCCTTAGATTCGGCGTCGGGATAATATTTCGCGTTTTCCAGCCCCTCCGCCATGGCCGCCAGCGCCCAGTCCGGCGGCCCTTCCGGGTTCAGACTGGCGGAAAAATCCAGATATTCCCCGGGCGCGCCGCCCTGCCATACGTCACCGCCGTGTACGATTTTCATACAAAAAGCCTCTCCGCCAGCCCGGGCTTATCGAAATAATATAAATGGGGATAGCCCGCCAGCGTATTTTGATAAATATATCCCTCGCGCCAGCGCCGTTCGCCCTTGCGCACCTCGAAGCGCGTGGGCAGCGGCGCGGAGCGCGCCGATCATCGCCAGGTACAGCATGCCGCCGCACTCGGCGTAGCAGCGCAGCCCGCCCTCCACGGCGGTCTTCACCGACGCCGCCATGGCCGCGTTCGCCCGCAGCTGTTCCCCGAACACCTCCGGGAACCCGCCGGGCAGGTACAGCGCGTCCAGGCCCTCCGGCAGCGCGGCGTCGTGGAGCGGCGAAAACTCGACGATCTCCGCACCCATCGCCCGCAGCGCGATCAGGTTCGCCTCGTAGACGAAGGAAAACGCCGCGTCCCGCGCCAGGCCGATCCGCCGGCCGTTCAGCGCGTCCGGGTATTCAAGTGCCGGGGCGCGCGCCGGCTCCGCCCGGGCCGCGACGGCCATCAATCCGTCCACGTCCAGCCGCAGCAGCCCCGCCGCGCGGGCGATCTGCGCCGCCGCCTGCCGGCGCTCCTCCGCGGGCACCAGCCCCAGGTGCCGCTCGGGCATGGCCAGCGAATCGTCCTTCGGCAGCCAGCCCACGCAGGGCAGCCCGATCTCCGCCAGCGCGCCGCGCACCATTTCATAGTGCCGCTCGCCGGACACCCGGTTCACCAGCGCCCCGGCGAGGGTGTGGTCCGGCCGGTATTTCATAAAGCCCAGCGCCGCGGCCGCCGCGCTGGCGGCGCTGCCGGAGGCGTCCACCACCAGCACCGCCGGCGTGCCGGTGTGCCTGGCCAGCGCGTAGGCGCTGCAATCGTCGCCGCCGTCCAGGCCGTCGTAAAAGCCCATGGCGCCCTCGACGACGGAGATGTCCGCATCCCCGCCCAGCGCCAGCAGCCGCCGGATGCCCTCCGGCCCGCACAGCCACTCGTCCAGGTTGTGGGAAACCCTGCCGCAGGCCAGCCGGTGAAAGCCGGGATCGATGTAATCCGGCCCGGCCTTGTAGGGCGCGACGGTCATGCCGCGGCCGCGCAGCGCGGCCATCAGCGCCAGCGCCAGCGTGGTCTTACCGCAGCCGCTGCCGGTTCCGGCCAGCATGATCCGCATACGACCCCTCCTGTTCCCGGCGCGAGGAAACCCACGCCCATAATAGTATACCACAACCGCCCCGCCGCGACAAGGCGCAGCGGGACGGCTCGGCGGGAAAATCGCAACGAAGAAGAAATTTGCGCAAAATGCTTGACACCGCCCGGTGGATATGATAAAATAACACTTGCGTTGAAACAGACGCCCTGTCGCGGGGTAGAGCAGTCCGGTAGCTCGTCGGGCTCATAACCCGGAGGTCGAGGGTTCAAATCCCTCCCCCGCAACCAATGCCAATCATGAGCAATCGTGGTTGGCTGTTTTGCCGGCGTATCTCAGTTGGCTAGAGAATCCGGTTCATACCCGGAGTGTCATTGGTTCGAATCCGATCGCCGGTACCAGAAGATCCGTGAGGTTTGCGAAAGCCTCACGGATTGTTTTTTGCGCGGATCGCG
>CACWVN010000110.1 GCA_902764285.1 uncultured Eubacteriales bacterium
CTTGAAGCCATCGTGTCCGTCCAGATTGTGATACCGGACCAGCAGCTCCCGGGCCTGTCGATTGGTCAGCGTGCGCATCGGCGGCTCCTCCTGTGTCGCATTTTTTTATTGATTTCAGCCGTGCTGCCTTTACGCCCCGCGCTGCTGCCTGACGGCAAGCGCGGGTTTCGGATGCGTCTTGTCCCTTCGTGATTGCGCTTGCATCCTCAGTCCGGCTTTGCCGGACGCTCTGGGACCCGACTTACCGGAAAACCTTGGGTTTTCCTAATCAATACCATCATTATATCAAAACCCGGGCGGTTTGCAACCGAACGCGGGAAATGTACCGTTTATGAGCGTAGCTTTCGGCGGTTGCCACAAAACGGGAAAACAAAATCCGAACCCTTACGGATTCGGATCTGCGAAGTGGTGGAGCATAGGGGACTCGAACCCCTGACCTCTACACTGCCAGTGTAGCGCTCTAGCCAACTGAGCTAATGCCCCATGTCCCGACGACCTGTTTATAATAGCACATTTCCCCTTAAAATGCAACCTTTATTATTGTTAAGAATTGCATTTGCGGGCGGTCACATCTCGATGCCTTCCCGCGCGGGCAGGCCTTTGTCTTGATAATAATGGCGAATCGGCCGCATTTCGGTAACCAGATCGGCCCGGTCCAGCACCGCCTGCGCCGCGCCGCGCCCAGTGAATACGAGCTCGACATTTTCCGGCCGGCGGTCGATGAGCGCCGTCAGGTCCTCCGCTGCCAGCAGCCCGCAGGTCAGCGCGCAGTTGATTTCATCGGCGATCACCACGTCGTAATCCCCGCCGGTCAGCGCCGCCGTGATCCGATCCAAACCCGCGCGGGCGCAGGCACGGTCTTCGTCATCGGGCTCGCGCCGGACCAGCAGCCCCTTTCCGGAGCCGTACTGCTCCACGGTGACGCCCGGAAGCGCCCGCAGGGCCTTGATCTCGCTGTATTCGCCCTTTTTGATGAACTGGCCGATATACACGCGCAGACCCGCGCCGCAGGCCCGCAGCGCCAGCCCCAGCGCCGCGGTGGTCTTGCCCTTGCCGTCGCCGGTGTACACCTGAAACTGTCCCGTTTCCATGTCATATCTCCTCAAAACGCGAAGGCGCGCCGTCGATGTCGATCCGGTATCCCCGGCAGGCGGCGGGCTGCCATTCGTAGAAATGCCGTTGAACCTGCGGAAACCAGGCGCGCATCAACGCTTCGATGGCGCCGCCGTGGCAGACGCACAGCGCCGTGCCCGCGGAGGAGGCCAGCAGCGCCTCTCCGCCGCGCCGCACCCGCGCCTCGAACGCGTTCCGGCACTCGCCGCCGGGACAGGCGACGTCGCCGGTTTCGTCCTCGATCCATCGGATGTAATCCGCGTCGGTCCGCAGTTCGGCGTAGCCGCGCATCTCAAACGCGCCGAAATCCATCTCCCGCAGGTCCGGGAACAAGGCGTCCGGGGCATGGCCGGTCAGCAGCGCCAGCGTCTCATCCGCGCGGGCCGATCCGCTGGAGAAATACGCGTCGGCATGCGGCAGGGGCCGGGAATCGCGCAGCTCGTCCGCCAGCGTGCGCCCGGCGGAGGAGAGCGGCAGATCGGTGCGTCCGCAGTACAGCCGGGCCTCGTTCGCGGCGGTCAGACTGTGCCGCAGCAGGAACAGCATCCTCATTTGATCCGCTGCGGCAGGCCGCAGAACAGCCGCCACACCTCGCCGGCCCGATCCGCCAGCATCGCGTTTACGCGCCCACAGGCGTCCCGCCAGGCCCGCATTTCGGCGTCCGCCGGCACCACGCCGCAGGAGATGTCGGTACAGATCACGATGGCGTCCGCCATCCGGTCCAGGCTCGCCGCCAGAATGGCCGCCGGATCCTCGCCGGCGCGCACGCGACCCAGCACCCAGCGGTCGATATACGCGACGCAGCGCCGGTCGAAATTGATGGCATCGACCGCCTCGTCGCAGGTGAAGATATCCTCGTCCGAAAGGCCGAAGCGGGACTTCGCGTATTCCAGCTTGCCCTGGTATCGGCCGCCGATAATCAGTATCATCGCAATCCCCTCAAAACCACCGGGCGCAGTTGGCCAGGGCCGTCAGCGCCGCGCACTCGGATATCACCAGCGCGAAGCCGGCTGTGTCGCCGGACACGCCCTTCAACGTCCGATAAGCCCAAAGCATCGCCAGCGCGTAGGCCAGCGTTCCTGCGGCGGGCGCGATCACAAGCGGGCCCAGCCAGACGGCGCACAGCAGCATGGAGGCCAGCCACGTTGCCGCGACGGCCAGCCTCTGCGCCGCCGTGCCCCTGACGGCGCTGTACTGGCTGTGGCCGATGGGCTTCAGCGCCAGCACGCAAAAGGCGGAGCCGCACCGGGAAACCACCGGTATGAACAGCAGCCCGCGCAGGTCGCCTGTCGAATCCACGAAGCGGGCGGCGTCGTAACTGAACAGGATCAGCAGCCCCAGCGAGATGATGGCGAAGGGCCCGGCGTGGGCGTCCTTCAATATGCGCAGCCGCTCCTCCAGCGGCCGCCAGGACAGCAGCGCGTCGCTGGTGTCCATGAAGCCGTCCAGATGGATGAAGCCGGTCAGCAGCCACGGCAGCGCCGCGATCAGCCCCGCCGACGTGGCGGGCAGCAGCCGCCGGCCCAGCAGCGCCAGCGCAAACCACAGCGCGCCGATCAGGGCGCCCACGAACGGCAGGCAGACCAGCATCCGCCCGCGGTTCTCCTCGTCCCAGGGCCGGAAGGGGCAGGGGAGGACGCTGAACATACCCAGGGCCATGAAGAAGGCGCGCACCCAGCGCTTCATAGCGGAAATTCCCCCTTGTGCACGATGATCTGCCCGGCGACGGCCTCCAGCACGGTATCGCAGGCCGCGGCCAGCCGCCGGTCGATCATCGCCAGTCCCGCGCGATACGCTTCCGTCATCGGGTCGTAGAGCGCGGCGTCGGAATAGATGAAATCGGACACCAGCACGGCGTTCGGCGCGCGGCGCACGAAGGCCTCCAGTTCGTCGGCGATCTTTCTCGGCGCGTCCAAATCCACGCCGCCGGGCGGGAACATCCCGTTGGCCAGCAGCGCCGTCACGCTGTCCAGCAGGAACGTGCCGTTTGGATCGGCGGCATCGAACGCGCGCAGGATGTCCGTTCCGCGCTCGATGGTCTCAAAGCCCATGCCGGCGCGCTCCATTTGGTGCCGCTTTACCCGGGCGCGGTCCTCGCCGTCCCGGGGGATCATCGTCGCCACGTAGTACAGCGGCTTCGGCCCGGCCGCGGCAAACCGCAGCGCCCACGTCGACTTGCCGTTTCTGCAGCCGCCGGAGATGAATACGCTCATGCTTCCCCCTGAAAGGCCTTGCTGGCGCGGATCTCGGCCAGGTAGCCGTCGTCGATCCCGGCCTCCTCGAAGGTGGCCATTTCGCGGATGACCCGCTGGGCGGCGTCGGCGATCTCAAACATGATGGGGCAGCCGCTGCCTTCGCCCAGGCGCATGTCCAGCTGCAGCGCCGGCCGCAGGCCTATGGCCGCCATCGCCAGCGCGTATCCCTTTTCCGCCGAGGCGTGGGAGGGGATCATATACGCGGCGCACAGCGGATTCAGCCGGAACGCGCACAGCGCGGCCACGGCGCTAATGAACCCGTCGATCACCGCGGGCAGCCGGCAGGCCGCCGCGCCCAGGAACGCGCCGCACATCGCGGCGATATCGAACCCGCCTACCTTGGAAATCACGTCGACGGGATCGCCGGGATCCGGCCGCAGCCGGGCGAGCGCACCGTCAATCAGCGCGATTTTGCGGGCAAACCCTTCGTCGTTCAGGCCCGCGCCGCGGCTGACGGTGGCCTCGGCGGGCAGCGACAGCAGCGCGGACAGCACCGCGCTGGAGGTGGTGGTGTTTCCGATGCCCATTTCGCCCACGCCGATGATCTGCACTCCGCCGTCATTCGCCCTTCGGGCGGCCTCCGCGCCGACGCGCAGCGCCCGCAGCGCCTGATCGCGGGTCATGGCCGGTTCGCGGGCGAAATTACCCGTGCCCCGGGCGATTTTGCAGTCATGCGCGCCGGGGATGGCGGCGTCGGTGTCGATGCCCACGTCCGTCACGTCCAGTTCGCTGTGAAAGTGTCTGGCCAGCACCGCCGCGCCGGTCAGCCCGCGGGAAAAGTTGACGGTCTGGCTCAGCGTCACGCTCTGCGGGCAGCTGGAAACGCCCTCTTCTGCGATGCCGTTGTCCGCGGCGAAGATCAGCACGCGCCGGCGCTCCAGCGGCGCGCCGATCGTGCCGGTGATGCCCGCCAGCTGCACGGACAGATCCTCCAGCCGGCCCAGGCTGTGGGGCGGCTTGGCGAGGCGCTGCTGCCGCGCCAGCGCTGCGTCCATGGCGGCGCGGTCCGGCCCGGCGATGCCGCTCAGGAGCGCTTGAAGATACTGTTCCATAGCTCGATGACCTTTCCCTTGAACGCATCAAACCGCCCGGGAATATCCAGCCCCCGGAACCATTCAGGGATTCCGAGGCGCTCGATCCATTCCCGGATGCCCAGACTTTCGATCCAGGCGGGGATGCCCGTTTCTTCGATAAAGCGGTTCACCTGCACGGGGTTGGGCAGGCCGCAGTAGACCTGCACGTACCGTCGTGCGCCCGTGAATTTTTCGAGATAATAATCCTCCAGCGCGCTGACCATCACCTGGCCGGTGGAGGAGGCGTGCACGAACTGGTTGCCGCCCAGATAGATGCCCATGTGGTCGCTGGGATCGCGGTCGCGTATGGTATCAAAGCACACGATGTCGCCCGTCAGCAGCTGCCGCGGGTCGCCGATGTAGCGGTAGTTTTCGTCGGTGCCGATCAATTCGGCGGAATGGACGGGGAACTCGTAGCCCTCCGGCGCCAGGCAGTACATCACCAGCCCGCTGCAATCGAACCGGTCCGGGCCTTCCGCGCCGAAGACATATGGCTCGCCCAGGTGCTCCAGCGCCCGCAGCGCGATGATCTCGCCCTGCGTCAGACCGGAACACGTCAGCACGATCAGCACCAGGCACAGCGCCAGCACCGTGGTCTGAACCAGTATAAACCGCGCCGCCTTGTGCATGCGCTCTACCTCCGTTGGCTTTTGTATAGATCGCGGAAAAATCAGTCCGGCACGGTGGCACAGGGTCCGTCCATCGAAGCCATCCGCGCGATCAGAAAGTGGATGGCCTTGCCCTGTCCGGCATACAGCTGCTCGTGCTCGCTGACGTAATTCGGCGCGAAGCCCGACGCGTGCAGGTCGTCCGTCAGATAGGAAATATCGAAACCACAGACCGCGAGATACCGCTTCGAGGCGGTGAACAGCGCGTCGTCGTCGGTCTTGAACCAGATCTCGCCGCCCGGCCGCAGAAAGGCGCGATACTGCATCAGCTGGCGGGGATGGGTCAGCCGCCGCTTGTGGTGCTTGGCCCGCTCGTCCCAGGGATTGCAAAAATTGATGTAGATGCGCTCGATGCCGTCGGCGGCGCAGAACGTGTCGTGGATCATCATGGCGTCCACCGCCGAAAACACGATGTTCTTCGGCTCGTCGTCGCCGTATTCTGCCCGGACGTTCTTGATGGCCACCGCCAGCACGTGGCGCACCTCGTCGATGGCGATGTAATTGACGCCCGGGTTTTCGCGGGCCATCCGCGCGGTGGATACGCCCTTGCCGCAGCCGATTTCCAGATGGACCGGCTGGGCTTTTTCAAAGAAGGACGGCCACATCCCGATATGGGTGGACGGGCGCTCGATAAAGAACGGGCACTGCTCCAGCACCGGCTCCGTCCAGGGCTTTCTTCGCATCCGCATGGGCGGTTATTCTCCTTCGTCCGGTGCGCCTTCGCCCGCGTCCGCCTCGGCGTTGCCTTCCTCAGGCTTGGCTTCGCCGGCGTCCTCCGGCTGCTTTTCCGTGGTGCGGATCCAGTACAGCAGGCCGATGCCGCCCAGCGTGGATACCACCCACAGGATCAGCCCGGTCTGGAACGAGAAGGCGATCATGGCGATCAACCCCAGGATATACAGGCCCACCAGCACCAGGCTGACAATCGCGCGCAGCCGGCGTTTCCATTCGCTCTTGTTTTCCATCGTATTACCTCCCGGCAAGCGTTTTTGCGCTTATCTCTATAATATTCTATCATAAGGGCCGGATTACCTGCCCCGCGGCGAATTTTTACGCAGCGACAGGGCTTGCGCGAAGCGGAAAACGCGGGTATACTGGAGGTGAAGAAGGGGGAATGCCGCATGTTTTCGATCGGTCGGTTCCTGGACCGCTGCCGGGAGATCCTGGCTGAACTGGACGCGCTGGCCGAGAGCGCGCCGAATCCGGAGGCGCTGGAGGAAATGAACGCCGAGCTGGAGGACGCGCTGCTGCTGGTGTCCGAGATCCGCCCGGACGACGAGGACTGGCGCGAAGAGATGGCCGGCGCGCTGGAGGAACTGGAAGCCATCGCGGCGGATTACGCCGCGCAGGGCGCCGGCGACGAACTAGCCGCGCTGGGGCGCCGGCTCGGAATGGCCGTGCGCACCGCGGCGGACGATCTGGATTGATCCGTTTCGGGAAAAGCCTTGTTTTTTTCCGGCGCGTGCGCTATAATTCAATGGAAAACAACGTGAAAGGGAAATGTGTATGAAGCGATTCCGCCCGCACTGCCTGGGATACATCGTGCTCTATGCGCTGGGCTTCGCCAGCTTCGTCGACCTGTGCTACACGCTGTACGGGCAGATCACGCACACGACCAACGAGTTCATGGCCGGTTTTTCGTTCTTCAGCTACATCATCTTCGCGCTCGCCGCGTGCTACGTGTACCTGTACCTGCGGGCGAAGACGGTGATCGACGGCGAACGGCTTCGCATCGCCTTTCCGGCCTATGTCCGACCCCGGACGGGCGAAGGGCGCGCCATGTTCCTGTTCCGCCAGGGTGAGCTCGACCTGAAGCTGGTGGACAAGACGCTGCGGCTGAAGAACATCGTGCGGTACGGCTATGTGGAGGATTTGGGCTACGAACCCATCGACCAGTCCCACGGCGGCGAAAAGAACCGCTTGTTCCCGGTGCATGAGGTGGCCATCATCACCAGCGAAAACAGGCGCTACCACATGAACGCCGGCCACTACAACGCGCGCCAGCGCAAGGAGATATTCGATCTGATCGAAAAGGGCTGCGGCGTGGCGCCGGAGGGCAAGCTGGCGGAGGAATTGCGGGCGTAATGACAGATACACAGCGAGGGCGGCGGAGTTTCATCCGCCGCCCTCGCCGTATCGCGGTCAATAATCCATGGGGATCCTGTCCATGTTCTCTTCCATCTGGCGTTTGTATTTTTCGAGTTCGACCTCGCATCGGGCGTAATCCGCCTCGGCCTTCT
>CACWVN010000111.1 GCA_902764285.1 uncultured Eubacteriales bacterium
ATACTATTCCTACTCTAAAAACGCATCAATGATCCACTGTCTGGAAGTGATGCTGCGAACCAACTCACAGGTCAGAGTGCGGATGGTTTCGCACAAACGATCAATGACACCTTCCAGAGTTTTAAAGACCTCGTTTCTGAATCCCATTGAGCGAAGCTGCTTCCAGATTTGCTCTATGGGATTCATTTCAGGTGTATAGGGTGGGATGTGCAGCAGAGTGATGTTTTCTGGGACGATCAATCCCTTGGATTTGTGCCAGGCGGCACCGTCGCACACCAGGAGGATTTGATCTTTGGGGTAGGCTTTTGACAGCTCTTCCAGAAAGAAGTTCATGCAGATCGTGTCACACCGGGGCAACACCCAGAAGAAATGCTCCCCCGTAGTGGGTTCCACGGCTCCGAAGGCATAGCGGTACTCTCGAATATGGTGGCAGGGTACCGACGGCCGTATTCCTTTTCGGCACCAGCATTGCTTCGGCCTGTTGATTCGTCCAAATCCTGCCTCGTCCTCGAACATCAATCGCACGCGTCCCTCCGATTTCGGGGGCATGTTTTTTCGCGTTTCCAGTACACTTTGCTTAATTTTTTTGAGGCTTCACACGCCTCTTCACTTGCCGCCTTTGGATGCTTCGGCCGCGGCATCACTTTGCGCCATCCATGTCGACGCAACAACGCATAAATGTATCCCCGCCCTGTATCTTTTCCGCGCACTTCATCAAACGCAGCTTTGATCTCTCGTGCCGTGACTTCTTGTCCTGCCTCCGCTGCTTTCTCGAACCTTGCCAGGATTTCCTCCTCTTGCTCTACTGGCAGCGCTTGTCGATGTGAGGTGTACTTGTTCCGCTTGAACTCTTCCAGCCCCTGTTCGCGGTACCGCCGACACAGCTGGCTGATGCTGTTCTTACGCATTCCCACCTTCTCTGCGATCTTCGCAACTTTATGTCCTTCATATCGTAGCATCAATACTCGCAGCCGTCGGCTGACATTCTTGTCATTCGTTTCCTTCTCTGCCTGTTTTATCGCTTCATATTCTTCTTCGCTCATCTGGAATCGGCTCATCTTTCATCACCCATTCCATTATATCATATTTTATCTTTTTTGTATAGATTTTAGAATGGGTTTAGTATGAAATGAGCAAGGTATTGGTAATTTCCACGAGCCTTCGGGCAAAAAGCAACTCGGATATTCTGACCGAACGGCTGATCGCCGGAGCTACGGATGCCGGTCATCAGGTGGAGCATATCAGCTTAAAGGGTAAGACGATCCAATTCTGCAAGGGCTGCCTGGCGTGCCAGAAGACGCAGAAGTGCGTGCTGAAGGACGACGCGAACCTCATCGCGGAAAAGGCGCTGGCAGCGGACACGCTGGTGTTTGTGACGCCGATCTATTACTACGAGATGAGCGGCCAGATGAAGACCCTGCTGGACAGGCTCAACCCGCTGTATCCGTCGGATTATCAGTTCCGCAACGTGTACATGATGTCCGTCGCGGCAGAGGATGAACCCCACGTTCCGGACAGGGCGGTCAACGGACTGCGGGGCTGGATCGAATGCTTCGAGAAGGCCTCCTTTGCCGGTTCGCTGTTCTGCGGCGGCATCAACGATCCCGGCGAGGCTGCGGGCAAGTCCGAAACACGGGAAAGGGCCTATGACTTTGGTCGCAGTCTGAACTAATTCAGAGAGGTTGGATATACAGGCATAGCCAAATCCTATCATAAAACCCGAATCAGTACCATATAGCAGATGGTTCCGGCGATGATGGACAGGTACATGTTCTTTTTGACGATCTGCAGAAGCACCACCAGTGCGCAGGCGGCCAGCTCCGGGATGCCGAAGGGGGGATGGTCGAAGGCGGTATTCCGCAGGCAGTAGATCACCAGCACCGTCATGATGGCGGGCGGCAGCGCCTTGCCCAGGTAGCGCATCGTCTTCGGAAGCGGTCGGCTGCCGAACAGCAGAAACGGCGCGGCGCGAAGGCCCCAGGTGACGAGGGCGACCACGGCGATGGCGGCAACGGCATACAGCGTCTCAGGCATCTTCCCGGCCCTCCTTTGCTTCGATGGGCCTGCGCAGCATCAGCAGGGCGATCAGGCAGGTGATGAGCGTGGGAATGAGGAAATAGCCCTTTCCCAGCAGCAGATAGAAGCCCAGCGCGCAGGTCGCGGCGGTGAGGAAGGGCAGTTTGGTTCGGTACTGCCGCCACTGGTTGATGACGACCACCAGAAAAAAGGCCGTGGCGGAGAAGTCGATGCCCGTCATATCGAAGGGCAACAGCCGCCCCGCGCACGCGCCGACCAGACAGCCGAATATCCAGTAGAAGTGATTGAGCAGGGCGATGTAAAAAGTCGCCCTGTCCTCATCCAGCCCGGGTTCGAATTGTACCGAGCAGAGCACGGAGTAGGTTTCGTCCGTCAGCGTCAGGACCATGTATACGCCGCGCCAACCCATTTTGCGGAAACGCTCCACGAAGCTGATGCCGTAGAAGATGTGGCGTGCGTTGATAAAGAAGGTCATCAGCGCCAGCGTGGCCAGCGAAGCCCCGGAGGTCATCATGGGGATCATCACCAACTGCATGGAGCCCGCAAAGATCGGAGGCGACTGACAGGAGTACGCTATATCCGGCATCGACGGTCAGTATTCCGAATGCGATTCCGATGAACAGATAGGTGAAAAAGATTGGTATTGTATTTTTTACGGCAAAACGCAGCTCCTGCATCCTTTCATATCTCCCGGTGATTGACGATTCTGAGGCTTACTTATATTACACATCATACCGAATTCAATTCCCCGGAACGGGCAACCCGGCAAGCTCAAAATAATGCTCTCCCCACGCGCACAGCGCACGAACGATGGGCACCAGCGTCTGTCCGAACTCCGTCAGCGAATATTCGGTCCTGGGCGGCACCACGGGATAGAGCACGCGCAGCACGATCCCATCCTCCTCAAGCTCCTTCAGCTGCTTGCTCAGCATCCGCGGCGTGGCCTGGGGCAAGGCGCGCTGGATTTCGCTGTACCGCTTCGTTCCCTCCAACAGCTCGTACACGATCTGGGCCTTGTACTTGCCGCCGATCACGTCCATCGCCGCCTCCACAGGACAGACATAGCCTTTGATCTTCTCGATATTCATGGTGCGGTTCTCCCAACTATACTTTTGGATAGTATATATCAAAAATGTGCGTTCTTGTGCTTTCGTATTTTCATGCTATAATTATATCCATGATGACAGAAATGTCAATCAACAGGAGGAAAGCAAAATGGAAACGATCAATCTGCCCAAGGCATCGGCACTGACTTCCCCGAATCCCGTGACCCTCGTCTGCACGCGGAAGCCGGACGGTTCCACCAACCTCGCGACGGTCTCCTGGTGGACCTATCTCTCCTTCAACCCCTCTATGATCGCCTATGCGATGGCGAAGACCTCCTTCAGCGGCGAAATGGTGCGCGAAAACAAGAAGGTCATCCTGACCATCCCCGGCGCTGCCATCAAGGAGGCCGTCATGGGCTGCGGCATGTCCACCGGTCGAAACACGGACAAGATCGAAAAGCTGGGCATCGAGATGCAGAGCGTTCCCGGCAGCGACATCCAGGTCCCGGCGCACACCCGCGTTGCGATCCAGTGCACGCTGAAAGAATTCCACGAGGTCGGCGACCACTATCTGTATATCTGTGACGTGGAACAGGTCTTTGCCGACGAAAAGGAAGAGGCCGTCTTCGCCTGGAACGGCTACGCGAAGATCGCCACCGCAAAGCAGGGCGAATGATTCAAACTGTCTATCAAAATGAAAGGGTGAATTGGATATGAAAAAGAACCTGGGCGTCGTCCCCGCCGTATACCCCATGCCGGTGCTGATGGTGGCGGCCTACGACGAGAACGAAAAGGTCAATGTGATGAACGTGGCCTGGGGCCAGATCTGCGATGAGGACAAGATCATACTGTTCATCGGCGAAGGTAAGCGCACCTGGCTGAACATCAAGGCAAGCAAGGCGTTCACCGTGGCATTGGCGGATGAGGCGCATATGGACGTGGCCGACTTCTTCGGCATCGCCTCCGGCAACAAGATCGGCGACAAGTTTGAGCGCACCGGCTATCACGCCGTCAAGAGCGACAGGGTGCACGCGCCGATCATCGAGGAATTCCCGGTGGTGATGGAGTGCGAGCTGCTGGAATTCCTGCACACCGAGCATGTGGACGGCATCGTCGGCAGGATCGTAAACGTCAAAGCAGAGGAGGCAGTCCTTTCCGAGAAGGACAAGGTCGACCCAGAGAAGCTGCACGCGCTGATGTTCGACCAGTTCCAGAACGGCTACTATGCCACCGGCACGAAGGTCGGAAAGGCATGGAACGCCGGAGCCGCCCTGATGAAAAAATGATCAATAACGCGACACCCCGTCAAGCTTCCGCACCGTGCGGCACTTTGATGGGGTGTCGCATCCAAACGCAACGTACCGCCCACATTCGCCCCTGTCGTCGGCTTAGCCACCTCAGGCGATCATGTGGGCGGTTTCCTTGTCCGGCGATGACAGGGGCAGCGTGGGCGACAGTGCGCGAAGGCCAAATCCAGCCCTTTTCAACCGCTTTTGTTTCCTTCTCCGAGAAGGAAACAGCCTCAAAATCCGTCTCCCACTATTACACGAAAGCTCTGTGTAATCGTGTAAGAGTGCACCTTTCAAAAAGCAATCGTGTAAGAGTGCGGAGGGTTCAACGCCCGTCGGGACCAGTTTTCGCGGTCCCCGGAGGGGACGCAGACAAGGGCTTTCGTGTAAGAGTGCCTGCAGCACAGGGGTTTTGACAAAAAAGAACTGCACCGCAACCCTGACACACATGGTATCAAAATTGCCGTGCAGTTATGGTGGAGCCGAGGGGAGTCGAACCCCTGTCCGAAGACCAGAAAGCCAGAGCATCTCCGAGCGCAGTCTGTGTATTAACATTCCCTCCGCCGGGCTCCCGCAGACAGGATCCTGGCTTCAGTAGCTTCATAAAATCCCGCCGTCCTCAAAGCTTTGAACGGCTGGTTCCCTGCTACTATGACGCCGATGACCTGCGCGGCAGGACGCTCAGGGTCGACGGTCGCCGATTAAGCGGCGACAGGAACGATAGAATCGTTGTCAGTTATTGTTTGTTCCCGTTGTCAGGCGGTTCAGGGCCGCCGCTCGCTTCTCTGTCCCTCCGCATCCCCGTCGAAACCAAATACGGCCCCATGTGGGATGGGAATACCGACGGATTCCCTCCTTTTAATTTCTGTCGCGCATCGAGCGTTCGATGTCGCGCTGGGCGTCGCGCCGGGCCATGTCGTCGCGCTTGTCGAACAGCTTCTTGCCCTTGCACAGCGCCAGCTCCAGCTTCATGCGCCCGTCCTTCAGATACACGCTCAGCGGGATCAGCGCCAGGCCCTGCTGCATCACGCTCTGCTGGCCCTTGCGGATTTCCGCCTTGTGCATCAAAAGCCGCTTGGGGCGCAGCGGATCGGTATTGAAGTAGCTGCCCTTTTCGTAAGGGCTGATGTGCATGCCGTAGACGAACATCTCGCCGTTTTTCACGGCGGCATAGCAGTCCTTCAGATTGCACTTGCCCAGGCGAATGGATTTGACCTCCGTGCCCTTCAGCTCGATCCCCGCTTCCCAGGTTTCAAGGATGAAATAATCATGCCGGGCGCGGCGGTTCTGCGCGATCACCTTGACGCCCTTATCCGGCATAATCGGTTTCCTCCCCTCGCTGCGAATATCCCAAGCCCAATCATTTTACCACGATTGTCGGCGTACAGGCTGAAGCCGTCCGCCGACCCGGAAAACCTTCGGTTTTCCTAATCATTTTACCACGATTGTCGGCGTACAGGCTGAAGCCGTCCGCCGACCCGGAAAACCTTCGGTTTTCCTAATGTTTTGTAAACCGACGGGGATGATTTTTGACCAGTTTCCCGTGTCCGGGATTGACGGACGCGCGTCTGTCGCGTATAATAGGTTCAGAGTAAGAAATGCCCGGCGAAAGGAGGCAGCGGCGATGCTGAACGATTATCTGATCGTGGAAAAATCCGCGCTGCCGGATTATTTCATCAAGGTGGTGGAAGCGCGCCGCCTGCTGGAATCCGGGGTCTATTCCCAGGTGATCGACGCCGTGCACGCCGTGGGCATTTCCCGAAGCACCTACTACAAATACAAGGACAGGATTCTGGAGCCCAACCAGCTGACGGTGGGGCGCAAGGCGTCGCTGATGCTGCAACTGAGCCACGAAGCCGGGATGCTGACCAAGGTTCTGGCCGCGGTCTCCGGCTGCAACGCCAACGTGCTGACCATCACCCAGAGCCTGCCCATCCACGGAAAGGCCAACATCATGCTGTCCCTCGACCTGTCGCAGATCCGCCGCGGCATCGACCAGATGACCGCCGATCTCAGCGCCATCGACGGCGTGGAAAACGTCAGGCTGCTGGCCCTCGAATAAAACCTGTTGGAGGTAATGACCATGAAGATCCGGATCACCGCAGACAGCACCTGTGATCTCAGCCCGGAATACCTCGCCGCGCACGACGTCACCATCATTCCGCTGACCGTCACAATGGACGGCCGGGATTACACCGACGGCCTGGATATCTCGCCCGACGACATCTTCAGCCACGTGGATGCCGGCGGCGACCTGCCCAAGACGGCGGCCATCAACGTGGCCGATTACCGCGCCCGGTTCAAGGAACTGCTGAAGACCTGCGATGCCATCATCCATTTCAACATCAGCGCGGATTTCTCCTCCTGCTACGCCAACGCCGTAACCGCGGCGAAGGATCTGCCGGTGTACTGCGTCGATTCCCGCAACCTCTCGTCGGGCATCGCGCTGCTGGCCTGCGAGGCCGTGGACATGATCGAAGCCGGCTGCGAGGACCCGCGGCTCGTGGTTGAGCGCGTCACCGCCCTGATCGACAAGGTGGATACCAGCTTCATCCTGGACCGGCTGGATTACATGTACAAGGGCGGCCGCTGTTCCATGGTAGCGGTGCTGGGCGCGAACGTGCTGCGCCTGAAGCCGTGCATCGAGGTGGTGGGCGGCAAGATGATCGTCGGCAAGAAGTTCCGCGGCGCCTACAGCCGGTGTCTGAAGCAGTACGTGGACGACCGTCTGCGCAATCCCGACGCCGTCAGCGGCAAGCGCATCTTCATCACCCACACCGGCGTCTCCCGGGAGGATTTTGAGCTGGTCAAGGCCGAGGTGCAGGCGCACAAGGCCTTCGACGAGATCCTGGAGGTCCGCGCCGGCTGTTCCATCACCAGCCACTGCGGCCAGGGCACGCTGGGCATACTGTTCATCAAAAAATAAACCTTTGCGGTTTTCCACCCGCCGGTTCACGCCGGCGGTTTTTTTGCGCGTACAAACATATTTTCCCCGCGTTCGCGCACAATAATCGCAAAACACGCATGGAAAGGATGATGGACATGGACAGGCAGAACATGCCCGCCGCCGCGCCGGAACCCGATATCGCCGCGCGGCCGAAGGAAATCCGGACGCCGCCGCCGGCCGGCGCCTATGAATCGCGCGGGACGCGGGAGACGGAAGTATGAGCCGCCAGCCGTATACGCCCGACGAATACCGCGAGCTGGTCTCCCGGCTGACGCCGCCTTCGCGGATGCTGCGGGGCTACTGGCGCGCGTTCTGGGTGGGCGGGACGATCTGCTGCCTGGGTCAGGCGCTGACGCTGTGGGCGGAGCAACTGAACCTGGGCGAGATCACCGCGCCGATGTTCACCACCAGCGCGCTGGTGTTCCTGGGCACGACGCTGACGGGCATCGGCGTCTACGACGTGATCGGCAAGTACGCCGGCGCGGGATCGGCCATCCCGGTGACGGGCTTCGCCAATTCCATGGCCGCGCCCGCCATCGAATTTCAGCGGGAGGGGCCGATCACCGGCGTGGGCGCGCGGCTGTTCACGCTGGCCGGGCCGGTGCTGGCCTACGGCATATCGGCGTCCGTCGCCGTGGGCGTCGTCTACTGGCTGGTAAAGGGGTGGGTGCTGTGAGCCGCGCCGGAACGCAAACCTTCATCTACGACCGGCCGCCGGTTATCGCCGCCCACGCCAGCATCGCCGGGCCGAAGGAGGGCCAGGGCCCGCTCGCGGAGTGGTTCGACGCCGTGCTGGAGGACGACCTGCTGGGGCAAAAGAGCTGGGAGCTGGCGGAGATGGAGATGGTGCGCCGGTGCGTGCAGCGGGCGCTGAACGACGGGCACATCGAGGACAGCGCCGTGCAGGCCATGCTGGGCGGCGACCTGAACAACCAGATCATCGCCTCGTCCTTCGCGGCGCGGGCGCTGGGCGCGCCGTTCATCGGGCTGTACGGCGCCTGCTCCACGTTCGTGCAGGCGCTGGTGCTGGGCTCGGCGCTGATCTCCGGCGGTTTTTTGGACAACGCGGTCTGCTGCGCGTCCAGCCACTTCTGCACCGCCGAGCGGCAGTTTCGCTTTCCCCTGGAGCTGGGCACCCAGCGCCCGCCCCAGGCCTCCTGGACGGCGACCGCCTGCGGCGCGGCGCTGCTGGAGGCGCGGCCGGGCGCGGCCGGGCTGCGCGTCGTCAGCGGCACGGTGGGCCGGGTGATCGATCTGAACATCACCGACGCCAACCACATGGGCGCGGCCATGGCCCCGGCGGTGTTCGACTGCATCGCCGCGCACCTTTCGGACACGGGCCGCTCCGCCCGCGATTACGACCTGATCGCCACCGGCGACCTGGGCTGGATCGGCCGCGACCTGCTGCTGGAGCTGTTCAGCGCGGCGGAGATCGACCTGCCCGCGGACCGGCTGGTGGACTGCGGCGCGAGCCTGTTCTTCCGGGAGCAGGACGCTCACGCCGGCGGCAGCGGCTGCGGCTGCGTGGCGTCGGTCAGCTGCGGATGGCTGATGAAGCGAATGGAGCGCGGCGAGTTCCGGCGGATGCTGCTGGCGGGCTCCGGGGCGATGCTCTCTCCCACCAGCAGCCAGCAGGGCCAGAGCGTGCCGGGCATCGCCTATGCCGTGTGCATCGAAGGAGGCGAGTGAATGGAGATCCTCTGGATGTTCGTGAAGGCGTTCGTCGTGGGCGGGCTGATCTGCGACATCGGCCAGCTGCTGATCCTGCGCACGAAGCTGACCAATGCCCGGATCCTGGTGATCTTCGTGGTATCGGGCGTGGTGCTGACGGCGGCGGGCGTTTACAAGCCGCTGGTGGATTTCGCCGGCGCCGGCGCCACGGTGCCGCTGACGGGCTTCGGATATTCGCTGGCGATGGGCGCCATCGAGGCCGTGAACAAGTACGGCTTCTGGGGCGCGTTCACCGGCGGCATCACGCGCACCGCCGCGGGCATCACCGCCGCGGTGGTGTTCGGGCTTTTGAACGCGCTGATCTTCCGGCCGCACGCAAAGCCGTAAAGCATCAGGGAGCAGGACGTCGTCCTGCTCCCTGATGTCTTTCTCCTACTCCCTACTGCCTACTCCCTACTGCCTGCTCCCTACTGCCTGCTCCCTCATCAACTCATACATCATGATCCCCGCGGCGACGGCGGCGTTCAGCGATTCCGCGCCGCCGCGCATCGGCAGCTTCACCAGCATGGATGCGGTTTCGCGCACGGCGTCGGAGATGCCGCGGGCCTCGTTGCCGATCACCAGCGCGAACCGTTCGCCGGGATCGGGCCGGCGGTAGAAATCCTGCCCGCGCAGGTCGCTCGCGATCACCGTCCATCCCCGCGCCTTCAGCGCCGCCAGCGCCGCGGGCAGGTCGTCCGCCGCCATGAACGGCACCCGGAACCCGGAGCCCATCGCCGCGCGCTGCACCTTCGGCGACAGCGGATCGGCGCAGCCCGGGCCGAACAGCACGGCCTGGAACCCGGCGGCGTCGGCGGTGCGCCAGATGGTGCCCACGTTGCCCGGGTCCTGCACGCCGTCCAGCGCCGCGATCCGCGCCGGCGCCGATTCCGGCGCCAGCGGTGCGGGCACGTCGAAGGACGCGCAGACGCCCTGCGGCGTCTTCGTCTCGCACACGCCCTCCAGCAGGCTCCGCGGCACGGCGTACACCCGCGCGTTGCGCGCCGCCAGACCCTCGGCGAAGGCAGCGTGCGCCTCGTCGGCCAGCACATCATGGATCGCCAGGCCGCACTTCAGCGCCTCTTCGATCATCACTTCCCCTTCCACCAGAAACCGCCCGGTTTCCTCGCGGCCCTTGCGGGTCGAGAGCGACTTCAGCTCGCGGATCGTCGGATTCTTCGCGCTGGTGATGTGTTCCATAGCGACCTCCATGCAGTTATCGATTCTTCCCCGGCAGCCCGCAGCTGCCGTCGGACGGCGTTTCGGGGTTCAGCCGTTCCCCGGGTTCCTGTCATTTTCCGGGAACCAGCCCATGTTGAGGCGCACCTCGCGGCGCTCGATATCGCGGTTGGTGTAGCAGCAGGTGTCGAAGCCGATCAGTTCAAAGCCCATGTGCCGGTAGAAATCCACGGCGTTGACGTTGCTGGACTGGGTCTCCAGCATCAGCGCGCGGAAGCCCCGTTCCACGGTGATCGCCTTGACCAGTTCGATCAGCCGCCGCCCCCAGCCCTGTCCGCGCAGCTCCGGCGCGACGAACAGCTCCGTGACCATCATCCGATTCGACCACTCCTCCGGGCACACCTCGATGACCGCCAGCAGCGCGTCCCCGTCGGCGACGCCGTAGGCCTCGGCCTTCTCCCACCAGTCCGCGTACAGGCCGTCCGGGCAGTCGCCGTCCTCGGGCCGGTGGGTAAACGGCGCCTCGAACCGCTTCTTTGCGATGGCGATGTCGCAGCCATTCGCCGTCGGGCGCATGGCGATGTCATAGTATTCCTCGCTGGTGTAGGCCAGCGGAATGGGAACGCCCTTCCATTTCTCCCTCGGGAGAAGTTCGATCGAACCCGTCATACCCTGTCCTCCCCGTTATTCGCCGCGGCGAAGCACACGAGATACACCGCCGCCGCGCCGCCTTCCTTCAACGCCTGCGCGCAGCCGGCGGCAGTCGCGCCGGTGGTGCAAACGTCGTCCACCAGCAGCAGGCGCCTGCCCGCCACCGGCTGCGCCAGGGCGAAGGCGCCGGTCAGGTTCTTAAGGCGCTCCTCATCGGAGAGCCGCGCCTGCTGGGGCGTGTTGCGGACGCGCGCGAGCGCTTCGCATACCGGCAGGCTCGCCAGCCCGCCCAGCTTTTCCGCCAGCAGCGCCGCGTGGTTGAAACCGCGCTGCCGCAGCCGCTTCGGATGCATGGGCACGGGCACGACGCACTCCGCGCCGGTGGGCTGGATCAGCGCCAGCGCGGAGGCCATGGCCCGGGCCATCGGGTCCGCCAGCCGCCTGACGCCCTGGTATTTCAACTGCCGCACCATGCCGCCCGCCGGGCCGCCGTAAAGGTAGGCGAAGGCCGCGCCGTCGATGCCGCTGTCCTTCGGCGGCGGCGCCGCGCCCACCCAGCGCTTCGCCAGCTCCATCCGGCAATCGTCGCACAGCCATTCCCGGTCGAAACCCGCCTGGGAATCGCAGCCCATGCAGACCGCCCGGGTGGGATACACCAGCTTCAGCGCCGCCAGACCCAGCCGCTCCGTCTTTTCCGTCATCGTCCGGCCCCCAGACGCCGGTCCAGCGCGCTGTACCGGCGGGCGATGTGGTTGTTGTCCACCATGGCGCGCACGCAGTCTTCGCGCCCCACGATGACCACCAGCCGCCGCGCGCGGGTGACGGCGGTGTACAGCAGGTTGCGGGTCATCAGCATCGGCGGGCCGCTGATCAGCGGCAGCACCACGGCCTCGAATTCGCTGCCCTGGCTCTTGTGCACCGACATGCAGTAGGCCAGCTCCAGGTCGTCCAGCAGCGATTCATCGTATTCCGCCACGCGGCCGTCGTCAAATTCCACCGTCAGCGCGCGCTCGCGGCGGTCCACGGCGATGATATAGCCGATGTCCCCGTTGAACACGCCGCCGCCGGTTTCGCCGCCGCGCCGCCATTCCAGGTCATAGTTGTTGCGCACCTGCATCACCTTGTCACCCCGGCGGAACGTCGACGCGCCGTGGGCCAGCTCCTCCGCGCCCTTGCGCGGCGGGTTCAGCGCCGCCTGCAGCAGCGCGTTCAGCGCGTACACGCCCGCGTCGCCGCGCTTCATCGGGGCCATCACCGTCCAGCCCCATGTAATTCGGCAGCCGCGTCTTCACCAGCGCCACGGCCGATTCCGCCGCCGCGCCGGGCGTCTGCCGGCGTTCGAGGAAGAAATCGGTGCCCTTGGTGCGGATCTCGGGGTATTCGCCGCGGTTGATGCGGTGGGCGTTCAGCACGATCTGGCTCTGCCCGGCCTGGCGGAAGATCTCCGTCAGGCGCACCACCGGCACCGCGCCGGAATCGATCAGATCCCGCAGCACGTTGCCCGCGCCCACGCTGGGCAGCTGGTCCACGTCGCCCACCAGCACCAGCCGCGTGCCCGGGCGCAGCGCCGCCAGCAGCGAGCGCATCAGGAAGATGTCCACCATGCTCATCTCATCGACGATCACCGCGTCGGCGTCCAGCGGGTTGTCCTCGTCCCGGCCGAAGCCCTGGCTCTCGCCGCTGTACTCCAGCAGCCGGTGGATCGTCTGCGCCGGGCAGCCGGCCGCCTCGCTCATGCGCTTGGCGGCGCGGCCCGTGGGCGCGCACAGCTCCACCCCGCCCAGCCGCCGCAGCAGCCGGATGATCAGGTTGATGGAGGTCGTCTTGCCGGTGCCGGGGCCGCCGGTGATGATGATGATGCCCTCGCGCACGGCGGCCAGCGCCGCCTGGCGCTGCTCGGCGCACAGCTGAACGCCCGCGTCGCGCTCGTATCCGTCGATCTGCGAAAGCGCCTCGCGCTCCGACAGCTTCGCCGGGCGCACGCCGTCCCGCAGCCGCAAAAGCAGCCGCGCCGTTTCGCACTCCGCCCGGTGGAACCGCGGCAGGTACACGGCGGTCTCGTCGTCGACGGGTTCGGCGATCAGCGCGTCCTCCAGCATCAGAGCGCGCAGGGCGTTCTCCACCAGCTCCTCGCCGGCCTCCAGGATCGCCGCGGCCCGCCGCGCCAGCACCGGCATGGGCAGGTAGACGTGGCCCGCGCCGTTGGCGGCCTCCGACAGCACGTAGCGGATGCCGCTGCGCAGCCTGAATTCCGATTCCCGGGCAAAGCCCAGGCTCATGGCGATGTCATCGGCGGTGCGGAAGCCCACGCCCTCGATCTCGTCCACCAGCCGGTAGGGATTGGCCCGCAGCACGCGCTCGGTGGCGTCGCCGAAGGCCTTGTACACCTTCATGGACAGCGCCGGCGTCAGCCCGTAATTTTGCAGGAAGATCAGCGTGTTGCGCATGCCGTTGTGCTCGGCGAAGGATTCGGCGATCATCGCCGCCTTCTTCGGGCCGATGCCCGGCACCTCCGTCAGCCGCTCCGGCGCGCTCTCCAGCACGTCCAGCGCCCGAGCGCCGAAGTATTCCACGATCAGCTTCGCCGTCGCCGGGCCCACGCCGCGGATCAGCCCGGAGCCCAGGAACCGCTCGACGCCGGACTTCGTCTCCGGCCGGGTGGTCTCGTAGGAGGAAACCCTGATCTGCCGGCCGTAATCCCTGTGCTCGGCCAGCTCGCCGTCGAAGACCGCGTGCTCGCCGGCGGACAAAAAGGGCATGACGCCCACGGCGCTGATGCGCTTTTTGTCGCCGTCCAGGCGAATGGACGCCACCGTCCAGCCGTTCTGGTCGTTGCGGAACACGATCTCTTCCACGATGCCTTCGAATTTGGACATGCCGCCCTCCTGTGAACGCCGCTGATACGCGGACAGCCTGCCCGTTCAAACCGAGGGGCAGGCTGTCCGGCCGCGGTTCCGGCCGCTTCGGACCGGTCAGCGGTCCTTGTTCTTTTCGTAGATCAGACACAGGCCCTTCAGCGTCAAAAGGCCGTCCATCACGTCGATCACGCTGGATTCCCCCGCCACCAGCACGGCCAGGCCGCCGGTGGCGATCACCTTGATATCCGGCACGTTCATCTCGCGCTTCATGCGGTTCACCAGATATTTGATCTGGCCGATGTAGCCGTAGACGATGCCCGCCTGCATGTTGGCCACGGTGGTGCGCCCGATGGCGCTTTCGGGCTTGACCAGTTCAAACCGGGGCAGCTTGGCGGTGTTCTCCGTCAGCGCGTCGGCGGCCAGCTTCAGCCCGGGGCAGATGGCGCCGCCCAGGAATTCGCCCTTCGCGGAGATCGCGCCGAAGGACGTGGCCGTGCCGAAATCGATGGTGATGCAGGGTCCGCCGTAGAGCTCGTAGGCGGCGACGGCGTTGGCGATTCGGTCGCTGCCCAGCTCCCGCGGGTTTTCGTATTTGATGTTGATGCCGGTCTTCACGCCGGGCTCGATCTTCATCGGCTCCATGCCGAAATAGTTCCGGCACATGTGCTCGATGGTGAAATTGATCTGCGGCACCACCGACGACATCATGATGCCTTCGATCTGTCCGGGATCGATCCCGTGGTGCTTCAGAAGGTTCATCAGCGCCATGCCGTATTCATCGGAGGTGCGGTTGCGGTTGGTGGCCAGGCGCCAGTACTGCCGCATTTCCAGGCCCTTGAGGCGCGAGATGCGGGGATTCGCGGCCAGCTCCGCCGACTGCTCGGATTGATCCGAAGCATCGTCCACGGCGGCGAACAGCCCCGTTTTCATGTTGGTGTTGCCGATATCCAGCGTCAGAATCATGGAAAACGCCCTCCGAATCCAATGGAAGCAGTATTACTTTCGGCCGGCGATGAAGCCCGCCTTGTACAGCGCGTATCCGACGGCGGCGCACAGCACCGTGGAGACGGCGATCTCCACCACGCCGTTGACGCCCACCGTCGCGACGATATACGCCATCATGCCGCGGCCCGCCATCTTTTCTTGCATGTAGACGGTGTTGCCGAAGATCCAGATCAGCGAAGTCATGAACATAAGCGTGTTCAGAAACGCGGCCATGAAGCCGGTGACGGCGCAGCTGAAAGAGATGTTCATGCGCAGCCGGTTCCAGAACAGCCGGAAGATGTAGCCCAGCAGCACGCCGTCGATCAGCCGCGGGAAGAACCGCTGCACGAAGGCCAGGAACGGGTTGATGCTTGCCAGCACCGTGCCCATGCCGGAATAGCCGCAGATGCCGAAGCACTGCAGGAAGCTGATCAGGCCGAACGCGCCGCCGACGATGGCGCCGCCCACGGGGCCGATGGCCATGGCCGCGATGGCCATGGGAATCATATTGAAGGTGATCGACAGGCCCGCGGGCTGCGGGATGTTCACATAGCCCAGCACGACCAGCACGCCGATGAGCAGAGCGATCAGCACGAAATTGCGGGTGGAAAGCTTCTTCATTTTCTATTTCCTCCGTTCGAGTTCCTCAAAGATACCCTACGAAATGGGGGGCGGGAAACCGCGTTCGGCTCAAAGGATGCCGACACGGGCATTATAGCACGATAATACGCGGGCTGCATACGCAATCATGTAAAATCCGATCGACGGACGGCAAGGGAGCCGGAAAAACCGGACGCCGCGGCGGGCCCCGCTCCGGAACGGCCGGCGTGACAAATAGATTTTACTTGTAAACCGGCGCAAGCCATACTATAATGATGGCGAGGCCAGATCGATCCGGCAGGCAAAGGGGGCATTTCCATGATCACCCGCAGGGAAGAACAGGTGCACGGCGTGCGCGAATTCATGCGCGGCGGCAAGAAACAGGTGAACATCGCGGAGCTTTCCGCGCAGCTGCCTGCGAAGATGCGGCTGTTTTCGGTGCTGACGCTGGTGCCCGGCGCGTCCATCGGCTACCATGTGCATGAAAACGAGACGGAGCTGTTCTATTTCATCGAAGGCTACGGCCGCGTGCGCGACGACGACAGGGAATACTACGTCAGCGAGGGCGATTCCATGGCCACGTTCAGCGGCCACGGTCACGCCGTGGAAAACACCGGCGATACCGACCTGGTCATCCTCGCCGCCATCGTCAGGGATTGACGGATTCCCTTCCCGCCGCATAAACGGAGCGCCTGCGATTTGCATCGCAGGCGCTTCTATTTGTCCGATTATTCCGCGTCAGGCGCCGCCTCTTCATCCGGCGCGAGCACGGTCGTCGCGTACAGGCCGTCGCCCGCCGGGATGATTTCGGCGTACAGCTGGTCGTCGATCGTTCCGAACGCCGCGGGCGCGATATCGATGATATCGGCGTCCTCGGGATCGTCGATCCGGGAGACGTACAGCGCGTCGGCGTTCTCGGGCTCGGTCTCCGGATCGCCGGAGAGCAGCACGCTCAGCGTCACGCCCGCCGGATACGCCGGCAGATCGACCAGGCTGACGGTGCCGTTGCCGAATTCCATCTTGTCGGATTCCTCGTCCTCTACATCCACCTCCGGTTCGATGAAATCGTCGGATTCATCTTCGAAGGGAACCGCCCGGATCCGCAGCCAATAGATCGGGGCGAGCGGCTCGCGGTCCTCCAGCGCCTGCTGCTCCCGGTCGGAAAGCAGCATCCGGGGGGCCTGTTCGATGCAGAAATCGTAGCACTCCACGCGCATCACGGGGCGGTCGTCGTCGTCCTCGGTCTCAAACCCGTCGATCGCTTCGTCCTCGGCCTCCAGCACCTCGGGATCCAGGCTGCCTTCGATTTCCACGGTTTCCTCGTCGTCCGATCCCTTTTCCAGCACGACGGCGGGGTTGCCCTCCTCGGGTTCCTCCTCCTCCGGCTCCAGCGGGATGTTCTCGACCAGGTTCTCCAGCGGGATGCGCAATACGGCGTCCTCCAGCCGGTAGAGGATGGCGGTATAGTTCTGTTCCCGCAGCGACGCCGCGAGATCGGGGGATATGCGCAGGTGCAGCTGGTCGTACTGCCGGCGCGCTTCATCCTCGCCCAGAGGCATCTCCTCGCCGGATTCGGGGTCGATCATCGGGTTGGCGATGATTGTCAGCTCCCGCGTCCCGTCCTCTTTTTCCTCCACGAAGTGGGTGAACTCCTGGGGATCGTCGAACGCGTCGAACAGGATCGGGCCGAAATCGTCCTCCTCCAGCATCAGCCTGCCGGCCTCGTCCAGATCGTCGTCCCCGGCATCGCCTTCGCCGTCGAGATCCTCCATATCCTCAAATTCGCCTTCGCCGTCGAAATCATAGCTGTAATCGCCCGAAGAACCGCCGGCGAAACCGGAGAACACCACGCCGGAGGTGATGTTGATGATCCGGAACGAGGTCTTGCGCTCGCCGGTGTAGTTGCCGATGCCCGTGATCAGCACGGTGGCGGTGCCGGGTTCGATGTTGTCCTTGTAGGTGACGATGAAATCCTTGTTCTCCACCAGCGTCTCGGTGCCGTAGCGCAGCGTCACGGCGGGCTTGACCTGCTTGCCGGTATAGCGCTGGTTGCCGATCGTCACCAGGCCCACGTCGGTGCTGTTGATGTTCTTGGGCATGATGGTCAGATAGTATTCCTGGAGCTGGACTTCATAATTGCTGCCAGCATCCACCGTTCCGGCCAGCACCCTGTAGCGGCCGACGGCCTCGCCGGGTTCCCTCGACAGGGCGCCCTTGACAAAGCCTTCGTCGCCTTTCTTCACGTCGCCCTTTCGGATGACGCCGGGAATAGGCGTCGGGTCCTTCGCGCCGAACACCTTGATCAGCGGGTTTTTCTTGTTGGGGTCGACGGTCGGCTCCTTGATCACCAGCGGCCTGGGCGTGATGACGCCGGGGATCGTAAATTCATCCACCGTGTACAGGCCCGCTTCCTCGCCCTTCAGCGTCACCCGCACGGTCACCTCGCGGCGGCCGGCTTCAGGGGCGTCAAAGGCCACCAGCGTCACCTTGTCGATCTTCACGCTGTGCCCCGGCGCGACGCCGGACAGGGAGAACGCGCTCTTCTTGGGGATGTTGGTGATGGTATTGACGTTGCGCGTCTTGTCGTACACCTTGGTCACGTCGGCGCCGGAATAAACCACCGTCAGCGCCTTGATCTCGGTTTTGCCCGATCCGCCGGTGCCGGCCGTGGCGCTGGGCGCGGGCGAAGGGCTGGCTTCCGCCGTGGCGCTGGGCGCGGGCGTGGGCGTGGGCGTCGCCGCGGGCTGGGCCGCGCTGCAAACGGCGCACTTGCCGCCGCTCCAGGTGTGGTCGGTCTTCACCGCGCCGCCCTCTTCGTTCTGCGGCTGCCCGCCGGTGATGGCGTTCGCGCAGTTGACGATGGTGCCCGCGTTCGTCAGCGTTCCCTTGTTGTCCACGCCGCCGGAAACCGTCAGCGTCGCGCCGGCGTCCACCCGCAGCGCCGCGCCCTTGGCGATGGCGATGCCGTGCTCCGCGGGAATGGTATAATCGCAGGCGAGGGTGAAGGTGGACGCGTTCACCCAGATATCGGTGGCGTCCATGGGCAGCTTCGCGGTGTAGGTCTTTTCGGTGGGCGGATCGGTTTCAGGGTCGATCACGATCGTGCGCGCCACCGTGTTGGCCGCAGTCAGCCTGGATTCCAGGCTGGTGGACAGGATCATGGCCGTCAGCGCGTCGTCGCCGCTGACGGCGTCGCCGGGCACGTCGGATTCCAGCGAATCCGGCAGGACCAGCGTCTCCAGCTTCGGGCAGCCGGAGAAGGCGCCGCCGCCGATGGCCTTGACGCCCGCGGGAATCTGCAGGCTGACCAGATCGGCCTTGTCCGCAAAGGCGTTCGCGGCGACATAGACGACCGGGTAATCATCGAATTTGTCCGGCACGACCAGATCCGTCTCCGTGCCGTTCCAGCCGGTGATGGTCGCTTCGCCCGCCGGGTTCAGGCGATAGGTGTAATCGCCGTAAACATCGTCGGCGATCGTCAGCGTAAAGGTGGGCATGGCGACGCCGTCGGCCAGACCGTATACGGTATCGCCGACCTGGGTGGATGTGAACACATATGCCGTCTTATCGGAATCATAATCCGCGCAATCCCACGCGAGCGTCAGCTTGGCCAGCTGGCTGTCGGTCAGCTGTGCGTCGGCCTCAGTTTCCAGTTCCGCGATGATGGTCTCCTTGTCGGGCTTATAGCTCATGCGCTTTTCCGTAAGCCCGCCGTAGGCGATCTGCGCGATGAGTACCGGCGCGGGATCCAGCGGCTCCGACAGCACGGCCTGCTCGCCCCCGTCGGCGTTCTCGCTCCCGGACTGGTCTTCGGCGCCCGGCTGCTCAGGCTCGGGTTCCGGCTCGGGCTCCGGCTCGGGTTCCGGCTCGGGTTCCGGCTCGGGTTCCGGCTCGGGCTCGGGCTCCGGTTCCGGTTCGGGCTCCGGTTCCGGCTCGGGTTCCGGTTCGGGCTCCGGTTCCGGCTCGGGCTCCGGTTCCGGCTCGGGCTCCGGTTCCGGCTCGGGCTCCGGTTCCGGCTCGGGCGCGGCCACGGGCTCGGGGTCAGCCACGGGCGCAGGGTCGTCTCCCTCCTGCGCGAAAACGGGCAGCATGGAGAACAGAAGCGTCAGGCTGAGAATGACAGCCAGCAATATGGGGAATATCCTGCGTTTTTTG